>NZ_JACAPM010000021.1:0-56030 GCF_013385695.1 Pseudomonas sp. D8002
CTGTAAGAGCGGAACCATAAGCGGCCATCACCCAAATAACGGATATGTACCCAGCCCCCAAAACCATAAAAAACACACCTGAACCATTGCGCTCACTTGAGTCCCCCACAGCACTGCCCCTAGATCCGCCGCAACATCAACGCCGCCACCGCACACGCTGCCAACGCCACACACGCCAGAAAGAACGCATCACTGTAGGCCATCAAAAACGCCTGATGGCGCACACTCCGATCCAGCAGGTCCAACACCACCTGATGCTCCGGCAACTGCTCCTGCAGCACCCCGCCAGGCAAGCGCTGTTGCAGCACCGGGTCAAACAGCGTCACCGCCTCCCCGATCCGCGCCGAATGCACCCGCTCACGCACCACCACCAACTGCGCCAGTAACGCTGTTCCAACGGCGCCCCCCAGATTGCGCAGCATCGAGAACACCGCCGACGCCGACCCCGCCTGCGCCTTGGCCAGGCCGTGCACCGCCAGCACCGACAACGCCACCATGATCAGCGGCTGGCCCATGCCGCGCACCACGATCGAGGGCACGATCACATTGCTGGCGCTATCCGCCGACAAGTGCGCACCCATCCAGCAGCCCAAAGCCATGATCGCGAACCCCGAAGCCACCAGCATTTTGGCGCTGACCCACTTCATCAGGCGCGGCAAAAACGGCGCCATGATCAGTTGCACCAGACCATACGCGATCAGGCTCACGCCAATTTCGCTGGCGTTGTAGTGCTGCAATTGCGACAGGTAGTTGGGCACCAGGAACACCAGGCCATAGGTACTGGCGCCGAAGATAAACATCGCCACGCTGGCCACCCCAAAGTTGTAGTGGCCCAACAGTCGCAGGTTGATAAAGGCGTGCGCGCCCCATAATTGCCGGGCAACGAAGCCGATCAGGCCCACCACCGCCAGCAGTGTCATCCACACGATAAAGGGCGAGCCGAACCAGTCCTTGCGCCCGCCCTCCTCCAGCACGATCTGCAACGCACCCAGGCCCAGCACCATGCAGCCGATACCCAGCCAGTCGCCCTGGCGCAGCAGGCCCAGCTGCATCGGCTGGCGGTCAATGGACCAGGCCACCGCCGCCAGCAACGCGATCCCCGGGAACAGTTGCAGGTAGAAGATCCAGCGCCAGGAATACGCATCGGTCAGCCAGCCGCCAATCGACGGCCCGGCGGCCTGGGCCACACTGTTGGCCAGGCTGAACAAGGCCATGCCCAGCGGGATCTTGCTGGGCGGCAGCTCGGTGATGATCAGTTGGAATGACAAGGGAATCAGCACCGCCCCGGCCGCGCCCTGCACCACCCGGATCAGGATCATCACTTGCAGGTTGGGCGACAGCGAACACGCCACCGAGGCCACCAGGAATATCCCCGAGCCCCACAGCATCACCCGGCGCAGGGAAAACACCTGCACCAGCCACGCGGTGAGGGGAATCATGATGATCTCCGCCACCAGGTAAGCGGTGGAAATCCACGAACCCTCCTCAAACGTCGCGCCCAGTGCACCTTCGATTTCCGGCAGTGCGGCGCTGGTGACGTGCACGTTCATCCCGGCCATGAAGCAGCCGAACAGCCCGCCGATCACCGCGACCCAGGCGCGAAACGGCACACGCCCTTCAGCCTCCATGGACGTGCTCCTGGCTGGCGGCAGGGCGGGTATCAACCGTGGCAATCACCGACATGCCCGGCAGCACCCGCGACTCACCGGGTTCCAGGCGAATCTTTACCGGAAACCGCTGGACGATCTTGGTGAAGTTGCCGGTGGCGTTGTCCGGCGGCAACAGCGCGAACACCGCACCGGAGCCGGGGGCGATGCTTTCCACTTTGCCGTGCCAATGTGCGCCGGCAAAACTGTCCACCGCGATTTCCACCGACTGCCCCGGCGCCATGTGCTGCAACTGGGTTTCCTTGTAGTTGGCAATCACATAGGCCTGCTCCACCGGCACCACCGCCAACAGCGGCAGGCCGGGCATCACGTATTGCTGGCGCCGGACCTTGCGCTGGCCCACCACGCCGTCAAAAGGCGCGCGGATCTCGGTGTCCTTCAACGCATTGCGGGCCAGCGCGAGGTTGGCCTGGGCCTCGCCGATGCGTGCCTGATGCTCGACGATTTGCGCCTGCGCCTGTTGCCGGCGTCCCTGCAAGACCTGCAACTGCGCCTGCTGCCGCGCGACCTGGGCGCTCGCCTGGGCCAGGGCCGCCTGGGCCTTGGCCTGGCTGGCGCTGACGGTTTCCAGGTGCTGGGCGCTGGCCACCTGTTGCGCGACCAATTCACGATAACGCTGGTAATCGAGCCGCGCGCGCCGGGCTTCGGCCTCGCCACTGCTCAGTTCCGCCCGGGCCTGGGCGATGCGTTGCTGTTGCTCGCCCATTTGCGCGTCGAGGGTTTGCACCGATGCCTGCTGTGCGCTCGCTGCTGCTTGCGCCTGTTGCAGTTGCGCCTGGGCGCTGTTCAGACGCTCGGTGAAATCCCGCTCATCGATACGCACCAGCACATCCCCGGCCTTGACCGGCTGGTTATCTTCCACCAGCACCTGGGCTACATACCCGGCAATGCGCGGGCTGATAGCGACCCAATCAGCGCGCACATAGGCATCGTCGGTTTCTTCAAGAAAACGCCCCCATTGCCACCAGTACCCGGCAAAGGCTGCCAGCCCCACCAGCGTCGCGAGGGAAGCCGTGGTCACCAGGGCGCGACGATGACGTTGCATAACGGTCAGGCGAATGGGTTCAACAGCCTGGTTCATGGTTTGGCTCCATTGACAGCGACAGATAAGGGGGCGGTTGGATCGTCACGCTGCCAGCCGCCACCGAGGGCCTGGAACAGGTCGATCTGGCGGTTGATCAAGCGCAGGTCGGACTCGGCCACGCGGGCTTCAAGGCCCACCAGGCTGCGTTCGCTGTCCAGCAGTTGCAGGGCATCCAGCGCGCCGGAATGGTAGCCGCGGGAGGCCAGGTCGAAGGCGCGGCGGTTGTTGTCCAGGGCGGCGGCCAGGGCCTGCCCACGCTGCTGTTCGCCCTGGTACAGGGCCATGGCCTGCTCCACCTGCTTCAGTGCGTTGAGCACCGTACCGTCAAACCGTGCCAGGGCCTGGCGCGCTTCGGCCTGGCTTTGCCTGACCCGCGCCTGGGCGACCTGCCGGTTGGGAAAGCGCCAGGACACCAGCGGCCCGACGGAATACACCGTGGCGTAGCGGTCCCCGAGTTTGCCCAGGCTGCTGGCGGACGAACCGAGCATCGCGCCGAAGGTGATCCGCGGGTAAAGCTCGGCGCGGGACAGGCCCACCGTCAAGGTGGCTGCGCGCAATTGCCCTTCGGCGCGGCGGATGTCCGGCCGCCGTTGCAGCAGTGCCCAACCCTCGCCCACCGGCAAAGGCGCCTGCAACTGCGGGGCCTGGGTACAGCTGCGTGGCGTGACCTGCTCCGGCGGCAACCCGCTGAGCACGGCCAACTCATACAGCGCGCTGCTGCGCCGGGCCGTGAACATCGGCAACGGTGCCCGGGTTTCTTCCAGCAACCCTTGCAGGCGCGCCAGGTCGAGTTGCGTGGCCGCGCCGGCCTTTTGCAGCTTCTGCGTGACCGCGACGCTCTGCTCCAGCAGCTGCACCGAGTGCGCCTGCACCTGTTCGCGCACACCATAGACGCAGGCCTGGGCATAGGCGCGGGCCGTCTGCGCGGCCACCGTCACCCGCAGCTCATCCTCCAGCGCCCGCGCCACCTGGGCATCCGCCCGTGCCGCAGCGATGCGATAACGCACCTCGCCCCACAAATCGAGGGTGTAGCTCAGGGAAAACTCAGGGGTGTGGCTCCATTCGGCACCGGCATGACGGTTAGTCGCCTGGGCCAGCGTCTGGTCATCGCGGCTGCGACCGTAGGCCAGGCCATAATCCAGGGAAGTCGACGGCAGGCGCTCGCCGTCTGCCTGTTCCAGCTGCGCCAGCAACGCATCGACATGGGCGGCGGCGGCTTCGAGGTCTTTGTTCTGGTGCAGGGCCCGCGCCACCAGGGCGTCCAGTTGCGGGTCGCGGTACAGCTGCCACCAACGGGCGGACAACGCCTCGGCCGACTCGGCGGAGAGCCGCGGTGCAGGCTGCGCCGTGACGGTCGACGGTTGACCGGGCACACCAGTGCACCCGGCCAGCACACTCAACAGGGCGATGGGCATCCATGGGTGAAAAGAAGGGCTGTGCATCACAAGGCTCGCTCAAGAAGGAGCCTTGCAGATTAGGCAGATGGCCTGTCCGATTCGCCCGCGTCAGGGCCATGTATCGTCGCTAAACGGACAATAGCGTTACCTGACGCAACACTAAACTCCGGGCCGAAAATGACTTGGCGGATAACCCAGCGACTTGCGAAACATCGCGCTGAACGCACTCGGGCTCTGGTAACCATGCTCCAGCGCCACCTCCAGGATCGACACGCCCTGGGCCAGCAACTTCAAGCTCAGGGCCAACCGCGCACGCTTGCGCCATTCACCGAAACTCATGCCCAACTCCCGCTGGAACACCCGGCTCAGGGTGCGGGCGCTCATGTTCAGGCTGTCGGCCCAGGATTCCAGGCTGCTGTCGTCAGAAGGGTTGCGGATGAAATGCGTGCACAGCCTGGCCAGCCGTGCTTCGCCGGGCACCGGCACGTGCATCGCCACAACCGGCGCGGCGAGCAGTTCCATGCGGATCAACTCGATCATGGCCTGCAGACGCGGGCTGTGGTGCCCGGCAATCTGCGTGGCGGCGACGATCAGCTCCCGCAGCAATGCCGACACTTCAATCACCTGGCAGGTGCGCCCCAGCCCCGGCTCGGCCTCGGGCATGAGGAACAGCGTGCGCATATGCACTTCGCCGGCCATACGGATCTCGTGCGGGGTTCCGGCCGGCACCCACAGCGCATGCCCGGACGGCACCAGCCAACTGCCCTGGGCGGTGCTGACCACCATCACCCCGGACACACCGTGGATCAATTGCGCCTGGGCGTGGCAATGGGGATGCACCACGTCATCGTTGCGGTAGTTGTCGGCGTAGGCTTCAAGCCACGGGCGGGGTGGGCAGTTCATCGGCTGAGGTCTCGCATCAATCAAGCGTCGATTCTAGCGAAAAGTCCTGTGGCAAAAACGATAGATATAGACAGCCATCGTCGCATTCCAGACAGCCGGTGAACTTGTGGGCCGCCCCGTCAGTCAGCTAGTTGGGCACTCTGAAAAAGGTTGGGTGGGCAATGCGCATTTCGTTGGAGCAACAAGTGGCGCTGGTGACTGGCGCCAGTTCCGGAATCGGCGCGGGGGCCGCCAAGGCCCTGGCCGAGGCCGGAGCCGCCGTGGTACTGAACTACAACGCCCAGGCGGCGCCGGCTGAAGCACTGGCGGCGCAGATCAACGCCAACGGCGGCCGGGCCATTGCGATTGGCGCCGACGTGTCGAAAGAGGCCGATGTGGAGCGCCTGTTTGCCCAGACCCTTGATGCCTTCGGGCACCTGGACATCCTGGTGGCCAACTCGGGCATGCAGAAAGACGCCGCTGCCGTCGACATGACCCTCGACGACTGGAACACCGTGATCGGCGTCAACCTCACCGGCCAGTTCCTCTGCGCCCGCGCCGCGTTGCGCATCTTCAACCGCCAGGGCATCCGCGAAGGTGTTTCCCGGGCCGCCGGGAAGATTATCCATATGAGTTCGGTGCACCAGGTGATTCCCTGGGCCGGGCACGTGAACTACGCCGCGTCCAAGGGCGGCGTGGAAATGCTGATGCGCACCCTGGCCCAGGAAGTCAGCCAGCAGCGCATCCGCATCAACGGCGTTGCGCCGGGAGCGATCCGCACGGCCATCAACCGCGCCGCCACCGAAGGCGCGGCCGAAGTGGAACTGCTCAAGTTGATTCCCTATGGCCGCGTGGGTGACGTCGAAGACGTGGCCAACGCGGTGGTGTGGCTGGCCAGTGATGCCTCCGACTACGTGGTGGGCAGCACCCTGTTCATTGATGGCGGCATGAGCCTTTATCCGGAGTTTCGTGGCAATGGTTGATCTGAAAAACGAACCACAAAGTGCCATTGATGCCCACGGCATCATCGGCGACATGCGCAGTGCAGCGCTGGTGAACGACAAAGGCAGCATCGATTTTTTCTGCTGGCCGGAGTTCGACAGCCCCTCCATCTTTTGCTCATTGCTGGACTCCCCCGCCGCCGGCATCTTCCAGCTCACGCCGGACCTGCCCGACGCCCGCCGCGAGCAGATCTACCTGCCCGACACCAACGTGCTGCAAACCCGCTGGTTGAGTAATGACGCGGTGGTGGAAATTACCGATTTCTTGACCGTCAGTGAAGAAGTTGACGACCTGCCGATCCTGATTCGGCGGGTGCGGGTGGTCAGCGGCAAAGCGAGCATCCATATGCGCTGCGCAGTGCGTCATGACTACGCCCGCGCCCAGACCCGGGCCACTCAAGATGACGGCGACGTGTTGTTTGAGGCCGCAGACCAACCCGGCCTGCGCCTGACCAGCAGCCACACCCTGCAGTTGGATGGCGACGCTGCCGTAGCATCCTTTGAACTCGGCCAGGAAGAAGGCGCCGAGTTTGTCCTCGGCGGGCTGGACGATGCCCGAGTCAAAAACGACTGCACCGACCTGTGCCTGGAGCGCACCCTGAAGTTCTGGCGCGGCTGGATTTCCCAATCCAACTACCGTGGGCGCTGGCGCGAGATGGTCAATCGTTCGGCCCTGGCCTTGAAGCTTTTGACCTCGCGCAAACACGGTGCAATCCTCGCCGCCGCCACCTTCGGCCTGCCGGAAACACCCGGCGGCGAGCGCAACTGGGACTACCGCTACACCTGGATCCGCGACGCCTCGTTCACCGTCTACGCGTTCATGCGCCTGGGGTTTATCGAGGAAGCCAACGGCTACATGCGCTGGTTGAAAGGCCGGGTGGGTGACTGCTGCGATCAGCCGATGAAAATCAACATCCTGTACGGCATCGACGGCCGCCAGGAACTGCCGGAAACCGAGCTGAGCCACCTCAGCGGCCACGGCGGCGCGCAACCGGTGCGCATCGGCAACGAGGCGTACGACCAGGTGCAACTGGATATCTACGGCGAGTTGATGGACGCGGTATACCTGGTCAACAAATACGGTGAGGCCATCTCCCATGAGGGCTGGAAACACACGGTGGAAGTAGCCGACCAGGTCTGCGAAACCTGGAACCACAAAGACGTCGGCATCTGGGAAATGCGCGGTGAGCAGCATCACTTCCTGCACTCAAGGCTGATGTGCTGGGTGGCCCTGGACCGGGCGATTCGACTGGCGTCCAAGCGCTCGCTACCGGCGCCGTTTGCCCGTTGGGACCAGACTCGCCAGGCGATTTATGCCGATATCTGGAGCAACTTCTGGAACGAAGAACGCGGCCACTTCGTGCAGCATATCGGCAGCACCGCGCTGGATGGCTCGATGCTGTTGATGCCACTGGTGCGCTTCGTTGCGGCGACAGACCCGCGCTGGTTGTCGACACTGGAGGCGATCCAGAAAAGCCTGGTGCGTGACGGCATGGTCTACCGCTACCGCAACGACGACAGCCAGATTGATGGGCTACAAGGCACCGAGGGCGCGTTTGCAGCGTGCTCGTTCTGGTACGTGGAATGCCTGGCCCGGGCCGGGCAAGTGGAGAAGGCGCATCTGGAGTTTGAACAGTTGCTGCGCTATGCCAACCCGCTGGGTTTGTATGCCGAAGAGTTTGATAACCAGGCACGGCATTTGGGCAATACACCGCAGGCGTTGAGCCATTTGGCGCTGATCAGCGCAGCGACGTTTCTGGACCGGAAGTTGAGCGGGGTGAAGACGGTTTGGCAGCCTTGAGCCCGAGCACAATCTGAAGGCAATTGAGTAACCTTGTGGGAGCTGGCTTGCCTGCTCCCACATAGACCGCGCCAGACTTGGAGACGAGGTGTACCCGGTGCACAATGCGTGGTCCTTCGATCTATACCAGGATGCCAATGCGCCAAGTCCTACTGATCATCGATGTACAACCCTCCTTCGCCCCGCCCGACTGGCTGGTAATCGGCATCAACGCCTTGCTGGGTCGCATGCCGTCAGTGGCCACCGTAGAGCGCCACGACGAAAGCATCACCCCGTTCGCCCGCCAACTCGGCTGGCAGCCGGCGCCCGACGACGACAGCCTGATCGCCGCTGACCATATCTTCATCAAACACGGCTACGCGCCCACGCCCGAGACCATCAGCCACCTGAAAAGCCTCGCGCCAAACCGGGTGTTGGTGTGTGGCATCCAGACTGACACCTGTGTGCTGGCGGCCGGGTTTGCGTTGTTTGATGCCGGATTACAGCCCACGCTGATCAGCGATTTGACCGTGGGTTCGTCGCTGGATTGCTCGGGGAAACTGGGCGCGGATTTGTGGCGGCATCACTTTAAACACGTCATCACCCACGCAGAGATTTAAGTCAGCCCCTCACTGTGGCGAGGGAGCTTGCTCCCGCTGGGTCGCGAAGCGGCCCCAAAAAGCTCAACGCCATCTAACTCAAAGAACACAGTCAACAAAACCTGGGGCTGCTGCGCAGCCCAACGGGAGCAAGCTCCCTCGCCACAGGTTGTTTGGCAAACACCATCGTTGACACAAGGCTCGTATTGATCGGCGCTCTGCCGACGCATTACTCGGCGTCACTGCCAGCCTGGTCGCCGACGGAAACATCAGTCACGTTAGGCGCCACGTTGTATCGCGGGCCAATGGAAGTCGAGGGCGGCGAGTGGATGTGCCAGGTGCGCGACCCTTGGGGTAATTGCATCGGCTTGCGCCAGGCCGGTCTAGACAAGTCAAGCAATTGCAGCCTTTTGAACCACACTCGGTAACCCGCTTGGTCTACAGTTCCAACACTTTCCCTCCACCCTCGGAGCCTCCATGCCTACCCTTCACATCCGCACGCCCATGCTCGATATCGCTTACGAAACCCATGGCCCGGAAGGCGGTGAGGTGGTGATCCTGCTGCATGGCTTCCCCTACGACCCTCGTGGCTATGACGAGATCGCCCCGGTGGTCGCCGCACGTGGCTACCGGGTATTGGTGCCATACCTGCGCGGCTATGGCCCGACGCGCTTTATCAACGATCAGGTGATGCGCTCCGGCCAACAAGCAGCGCTGGCCAAGGATTTGCTGGATTTCATGGATGCCCTGTCCATCGAAAAAGCCACGCTGGTGGGCTATGACTGGGGCGGACGCGCGGCGTGTATCGTTGCGGCGCTTTGGCCTGAACGGGTGCGCGGCCTGGTGACGGGCGATGGCTACAACATTCAGGATATCGCTGCGTCGACCAAGCCTCGGGCGCCGGAAACAGAGCATCGGCTGTGGTATCAGTTTTACCTTCATACCCAACGGGGTGTCGACGGACTGACCGCCAACCGGCGTGAGTTCTGCCAGTTGCTGTGGGCGCTCTGGTCGCCGTCCTGGGCCGAAGGGCCGAGCCTGTATGGCAAGACAGCGCCCTCGTTTGATAACCCGGATTTTGTCGAGGTGGTGGTCCATTCCTACCGGCACCGCTTCATGTACGCGCCGGGTGATCCGGCGCTGGAAAGCATCGAGCAGGCGCTGGTACAGCCACCGCCGATTTCAGTACCGAGCATCTCGTTGTGCGGCGCTGATGACGGCGTAGGTCCGGCTCCGGTTGAAGATGACGACCTGGAAAATTTCAGCGGGTTTTATCGGCGCGAAGTGTTGGCCGGCGTGGGCCACAACATTCCCCAGGAAGCGCCCCAAGCGACCCTTGAGGCGATATTCGAGCTGCTGAGCCTCAGCCCCCAGCCGAAATCCTGAAGCTGAACACGCTGCCCTGCCCCACCACGCTTTCAGCCCACAGGGTGCCGCCGTGGGCCTCGATGATGCCGTGGGAAATGTACAACCCCAGCCCGCTGCCGGTGGGGTTGCCCACGCGGGAGGTCCAGTAGCGTTCGAAGATATACGGCAACTGCGCCGGGTCGATGCCGACACCGTTGTCGCACACCCGGAACAGCACCTCATCGCCCGCGGCCTCGGCAATCACCTCGATCACACCGCCCACCGGGGTGAATTTCAGGGCGTTGCCCAGCAGGTTGGAAAACACCTGGAACAGTCGCTCAGGGTCGGCCTGGGCACTCAGCCCGTCCACTGAGCGCCAAGTCAGGTCCAAACCCTTGGCCGCCGCCAGCGGTTGCCACATCGAACAGATCTGGTCCAGGGTTGCCGCCACATCGAGTCGTTGCAGCGAAACGCTGTAGCGCCCAGCCTCGATGCGCGAAATATCGATCAGGTCTTCCAGCAGCGTGTTCATGCGGGCGGTGGCGTTTTGCATGGTTTCAATCGCGGTGGAGAGGCGCCGGTTCGCCTTGTTGTCCTCGGCGGGCACCATGCTGCGCATCATGCCGCATTGCATCAGCAGGATGGTCAGCGGGCTGCGCAGGTCATGGGAGACCACCGCCACCAGCTCGTCACGCGCCCGCACCGCAGCATGTTCGCGTTGCACCTGGCGCGCCAGGTCATGCTCCAGGGCATTGCGCCGCAGGCTCTCCACCGCCTGTAGCTCCGACAGCGACCAATACAGCGCCTTGCCGTCGACCTGCTGCTTCCACAACTCAAACGACAGGCGCGGGCTCAAGGTCGTGCTGCCCGGTTCCTGATGTTTGACCGGCTGGCCGCTCCACTCCACCGAGGACTGGACCTCCGGGCGAAACCACATCACCGCGTTGTCCACCGGCTTGGGCAGGCAGAACGCCAACAGGCCGCTGGCATGGGCCTGGTAGGCCGCCGCCGGGGGAAAGTCCACCGACAATTGATGGCTGTGCACCACGCCTTTGCCCTGTCCGCGCACCCACTGGTGCAAGGCGTGGATTTCAGCACGTGCAGGGCAAACGCCGAACACATGCAGGCGCTCTTCCACCCGAATCGCCAGGCCACCGGCGGCGGTCAGGTTCAGCAGCGTTTGCGCATAGGGCAACAGGCTTTCCATCACATCGCACTGGTCCGCGGTCATGGCGGCGACCAACTCTTCGACCATGGCGGCCTTGTCGCGTTGTTGGCGGCGCTCCTGCTGCTCCTGGAGCAACGTGATCTGCATCGACAACAACTGGCCGATGCTGGTGCACGCCGTGCGCAGTTCATGGGGCACGCGCAACGGCTCACGGTGGCCACAGGTGATCAGGCCCCAGAGCTGGTCGTCCTTGAGCAGCGAAATGCTCATGGACGAACGCACGCCCATGTTCTTCAAATAATGGCAGTGCACCGGGGACACGCTGCGCAACACGGCGAAGCTGAGGTCCAGGGGCTGGCCGTTGTCGGGGCGCAGGGCCGGCAGGATCGGCACCGGCTGGTACTCGGCGTCGGGAATCGCGCGGATCCAGTTCAGCCGGTACAGCTCGCGGGCCTGGGGCGGGATGTCCGACGCGGGAAAACATAATCCCAGGTACGGCTGCATGCCGTCGCTGAGGGCCTCGCCAATCACTTTGCCGTGGCCCTCCTGCTCGAAGCGGTACAAGGTGACCCGGTCATAACCGGTGAGGCTACGAATCTCGGTCACGCTGATCTGGTACAAGCTGTCGAGCGTCTTGGCCGACTGCAAGCGGCGCAGCGTTCGGGACAGCTGCTTCACAGCGCTGTGCTCAAGCGTGAGGCTCCGCTCCAGTTCGAGAAACAGCAGGCCTTGATGACGATGCAGCAGGATGTCGTAGGCGTAGCCATCCAGCGTCAGTTGATGCACGTCCTCCTTAAAGGCGTCCAGGTCTGCCAGGGCACGACTCACCTGAACTGCCGCTTCGCTGCCCAGCACACTTGCCAGCGCCTGGCCCGACAGGCGTTGCGCGTCCAGGCCCAGCGCGACGCTCAGGTTGCTGCTGGCTTGCAGCACCTCAAGCGCCGGTTCGCTCAGCGTCAACAACAACCCGTGAGGCTGGATCGAGCCGGGGATATGGATGGGCTCGCTGGCGCAATCGTCGATCAGCGTATCGACCGTGGTCATCGCAGCACCCCGCAGCGGTCCAGCCACTGCTCGAAACAGAGGAAGGTCGACTCGGCGACCTTCACCGCCTCCACGCGCTCGTACGCGGTTCGCAGCGGGTCAAGGCACGCCATAAAGCGCTGCCACAGGGCGCTGGTCTCGGCCCCGTACACATTCATGAACGCGCCGCCATTGGTGGAGCCCACGCCAATCTTGATCTCGATCAGGTCGCGCAACACCTGGCCGCCGAGGGTGGCGCCTTCCAGCACATAGAGGGCGCCCAAGGCCTGGGCCACGTTGGTGATGGCGGGCAGTTCGGGGCATATCGGCAAGGCATCGATCTGCAGGTTTTCCAGGCCCAACGCCCGCAAATCAGCCTGCAAGTACGGGGTTTTGCTGCGCCGTCCCCATTCCAGGTCAGGGATGATTTCACCCCACGGCGCCAGGGCTCGCTCCAGCGGCTGATAGAAGCCGTAATAGGCACTCATCAACTCGCGGTACAGCGCAAGGTCCATACGGGAAAAAGGCAGCCGAGTGTCGAGACGTCGATGCAGCGCAGCGGTCGCCGCGCGTAGTTCGACAAGGACAGGAGGTAGTGAATTCATGAGCTGTGCGCACGCCGGGAAGGTTCAAAACCGCGACGTAGAGGCCTGGGATCAAGACACTGCGCAATGGACTGTGAGTAACATAGCACCTTGATACAAAAACGTACCTATTCGTTCAAACAGGCTCGACCTCAACCGGGTGAGGAAAACCGTTCACGGTAGGCCTGGGGTGTGATCGATACCGCCCGCAGGAAGCTGCGGCGCATGGTTTCTTCGCAGCCAAAGCCGCAGTGCACGGCGATGCGCTTGATCGACGCGCTGCTGTCCGCCAATTGCCGGCGGGCGGTTTCCACGCGAATCAACTCGACCGCCCGCGCGGGGGTCTGGCCGGTCTCGCTGCGGTAGTGGCGCACGAAACTGCGCTCGCTCATGCCCGCCTGGGCGGCCAGTGTGGCAACGTTCAAATCGAGGGTCAGGTGTTCGGCGATCCAGGCGTGCAGCTCCGCAAAACGGCTACCGCCCTTTTGCAGGGACAACGTCACGCTGAACTGCGATTGCCCACCGGGGCGCTTGAGAAACACCACCAGGTGCCGCGCCACTTCCAGGGCCACGGCGCGACCCAGGTCCTCCTCCACCAGCGCCAGGCACAAGTCGATACCGGCGGTCACGCCGGCGGAGGTCCACAGGTTGCCCTGCTGGATGAAAATCGGATTGGCCTCCACCGTCAACTGTGGGTACTTGCGCGCGAGTTCTTCGCAGCGCGTCCAGTGGGTCACCACGCGGCGGCCGTCGAGCAAACCGCTGGCGGCCAGCAGAAAGGCGCCGGTACACACCGAAGTCATGCGCCGGGCCTGGGTGGCTTTTTGCCGAACCCAGTCCACCAGCGCCGGGTCTTCGGCGGCGCCGTACACCCCCCAGCCGCCGGCAATCACCAGTGTGTCGCACGGAGCATCGGCAGGCGGCAGTGGCTCGGCCACCAGGGCCAGGCCCGCCGAGGTCATCACCGGCTCGGCCTGCGCGGCGATCACACTGACCGCATAGGGCAACGGCAAGCCCTGCTGGCGCGCCAGGTCATTGGCCGAGGCAAATACTTGCAAGGGCCCGGTGACGTCGAGCACCTGCACATTGGGAAAGGCGAGCACGTTGATGATTCTGGGCATGTTGGCGTAATTCGTGGGCTCAATGGCGTATGCGCCAAAGCCTAGGTGACTAGAGTGAAGCCGTCCATCCCTTTATCAGGAGCAGTCCCCATGACCTTGCAGATCGGCTTTTTGTTGTTCCCCGGCATCCAGCAACTGGACCTCACCGGGCCCTACGACGTGTTGGGATCGCTGCCGGATGTGAAACTGCACCTGGTGTGGAAGGACCTCGCGCCGGTCACCTCCAGCACCGGCTTGGTATTTACCCCCAGCACCACTTATGACGAGTGCCCGACGCTGGACGTGATTTGCGTGCCCGGCGGTTCTGGCGTCGGGGCATTGATGGAGGATGAGCAGACCCTGGCGTTTCTCAAGACACAGGCCCAGACCGCGCGCTATGTGACATCGGTGTGCACCGGCTCCCTGGTGCTGGGTGCCGCGGGCTTGCTGCGCGGGCGTCGCGCGACCACTCACTGGGCCTACCACGACCTGCTCGCACCGCTCGGTGCGATCCCGGTGCAGGAGCGCGTGGTGCGTGACGGCAACCTGTTGACCGGGGGCGGGATTACCGCCGGGATCGACTTTGCCCTGACCCTGGCCGCCGAGCTGTACAGCGAGGCGGCAGCGCAACTGGTGCAGTTGCAGATTGAGTACGCCCCGGCGCCGCCATTCAATGCAGGCCGGCCGGAAACCGCGCCGCCGCATGTGCTGGAGGAAGCCCGCAAGCGCACCGCCGAGTCGCGCAAGACCCGGGGTGAAATCGTGGCACGGGCGGCGGCCAGGTTGGGTTAAGCGTTCGCCCGCCCGTGGCGGTCGGCGGGCACCAGATGCCCGATGGTGCCGTCCCCATACGCCCGCTCCACTTTGGAAATCACCACGTGATAACCGCCGTACCAGCGGCGGTATAGGCGCTTGGCTTCCAGGTGGGTCGGGTGGCTGGCAAAGGCGCGGATTGACGCTTCATCACGCCAGTAATAACTGGCGTTGATCAACCCGCCATCCGCCGAACGCCACGACTCGGCCCCCACGTATCCCGGCAGCCTTGCTGCCAGTGCGTCGATCAGATTCGTGAGGCGCTGGAACTCGTCATCCCGTTCGCCGGGCTTGTAGATAAAGGCTGCGATGTACATGGGTAACGTCCTTTTATGAGTGATGTTTCACGTCGGGCGAGACATCAATGCCAAGCGCACGGCCAGCACCATCAGCACGGTTGCCAGGCCCCATTTCTGTAAGCCTGCGCTCCCCGGTTTGCCGGCAAAAAACCGGCTCACCGCCCCGCCAAAAATCCCCAGCACGGCATGAAACACACCGCTGATCAGCGTCAGGATGATCCCCAGTTGCACCAGTTGCAGCGCGATGGGGCCCGCCTCGGGGCTGACGAATTGCGGCAGGAACACCATGAAAAACAGCAGCGCCTTGGGGTTGAGCAAACTGTTGAGCATTGCCCGCACAAACACCCGGCCCAGCGGCACGCGGCTGACGTGGGCCGTGTCCAGGGCGGGCGATTTCTGCAGGGTCTTGAACACCAGCCACAGCAGGTACAACACCCCGGCGTAGCGAATCAGGTCGAAGGCCGGCGGCCAGCTGGCGACCAGAGCGGTCACGCCGGTTGCGGTCAGTGCCGTGAGCAGCAGGTCTGCCACGCTGATGCCCAACCCCGACGCCACTCCGCCGCGCCAGCCATAGGTCACACCATGACTGATCACGAAGGCCATGTTCGGGCCCGGGGATAACAACAGCAGCAGGACTGCGCCAGAGAACACAGCCAGGGTTGCGAGGTCGATCATGCTCAAGCCATCCGCCGGGAAAGCCTGTAGATTAATCAGCCCACCTGATACAAACAAAAAATTGATCTAGATACACTTTGCACAGGAACGCACCATGGCTCAGGTCCGCTATAAACTGATCGTCGATGAACTGGCCACGCGGATTCGCGCCGGACAGTTGCCGCCGGGCACCCAGTTGCCGACCCTGCGTAGCCTGATGAACAGCCATCGCATCGCCCTCGCCACTGCCTTGCGGGTGTACAGCGAACTGGAGGCCAGCGGCCTGGTGGTGGGTGAACCGGGACGCGGGACGTTTGTGCGCGACACCACGTTGCTGCGGGGCATGGGCTTGGTGCAACAACCGCTGCAACCGGACACCGTGGACCTGAGCCTCAACTACCCCTCGTTGCCGGGCCAGGCCGAGATGCTGCGCGACGGTTTGCGTGCCCTTGCCGCCTCGGGCGACCTCGATGCGCTGCTGCATTCCGCGCCGCAGGGTGGACGCGCCCATGAACGACAGACCGCCGCGCGGCACCTGCGCAATCGGCAGATTCGCGTGAGTGGCGAGCAAGTGCTGATCGTCAACGGTGCGCAACAAGGCCTCGCCGTCAGCCTGATGGCGCTGCTGCAACCGGGGGATGTATTGGCGGTGGATGCGCTGACGTATCCCGGGTTGAAAACCCTGGCCCAGTCCCAGCGCATCGACCTGGAGCCGCTGCCGCAACCGGCTGGGCATACGGATCTGGATGCGCTGGAGGCTTTGTGCAAACGGCGCCCGGTGCGGGCTTTTTATTGCATGCCCACGTTGCACAATCCGCTGGGCACGGTGATGGGTGAAGCCGACCGCGAGCGCCTTGCAGCGTTGGCTGAACGCTACGATTTTCTACTGATCGAAGACGGCGCCTACGCCTTTCTCGCCGAGCCCGCACCGAAGCCGTTGTTTACTTATGCGCCGCTGCGCACGGTGTATGTGTCTGGCCTTTCGAAGAGTGTGGCGTCGGGGTTGCGGGTGGGGTTTATCGTCGCGCCCAAGGCGTGGGTGCCGGCGCTGGAGCAAGCGATCCGTGTCTCGACCTGGAGCACGCCGACGCTCACGGTAAACCTGGCGTGCCGCTGGATAGAATCCGGTGCAGTGGATGCACTGGAAGAGCACAAGCGCCAGGATGCGCGCCAACGCCAGGCGCTGGCCCGGGAGGTCTTGCGAGGGTGTGAGGTGATTGCGCATCCGGCGTCGTATTACCTGTGGCTGGTGTTGCCGGAAGGTCTGCGGGCGGATGCAGTGGTGGCTGCGCTTGAGGGCCAGGGTGTGCGGGTCACCAGTGCCGAGCCGTTTGCCTGTACGGCCCATGTGCCGCATGCGTTGCGGGTGGCGCTGGGGTCGATTGATTTGGCGACGTTGAGAATAGCCTTGGGGAAAATTCGCGAGGCAATTCGGATATGAATAAAGGGCCAGCAGGGTAAATCCCTTTGATTTGCGGGACATTTCCGAGACAATCTTTCGGCCTTGTGCCTGCCGGAACCGGTGGCTAGTCTTCGCCCCGTCACTGCTCATCAGTGATCGGGTTTAGTCGCCCGGATCCGAAAAGGCGCATGTCCCATCATGAGGTTTTATGGTGGCTGTGCGCAGGGCACCTTCGGGTGCGCCGGTTTTTCCTTTTCGGCCGGTCGACTAACCTGCGTACAGCCGCCACCCTACGTTTAGTCGCGAAGGGGTCGGCTCCTTAACTGAAAAGGAGTTACACCATGAATAAACCCGTCCCCGACCCACCCATCGACCTGCTCAAAAACCGCGCTGCCTTCAATCGCGCCCTCGAACACTACCTG
Source organism: Pseudomonas sp. D8002 (assembly GCF_013385695.1). Taxonomy (NCBI): domain Bacteria; kingdom Pseudomonadati; phylum Pseudomonadota; class Gammaproteobacteria; order Pseudomonadales; family Pseudomonadaceae; genus Pseudomonas; species Pseudomonas sp. D8002. Next base: position 17,223 of record NZ_JACAPM010000021.1, read on the forward strand.
CCTTCCCAGGGCTTCCATACCGTCAACGAAGACCTGAGCTTCGAAGACTCCCTGCTCTACACTGCCAGCCTGCTCAGCAGCGCCTCGGCCACCGCCCTCGACTGCGGCGAACTGCTGCAAAGCCCCGAGCGGGCAAAGTTGCTGGCGGTGTGGCATTTGCTGGAAATTGCCAAGACCACCGTCGACCGCTCGATTGAGTGTTTGCACCTGCGCAAGGCTTAGCCGCAACCCCGTCAAGCCTGTGTGGGTTTGTGCATCCGGCCAAATCCACACGGCAACGATTGCCCAATCCTCTGGCCAACGCATAGAATGCGAACCGTTATCAATTAAGACGCCCGCGCCAGGATGCCCATGTCGAGCGACCACCCACTGGATCATGCCGCCATCGGCCAGCTCTACCATGCCCATCATTCCTGGCTGCGCGGCTGGTTGAGCCGGCGTACGGGCTGCCGTGAGCACGCCGCCGACCTGGCGCAGGAAACCTTCGTGCGCCTGCTCAATGCGCGCAAGCAGCAAGCCTTGCTGCAACCCCGGGCCTACCTGAGCAGCATCGCCCGCAGCCTGATGATCGACCAGTATCGCCGCCGCGAACTGGAGCGTGCCTATCTGGAGAGTCTCGCGCATTTCCCGCAAGTCGAGGTGCCGTCGGAAGAAACCCGCCTGCTGATCCTCGACAGCCTGGAGCGCATCGACCGCCTGCTGGACCAACTCAAGCCACGGGTGCGCGAAGCGTTTTTGCTGGCGCAACTGGACGGCTTGACCTGCCAACAGATCGCCCTGCGCCTGGGGGTGTCCAAGGCCACCGTGGAGCGCGACCTGGCCAAGGCACTGCATGCCTGTTATCGGTTGCGTTATGCCGAAGGCTAATCCGCCATTGGTGGACCAGGCGATCCAGTGGATGATCAAGCTGCGGTTCAATATTGCCGATGACGCCACCACCGCTGCCTTCGAACGCTGGCTTGAAACCAGTGGCGATCACCAGCAGGCCTGGCAACGGGTCTCGTCGATGAGTGACGAGTTTGCGCAGTTGCCGGCACAGGTCGGCCGCCATGCCTTGCAAGGTGCCCGCCAACGCATCAGCCGCCGTGAAGGGTTGAAGTTGCTCGGGCTGTTCGCCGGTGCCGCAGGGCTGACATGGTTCGGCCGCGACTACACGCCATTGCCCGGCCTGCTGGCCGACTACCGCACCGCCACCGGAGAGCGGCGTTGGGTCGCCCTCGACGATGGCAGCCGTATCCAGCTCAACAGTGCCAGCGCCATCGACACAGTCTTCAACACCGAAAGGCGTCTGGTGCAGTTGCGCCAGGGTGAAATCCTGATCGACATGGGCGCCGACGGTAGCGCGCCACGGCCCTTCTGGGTGCAAACCCGCGACGGTTATCTGCGCGCCTTGGGCACCCGGTTCATGGTGCGCGAGGAGCCCCACGGCACCTTGCTCGCCGTGCAAAAAGGCAGCGTCGCGGTATTCGCCGACAGCCATCAGGCCAGCGCACGTGGGGTGATACAGCCCGGCGAGCAAATGCTGTTTGATCGAAACGGCTTGCGTCCACCCGCCACCACGGGCCTGGATCCCTGGGCCTGGAGCGACGGTGTGATCAGCGCTCACAACATGCGTCTGGACGATTTCCTCGCGGAGCTGAGCCGTTACCGCGCTGGGCTGGTGCGCTGCAGCGAAGCGGTCGCCGGCCTGCGTGTGTCCGGGACTTACCAGTTGGACGATACCGATCAGGTCCTGACCCTGGTGGCACAGGCACTGTCGGTGAACATCACCTATCGCAGCCGTTATTGGGTGACCGTCGCAGCTCGTGCATGACCTTCCGAAAATAAATGAGGTGAATTCTCATCTTCGCTCGACCTGTAAGGAAAGGCCGATCAACAGGCCGATTCTGTCCACTTCCTTCAGGAGCATTCCGCGGTCATGCAAGCGTTCCCCTCCAAGCGTTCTCCCCTCAAGCATGCTGTGCACGCCGCCCTGCTCGGTGCCTGCCTGAACGGCAGCGCCCTGCCCCTGGCGGTCATGGCGCAAACGCCTGCCAGCGACACCCAGGCCCGTGACTGGAACATCGCACCCGGCCCATTGGCCACGGTGCTCGACCAGTTTGCGCGCCAGGCGAGTATCAGCCTGTCCTATGACGCCACCAGCGTCGCCGGCAAGACCAGCCCCGGCCTCAACGGCGCGCTGGACAGCCAACAGGCCTTGAGCCAATTGATCCAGGGCCAGGGCTTGCAAGCCCAACGCCAGAGCAACAACACCTGGCTGCTGTTGCCGCAAGTCGCGGACACCGGCGCGCTGAACCTGGGTGCCACCACCGTGACCGGCGAACACCTCGGCGTCACCACTGACGGCAGCGGTTCCTACACCACTGGCGCGGTGACCATCGGCAAGGGCGCCCACAGCCTGCGGGAAACACCGCAATCGGTCAGCGTCATGACCCGCAAGCTGATCGACGACCAGAACATCACCACCATCGATCAATTACTGGAACACACCCCGGGTATCACCACCTACGACTCACCTATGGGTGGCAAGTATTTCTATTCCCGTGGTTTCAAGATGCTCGGCCAATACCAGTTCGACGGTGTGCCGTTGGACATCGGCAAAGACTACGTACAGGCCGACAGCTTCACCGCCAACATGGCGATCTATGACCGGGTGGAAGTGCTCAAGGGCGCGGCCGGTATGCTCAAGGGCGCCGGCACCGCCAGTGGTGCGGTGAACTTCGTGCGCAAGCGGCCACAAGACAAACCCACCACCAGCCTGTCGCTGTCTGCCGGCACCTGGGACAACTACCGCGCCGACGTCGATACCGGCGGCCCGCTCAATGACAGCGGCACCGTACGCGGCCGCGCCGTGGTCAGCGAACAGAACCGTGGCTCGTACATGGACGTCTCCAAGCGCCAGGACCAAGCTGTCTACCTCGCACTGGATGTTGACCTCTCGCCCGACACCACCCTGGGCATCGGTGCCAGCTACGAAGATGTCGATGCAACGCCCTGCTGGGGCGGTGTGCCGCGCTACAGCGACGGTAAGAGCATCGGCCTGAGCCGTTCCACCTGCCTGGGCCAGGCCTGGAACGACTGGCAGAGCCAACGCACTACGCTGTTTGCCGACCTCACCCACCACTTCAACGACGACTGGCAACTCAAGGTCACGGCGGTGAACAGCCGCAACCTGCAAGACATCAAATACGCCGCCAGCCAAGGCACCGTGAAGTACGGTGATCCGGCGCCAACCGCCGAGATGTACGCCGCGCTGTTTGACTACGACCACCGGGATTTCGGACTGGATGCCTACCTGGACGGTAAGTTCGAAGCGTTCGGTTTGCAGCATGAACTCATCATCGGCGCCAATGGCAGCCGTGGCACCCAGGACGATGTCTACGCGATCCGCAGCCTGCCCGACCGGCAAAGTATCTTCCTGCCCAACCACCACTTCCCGCAGCCCGCCAACGATACCTTCTGGCCCAACATGTACCGGGGCGGCACCGTCAAGGAAACCGCCACCCAGTACGGTACCTACGCCACTTTGCGCCTGAGGCTGGCCGAGCCATTGATGGTGGTGCTCGGCAGTCGCGTCAGTTGGTTCGAAAACCGCCGCCAGTCGAATAACCTCGCCTGGGGCGAATGGGCCCTGCAGGATGCACGCACCAAGGAAACCGGTGAAGTCACGCCGTTCGCCGCGGTGATCTATGACCTCGACGACAACCTTTCGGTGTACGCCAGCTACGCCGATATTTTCCAGCCACAAAGCTCCAACGCCACGGTGACCGGGGCTGCCCTCAAGCCCAAAATCGGCGAAAACTACGAGCTGGGCATCAAGGGCGAATGGTTTGAGGGGCGCCTCAACAGCTCGCTGGCATTGTTCCGCGCTATCGAGAAAAACGCCGCCGAAACCGACTACACCACCCAATGCGGTACCTCGGCAGACGGCTATTGCTACACCGACACTGGCAAGGTTCGCGCACAAGGTGTCGAAGCCGAGTTGAGTGGCGAGTTGCTGGAACGCTTGCAAGTGGCGGGCGGCTACACCTACACCCAGACCAAGAATCTCAACAACATCAACAGCGCCGCCATTGGCGCGGTCGCAAACAGCTACGTGCCGCGACACATGCTGCGCTTGTGGGGCGATTATCAGTTGGACGGCACACTGTCGAAATGGAGCGTCAGCACCGGCGTCAACGCCCAGAGCAGCAACTACCGAATTCAAGGCATCAAACTGGAACAAGCCGGTTATGCGGTATGGAATGCGCGGTTGGCGTACCGGGTTGATGACACATGGACGGTGGCGCTGAACGGTAACAATCTCTTCGACAAAAATTACTATCAGACGGTGGGAACGGCCGACTGGGGTAATTTCTACGGCGAACCGCGCAACTTCACTGTCAGTTTGAAAGGCAATTTTTAAGGTTAGTACCGCCTCAATGTGGTGACGGACTCACGTCCTCACCACTCATCGCTTGTCCCCGAAAAACCCCGCATCCGACCTCCGTCAAAAAAAGGTTTTCCTCAGCCGCAGGAAATTTCCCAAATTTATTCCTACACTCCAAAACGCCAGCATTTTGTTCCGGGAAAACCCGGAAATCCGACCAAGACAGTCAACAAACTGTCACGCGAAAGAGCACCTGACGTGTCTAGACCGAAGGTCTTATAAAAAAGTCAAAACCTTGACGAGCGACGAAAAGGGAACCATCATTTAGCCATTACCCCGCAAATTCCCTGCAGATAGATAGGTAATTGCGTATTACCCAGCGATGTAACCGTTCGTCTGGCGCCACTTATAAAGCAAGCCCTGCCTTTATGGATGAGCAGCCGAACAAGGAAGCCCTGGTGTGCAATGAGGGATGTTTTTATGCGCGAGAAGTCGTCAGTCGACAGCCTGTTTTTGACCCGGGCCGGTTTCATTGAGTTCTTTGTTGTTTTCGTAAAATTGATGCACGGCCTCACCGCCGTTTTTCCAGCACTGATCCTGCTGTTTTATCCAGACCCGATGGCCCCCGAACTGCGCGCGCACTTTCTCGGCTTGCTGCTGTTTTTCGCGATCCTGACGATCATTCTGTTCCAGGCCATGGGGGTTTACTCCGAGGAGCTGTTCAGCAATCGCCTGCGGTTTCGCACCATGCTGGTGGCCTGGTCCGCGGCCTTTTGCATCCTGCTGTTCATGTACCAGATTCTGTTGATGTTCCCGCAGTTGAGCCCGCGCAACCTGGCGTTCTGGTTTATCACTAGCCTTGCGTTGTTCGGGCTGGAGCGGATCGTGATGCTGCGCCTGTTCCGCAACCTGATGGCCAGCGGCAAATACCTGCAACGCACGGTGATCCTCGGCTTCACCGACACCGCCGTGCACGTGGCCGACCACCTGCAACGCAACGGCGATATCCGTTCCGGACTGATCGGTTTTATCGACGACCGCACCGAGCGCATCCCCAAGGAACTGAGCAACCTGCCGCTGCTGGGCAACACGCGCGACCTGGAAAAGCTGATCCGCTCCGAGCAGGTCAACCAGGTGATGATCACCCTGCCCTGGGCCGCCGAACAGCGGATCAACGGGCTGGTGAAGCGCCTGCGGCAGATGTCGGTCAACGTCATGCTGGTGCCTGACATGGCCGCCCTGCGTTATGGCCACAGCCGCATCACCGATGTGGGCGGCATCCTGATGTTCAACACCTCCCATGTGCCGCTGCGGGGCTGGTCGCCGTTTATCAAGCGCTGTGAAGACCTGATCCTGGCAACCTTGGGCCTGGTGGCACTGTCGCCGATCATGCTGATCACGGCGATTGCCATCAAGCTCGACTCCAAGGGCCCGGTGCTGTTTCGCCAGAACCGGTTTGGCTACAACGACAACGTGATCCGGGTGTTCAAGTTCCGCTCGATGTACGCCGAGATGAGCGACTTCAACGCCGACCGCCAGACCACCCGCGGCGACCCGCGCATCACCCGCGTGGGCCGGATCATTCGCAAGACCAGCATCGATGAGCTGCCGCAGCTGTTCAACGTGCTGCTGGGCAACATGTCGATGGTCGGCCCGCGGCCCCATGCCACCGCGACCAAGGCCGCCGGCGTGCCCTACGAAGTTGCCGTGAGCGAGTACAGCTCGCGCCACCGGGTAAAACCGGGCATCACTGGCTGGGCGCAAATCAACGGCTATCGTGGTGAAACCGACACCCTGTTCAAGATCCAGAAACGCGTTGAGTACGACCTGGAGTACATCTCGAAGTGGTCGGTGTGGTTCGACTTGTACATCGTTTTCATGACGGTCCCGGCCGTCCTTTCGACCAAGGAAGTCTATTGATGAACACCCTCAACGGCTTGATTCCCTGCATCATTTCCGGTGGTTCGGGCACCCGGCTGTGGCCGGTGTCGCGGCAAAACATGCCCAAGCCTTTCATGCGCATGCGTGATGACCAGAGCCTGCTGCAGAAGACGTTCCTGCGGGCCAGTCACCTGCCGGGTGTGGAAAGCGTGCTGACGGTGACCAACCGCGACCTGCTGTTTCGCACCCTCGATGACTACCGCGTGGTCAACAAGGCCCATCTGGCCCTTGACCTGTTGCTGGAGCCGTTCGGGCGCAACACCGCCGCCGCCATCGCCGTGGCCGCCCTGCATGTACAGGAAAACTTCGGCAGCGAGGCGCAGTTGCTGATCCTGCCCGCCGACCATCTGATTCTTGATGAAAGCGCCTTCGCCGATGCCGTCACCCAGGCCCGCGAACTGGCGGAGGCCGGCTACCTGGTGACGTTCGGCATCCAGCCCGACCACCCGGAAACCGGCTTCGGCTATATCGAACAAGGCGAGGCGCTGGGCCAGGGGTTCCGGGTCAAGCGCTTCGTCGAGAAGCCCGACCTGGCCACCGCCCAGGGCTATCTGGACGGCGGCAAGCACCTGTGGAATGCCGGGATGTTCTGCTTCAAGGCCGGTACATTGCTGGAGGAACTGGCGCTGCACGCCCCCGCCGTGCTGGACGCCGCCAAGGCCGCCCTCGAGCACGGCCACAGCCTGAACAACAACAGTTGCCGTCAGCGCGAGCTGAACGCTGAAGGTTTCGGCGCGGCGCCCGACATCTCGATCGACGTGGCGCTCATGGAAAAATCCGCGCAAGTGGCGGTGGTGCCCTGCGACATCGGCTGGAGTGATATCGGTTCCTGGGACGCGGTGCGCCAACTCACCCCCAGCGACGCCAACGGCAACCAGGTCAATGGCCAGGCGATCCTGCATGACGTGCACAACTGCTACATCGACTCGCCCAAGCGCGTGCTGGGCGCAGTGGGCGTGCGCGACCTGATCGTCGTCGACACCCCGGATGCGATCCTGATTGCCGACGCCAAGCGCAGCCAGGACGTGCGCTACATCGTCGCCGAGCTCAAGCGCCAGGACCATCCGGCATTCAGCCTGCACCGCACTGTCACCCGGCCGTGGGGCACCTACACCGTGCTGGAAGAAAGCAGCCGCTTCAAGATCAAGCGCATCGTGGTCAAGCCCCAGGCCTCCTTGTCCCTGCAAATGCACCATCACCGCAGCGAGCACTGGGTGGTGGTCAGCGGCGCGGCGATGATTACCAACGGCGACCGTGAATTCCTGATCAACGCCAACGAGTCCACCTACATTCCGGCCGGGCACAAGCACCGCCTGACCAACCCCGGCATCATCGACCTGGTGATGATCGAGGTGCAGAGCGGCGAGTACCTGGGCGAAGACGACATTGTGCGTTTTGACGACATCTACGGCCGGGCTCCGGCCGAAGTGAAGAAGTGATGCGTACCGCCCTGATCATCCCGACCCGCAACGCTTCCAGCCACCTCGACCGGCTGCTGCCGGCGCTGCGCATGCAAACCCTGCAACCGGACGAAACCCTGGTGGTCGACAGCGCTTCCAGCGATGACACCGTGGCGCGTTTTCGCGAGTTCGGCGTACGGGTCGAAGTGATCGATGCCAAGGACTTCAACCATGGCGGCACCCGCCGCTGGGCCAGCGAGCAAGTCGACGGCGACGCGCTGATCGTCATGACCCAGGACGCGATCCCCGCCGAACCCGAGACGTTCGCCAACCTGGTGGGCGAACTGGAACTGGACCCGCTCAACGGCGTCGCTTACGGCCGCCAGTTGCCGCACCCGGATGCCGGCGTGCTGGGCGCCCAGTCACGCCACTTCAATTACCCGCCGCAAAGCCGCAGCAAAAGCCTGGCTGATGCGCCGGAGCTGGGGATCAAGACCTGCTTCAGCTCGGATTCGTTTTCGGTGTACCGGCGCAGCGCCCTGCAAGCCGTCGGTGGCTTCCCCGCGGATGTGATCGGCAGCGAGGACGCCTATGTCGCCGCCCGCATGCTGCTGGAAGGCTACAAGGTGCGCTACGCCGCCACCGCCCTGGTCTATCACTCCCACGATTACCGTCTCATGGATGAGTTTCACCGCTACTTCGACATTGGCGTTTTCTACGGCCGCGAGCCGTGGATCCGCCAGGCTTTTGGCGATGCCGGCGGTGAAGGTAAACGCTATGTACTGGCCGAGCTTCGAGCGTTACGCGAAGCCGGTGCATTGCACCGCGTACCCGAAGTACTGGTGCGCAGCGCGTTCAAATTGCTCGGCTACCGGCTGGGCCATCTGGAGCGCCAGCTCCCCCTCGCCCTCAAGCGGCGCATCAGCATGTTCCCCGGTTATTGGAGGTGAGCATCATGACCTACAGGAAGACCCCTTTGATGAAACGAACCTTGCTCGTCCTGGCCATGATGGCATTGGCCGCCTGCAATACGCCCGCGCGGATCGTCGCGCCCGATGGCAAGACGGTGGACGAGGGCAAGCAGGCCCTCGATCGCATGGCCCAACTGCCACCGGCGGTGGAGCGGATCCGCATCGGCGACCAGTTGCGGATTGTCCGCGATGCCGGGGAAATGCCAACCCTGTCGGCGTTCAACGTCAGCACGATTTACGAGCTGACGCTGTACACCGTGCAGAACGACGGCAAGATCAACTATCCCTTCCTGGGGCCGATCCAGGTGGCGCGGCGCACGCCGGCGGAAGTCGCCGCCGAGCTGAGCCAGAAACTCGCACCGGTGTATCGCGAGCCTCGGGTGACGGTGAACATCAACCAGGCGCCGGGCAACACGGTGATCGTCGGCGGCGCGGTATTAAACCCGTCGGCTGTCTCCATCGCCACGGCCCCGACCATGGAGCAGGCGATTCTCGGTGCCGGCGGCGTGAGCTCGGTGGGCAACGCGAGCATGGTCGCCCTGCTGCGTGAAGATGGCCAAGGCGTCTACCACGCCTACTTCCTCGATTTCAGCCAGTACCTGAAGAACGGCGCACTGGGCCGCAAGCCCGTGGCGCTGCAACGCGGTGACGTGGTGTTTGTACCCAAGTCCAACGTCGGCGAACGGATCCAAGGCGTGGACACTTACCTGAACCAGCTGATTCCCTTCACCAAATCCATTGGTGTGGGCTACAGCTACACCACGAACCACTAAAGGAGCGACATCCCATGATCGAGATCCGTTCTTTTCGTGATCTTCTGCGTCTGTTCTTCATCTTCAAGCACGAGTTCAAACTGGCGGCGATTGCCGCGCTGGTGATCATTTTGCTGGGGGCGTTCCTGCTGCCGGCCAAGTATGAATCCACCGCGCGATTGCTGGTAAAACCAGGGCGTGACTCGACGATGCCGATCGAGGTCGACAACCGTCAGCCAATCGTCATGCCGAGCACCCAGCGCGACCCGATTGTCGACGAAGAGCGCCTGCTGACCGGCCGCCCTATCGTGCGTGCAGTGGCCGAGCATTACCTCGACGTGATGGACAAGATGCAGCCGCCGGAAGGCGTGTGGAAGCGCACCAAGTGGTACGTCAAGAAAGGCATCAGTGCCGTGTTTGACGGTGTGCGAGTGGTGCTGGAAACCGTTGGCATCGTCGAAGAAACCACCCCGGTGGAACGCCTGGCGAAAAGCCTGGAGAAAAACTTCGAAGTGACCCACGCCATCGGCTCTACGGTGATGGACATCAGCTTCCGCTGGGATGACCCGCAAATCGCCCAGGCGGTGGTCAAGGATTGGGTCGAGACCTACATCGACGAGCGCACCCAGGCGTTGGGCCGCAAGAGCCTGTATGCGTTCTATGAAGGCCAGGTGTCTTCCAGCGCTGCGCAGATCAAGAGCTACAAGGAGCAGATCCTCGCGCACTTGAACGACATCGGCGCCTCGAGCATCACCGATCGCCTGGAAGACTTGTCCGAGCGGATCAACGTGCTGCGTGGCGAGGTGTTCAACTCCACTCGGCTGATCGCTTCCTCCGACGTGGCGTTGCAGAGCACCCGTGACCAACTCAAGGGCCAGCCCAAAGAGGTGACCACGGTTCGCCAGATCGCGTTGAACCCGCAGCAACAAGACTTGCGTCGCCTGCTGAACCAGAAGCTCCTGGAAAAAGCCGACATGATGCGTACCTATACGGATAACGCGCCGCCGGTCAAAGCCCTGGACGCTTCGATCCGTGCCATGCAGGCCCAGGTCGCCGGTGAAAGCGACACGGTGCAAAGCTCCGAGAACCGCGCGCCGAACACCCTGGAAATCCACCTGCAACGGGTACTGCTGGATGAGACCAGCCGCAACCAGTCGCTGCGTACACAGTTGGTGCAACAGCAGAAGCAACTGACTGAACTGGAAGCCCAGCGCAAGGACGCCCTGGCCATCGAGCCGGAACTGGCGCGCCTGGCCCGTGAGTTGAACGGCACCGAGAAAAACTACGCGCTGTATGTCGACAGCCTGGAAAAATCGCGGATCGACCGTGAACTGGACAAGAGCCAGATCAGTAACATCGCGGTGATCGAAGAAGCTACCCTGAACCCTGGGCGCGTCTTCCCGAAAACCCTGCTGATGCTGTTGCTGGCGATCCCGTTCTCCATCGTGGTCGGCTTGCTGGTGATCTACCTGTGCTACCTGCTGGATCAACGGATCCACGACGGCGGCCTGGTGGAAGGCAAATTCGGCCTGCCGCTGTGGACCACGCTGCCGGAGTTGGACACCAGCACCGCGCAAAGCACCAACGCCTTCAACGCGAGCATCTATCGCCTGTATGGGTTGCTGCCGCTGGAGCGTATTGCCGAACAGGGCCTGACCCTGGGGCTGACCTCGGCACGGCACGGTGAAGGCGTGAGCTTTATCGTCGAGCAGTTGCGCCAGTTGCTGGAAGAGAACGGCGTGCGGGTGCGGATCGGCGGGGTTGAGCCGGCGATTCCGGGCCAGGTGGTACTGCTGGATGCTTCGGCGCTGCTGGACAATCGTGATGCGTTCATCAACCTGCGCCGTGCCGACCTGATTGCGCTGGTAGTGGAAGCGCAAAAAAGCACGGTACCGGTGGTGGAACACGCACTGTCGATCCTCACCACGGCGTTCGGCAAGGTCGATGGCATTATCATCAACCGCCGCAAGTTCGAGGTACCGGTCAAGGTGCTGAAAACCATCGCCAAATACCGGGGTTCGTTCTGATGCGCATCGCCCTGCTCGCTCCCCTGCCGCCGGAAAAGAACGGGATCGCCGACTACGCGAACCACTTCAAGACGGCACTGGAGCAACTGGGCGTCGAGGTGGCTACGCCCTTGACGGGCGTGGTCGGCAGCACGGCGGCGATCAAGCAAGCCATTGCCGGTTTCGACTGGCAGGGTGTTGACCTGGTCCACGCCGAGCTGGGCGGTGGGCGGCTGGGGGAGTTCCTGGCCCTGCGCGAATTGCGCAAGGCCTACCCCGCCCTGCCGTTGACCGCCACGGTGCATGACCCGGAACGCATGGTCTGGCGGCGCGAGCAATTGCCCTTTCCGCTGAACCTGCTGGAATCCTTGCCCAGCCCATTGCCCCAGGCGGCAGTGGTGCTGGCCGATCCCTTGACCCTGCGCGAAGAACGTCACGTCGCCCAGGGCCTGACCCGGCTGGTGACCCTCACCCGCCTGGGCGCCGACTGCCTGACGGCGCGCATGCAATTGCCCGCCGGCAAGGTGGCGGTGATCAACCACGCCAACCTGGATATCCCGCCGGTGGCCTTGCCGCCGCTGGACACGCTGCACCTGTTGTATTTCGGTTTTATCTACCGTGGCAAAGGCATCGAAGACCTGTTGCAGGCCCTGGCCGCCGCCTTCGAAAAAGCCCCCGAATTGCGTGACCGTGTGCGCCTGACCCTGGCCGGTGGCACTGCCGCCGAAATGGCGTTTGGCACAGGCGGCAATTACCTGGAGCAGTTGAACAGCCAGATTGCCGAACTCGGCCTGGCAGGCTCCATCGACTGGCGGCTGAATTTGCCGGCCAGCGAGATCCCGCAGACGATCCAGGCGCACCATGTGATGGTGCTGCCGTATCGCGAATCGAAAAAGCTCGGCCTGCTGGGCCGCCAGCGCGGCACCAGCGGCGCATTGTCCTGGGCTGCCGCCTGCGGGCGCGGCGCGATCACCTCCGATGCCAGGGCGTTTGCCGAGGAAGTCGCCAGCGGCAATGGCGCCATCTATCCACAAGGCGATGTAGCCGCCTTGAGCGAACAACTGCTGCGGCTCGCACGCAACCCGCACATGGCCACGGACTGGGCCGCACGCGCCGCCGCCATAGGCCGCGAACGGTTGTGGCCAGTGACCGCGCAGAAGTTCGCGAGCCTGTTTGAGCAAACCGTTGCAGGAGGCAACCATGGCGCGTAAACGGACTTACCTCGCTACCCTCGCAGTCGTCGCTGCGCTGGGTTTGACCGCCTTTCTCTGGGGCCGCCCGGCCGATGCCGAGAGCCATGTGCTCAAGGGCAGCAAAGAGGTGGTGTGGAAGGACTTCCTGGGGGTGAACGCGCAGTTCCTGTGGTTCAGCCCCGAGCGTTATCAGAAGCAGATCGACCGCCTCAAGGCCCTGGGCCTGGAGTGGGTGCGCCTGGACCTGCACTGGGACCAGCTGGAAACCGCCGAGAACCAGTACAACGTCGCGACCCTCGACGAACTGGTGAACAAGCTGCAGCAGAACCAGATCAAGTCGGTGTTCTACCTGGTGGGCTCGGCGAAGTTCGCCACCACCGCGCCCGCCTCCTCGCCGTACCAGGACCAGTTCCCGCCCAAGGACCCGAATATCTTCGCCAACCGCATGGCATTGCTGGAACAGCGTTACCCCAGCGTAGATGCGTGGCAGGTGTGGAACGAACCGAACCTGCTGGGGTTCTGGCGCCCCGCCGCCGACCCGGCCGGCTATGCGAACCTGTTGCAAGTCACCGCCGCCGCGTTGCGGGTGGTGAACCCGAACAAACCGGTGGTGGCCGCCGGCATGGCATTCTTCAGCGAAATGCCCAACGGCCAGAACATGCTCGACGGGCTGCTGCAACTGGGCGTGCCGAGCCTGAATACCGTCATGTCCTATCACCCCTACACCCAATTGCCCGAAGGCAACACGCCGTCGAACCTCGACTTTGTCGAAAAAACCAGCGCCCTCAACCAGAAACTGCGGGCGGCCGGGGTGAATACCCTGTGGAGCACCGAGTGGGGCTGGTCGACCTACAAAGGCCCGAAAGAGGTGCAGGACTTCATCACCACCCAGGGCCAGGCCGACTACATCGTGCGCCGCGTCGCGCTGATGAGCGCGCTGGATTTCGACAAGATCTTCCTGTTCACCCTGAGCGACCTGGACCAGCGCGCCAGCGTGCGCGACCAGAGTTATGGCTTGCTCGACATCGACGCCAACCCCAAGCCGTCGTACACCGCGCTGCAGAATTTCCTGCAGGTGAGCGGGCCCAAATTGACCCCCGGCGACCCACCCACCGCCGATCAGTTGCCCGATGGCCTGTTCAGCATCGGCTGGTCCCGTGCCGACGGGCGCAAGGTGTGGTTTTTCTGGTCGGCCCGTGGCGGCAGCGCGCACTTGCCGGGCATGACCACCGCCACCTTGTATGACCCGTTGCGCGGCACCGAAACACCGTTGAGTGGCACCAATGGACTGGACGTACCGGTCAAGCCGAACCTGCAAATTCTGTTATGGGATTGAAGCCACCCATGCGCATCCTCTGGATCCTGCCCTACTCGCCTTGGCCCGCTACCAGCGGCGGCAAGACGCGCCAGTTTCATTTGCTGCGCAGCCTGGCTGCGCGCGGGCACCGGATCACCTTGCTGCTGCATGACAAACATGCGGTATCGCTGACGGATCGCCAGGTGCTGGAAGCCTTTCTGGAACAGGTGATCATCCTCCCCCGCCGCCCGCTGCGCAGCCTGAAGACCCTGCTGGCCGGGCTGTTTGCGCCGTACCCGTTGCTGGCCAGTGTGAATGGCCTGTCGGGTGAACTGCAGGACACCTTCGAGCGCTTGCTGACCGAGCATTGGGACGTGGTGCAGATCGAACATACCTACACCTTCCAGCCTTACGAAGATGCATTGGCCCGTCGCTCCCAGCCGTTTGTGCTGACCGAACACAATGTCGAATCGTCCCTCGGCGCCGCGACTTACGACCGCCTGCCCGGCTGGGCGTTGCCGTTCATACGCTACGATCAATGGCGCTACGGCCGCTGGGAACACCGGGTGATGCGCCAGGCCGCGCAAGTGGTCGCCGTGACCGACGCCGACGCCCAGACCCTGGCGCAGATTGCCGGCAAGCCGGTACCGGTGGTGGTCAACGGGGTGGATTGCGCGCACTTCGCTGCTGCCCGACCCGACCCGACGACCCGCCGCGTGCTGTTTCTGGGCAACTACGAATACGCGCCCAACGTCGATGCCATCGAGTGGGCACTGGATGAGATCCTGCCGAAAGTGTGGGCCCGCTGCCCCGACGCACGCATGAGCGTCTGCGGTTTCGGCATGCCGGAAAGCTGGCGCGAACGCTGGAAGGACGGACGCATCGAATGGCAGGGTTTTGTCCCCAACCTGCTGGCCCTGCAATCGAGTTGCTCGGTGTTTCTGGCGCCGTTGCGCCATGGCGGCGGCTCCAAGCTCAAGGTGCTTGAAGCCCTGGCCGCCGGCCTGCCGCTGGCGAGTACCGACCAGGGCGTGTCCGGCCTGGACCTGGTGGAAGGCCTGGATTACCTCGGCGGCCAGACCGCTGAAAGCCTGGCCGACGCCGTGGTGCGCCTGCTGCAACAGCCTGAAGTCGCTGCTCCCATGGGCGAAGCCGGTCGCGCTTATGTGCGCCGTGCCCATGACTGGAGCGTCGCCGCCAGCCAGCTGGAGCAGGTGTACGCGCAACTGTCGCCCCAGAGCCAAAAGGAGCCGGCATGCGCATAGGCCTCGATTACCGCACCGTCGGCACCTCGCCGCAATCAGGCATCAGTCGCCAGGTGTACGCCCTGGAAGATGCCCTGCGCACCCTGCCCGGCATCGAGCTCGAACGCTTCAGCGTCGCGCCGCTGGGGGATGAGCTGCGCCTGAACGTGCATTGCCCGGACTGGGGCTGCGCCAAGACCGCCATGCACCAGCCGCACCAGCGCCTGCGTTTCGAGGCGGGCTACCTGCCCAAGGCGCTGCGCAATGAGCACATCGATGTGTACATCAGCACCTTCAATATGGGCCTGCCGCTGCCGCCCAAACCCCAGGGCCTGCGCACCGTGGTGCTGCTGCATGACCTGTTTCAGATCACCCTGGACAACTATCACGCCAACCGCCTGAAGGCGCTGATCTACAAGGCCAGTGATCGGCTGTCGATCACCTATGCGGTGCACACGGCAGACCGGGTGTGGACGCCTTCGCAGTACAGTGCCGACGAAACCGCGCGGCTGTTTCCCAAGGCGGCAGGCAAGATTCGCGTGTTGCCCAACCAGGTGGTCGGTTTTGTCGGACTGCCGGCGGACCTCTCGGCCCGGCAACTGCCCGAGCGCTACTGGCTGCTGGTGGGTACCCGGGAATTGCGCAAGAACGTGCCGTTCCTGGTGGACGCCTGGCAGCAAGCGCGCAGCCAGTCGCCGAGCGTGCCGGAACTGGTGCTGGTGGGCAGCCTGGAGCATTTGCCCGAAGCACAACGCAACTACCCGGGGATACGCGCCTTGAGCGGCGTATCCGACGCTGAATTGCACGGGCTCTACCGCAAGGCCTTGCGCCTGTGGCAGCCTTCCTACGCGGAAGGCTTTGGCTTGCCGGTAATCGAAGCCCTGAGCGTCGGCACTCCGGTGGCGGTGGCCAGCGGTACCTCGCTGGACGAAATCACCCCGCCGCTGGCACCGCGGTTTTCACCCACGGACGGCGCGGCGCTGGTGCAATTGATGCTGCACCTGGCCGACCAACCCGTCGAACAACCACCTGAACAGTTACGCAGCTGGGCCGAACGCTTCAACCACCAGGCCTACCGTCGGCGCCTGGCCGAACTGATCGAGGAATTGAATTGAGAATCTCACTGGGTAGCCTCGTCGCCATCGTCTTCGGCCTGCTGTTTGGTGGGTTGATCCTGTTTCTTTCCCCGGTCAAGGCCGTGCTGGCAGTGATCGGCCTGGCCGCTGCCGTGACGATTCTGCGGTTCCCGTTCTGGGGACTGCTGCTGTTCGCCCTGGTGGCGACGTTCATGCCCTACTCCACCCTCAACCTGGGGATTCGCAGTACGGTCAGTGAGGCGCTGATCGCCCTGACCTGGGCGGCGGTGATCTGGCACGGTTTCCTCTCGCGCCTGCCGGCCGCCCCACCGCTGTCGCGGCGCCCTACCGACCGCATGTTGATGTGGCTGATGATCTTCACAGTGGTGCCGTTTATCGTCGGCCAGGTGAGCATTACCGCCGAGGCCAGCGGCGTGGCGAACTGGTTGCGTTGGCTGCTGAACCTGTCGGTGCTGTTCCTCGCCGCCAAGCTGCTGGTTGAACAGAAGAACCGCGAAGCCCTGGTGATCGCCTTGTTGCTGGGCACACTGGCGATGCTGGTGATGTCCATCGGTGTATTTATCCGCTCGCGCTCGGCCTCGGGCATGTTGCCGATCCTGACCCTGATGAACTACGGCAGCCTCGACACCCTGTCCCTGGGCCTGGGTGCCATGGCCTCGCGGATGGGTTCGCCATGGATGCACCCGAATGCCACCGGCGGGATCATGGCGCTGCTGCTGCCATTGGCGTTCTGCTACGGCATCACCAACACCGGCTGGAAACGCGGTCTCGGCCTGGGCGTTGCCTGCCTGGGTGCGGCAGCCCTGCTGTTGGCCAGCAGCCGGGGGGCGATGGTCAGCCTGGCGCTGGTGCTGATCTGGATGGCGTCGCGCCGGGTGCCGTACACCGGGCGTTTGCTGATGATCGGCGTGGCGTTGGCCGTGGCGCTGGTGCTGTCGTACCCACCGTTGCAGGAACGTCTGGCGACAATCTTTTCGGCGCAGAACGCGAGTACCGAAGTGCGCTTTGACGAATACCGCATGTTCCCCCAGGCCGTGGCCAGTTACCCGCTGGGCATTGGCTTCAAGGTTGACCCTCCAGTGCCGGGTACGCACCTGCTGGGGATTTCCAACCTGTGGCTGAATTTCGTCTACAAGACCGGGGTGATCAGCATGCTGCTGTTTATCGCAGTGACCTGGCGCTGGTGGCGCGAGTCCCGTCCGGAAATCGGCCCGATCCGCCTGACCAAGGACAATGCGATCTGGCTGGGCAGCACGGCGGGGATTCTGTCGGCGCTGGTCAGCGGCTTTTTCGACCACTACTTCAGCTTCGCCCTGGTGATGATTGCGCTGTTCTGGCTGATGGTGGGGATCAACGTGCTGGAGGCGCGGCGGCTGTTTCCGGCGCGTCTGCCAAAGGTCAAGACCGTGGCGCATCGCAAGCCTGTGTTCAATAGCGTCGGGCCCTAGGCATGCTCGGATCGGCGTTCTGGTTGACCCTGGCAACCTTGCTGGGGTTGTGCCTCGGGTTTGCCCGTGAGTGGTTGCTGGTGGCGGCGTGGGGTGCGGGCGAGCGCAGCGATGCGTTCCTGATCGCGCTGTTCTTGCCCGAAGCGTTACGCATGTCCCTGGCCGGCGGTGTGCTGAGTGCCGCCGCCCTGCCGCTGTACCTGCAACGCAAGGACGGCGAGCGCCTGGACTGGCTGGCGGTGTTGTTCCCGGCGCTGTTGCTGATCGCCCTGGTGACCAGCCTGCTGCTGACGTTGCTGGCGCCATGGCTGGTGCAGCTGCTCGGCCCGGGGCTGGCGGCGACGGCCACCAGCCTCGCCAGCAGCAACTTGCAGATTCTCGCCTGGAGTGTGCCGGGGCTGATGCTGCATGCGCTGTTCAGTATTCCGCTGCAGGCCAGCGAGCGCTTTGTGGTCGCGGGGCTCGGTTCGTTGCTGTTCAACCTGCCGCCGGTGACCTACCTCGCCCTCGCCGGTACCGCCACGCAACCGCACTCGCTGGCGTTGGCCTGCCTCACCGGCAGCCTGCTGATGCCCCTGGCGCTGTTGCCGTCGATGCTGCGCCTGGGCTGGCGGCCGTGGCGGCTGCGGGCTTCGACATTGGAATTGCGCGAGCTGGGCGCTCGCATAGGCCCGCTGCTTTTAAGCAACGGTGCCAGCCAGGGTTTGGCGCTGATTGAACGGCTGGTGGCGTCCTTGCTGGGTGAAGGTGCGGTGACCTGGGTCAACCTGGCCCGCAAGCTGATGAACTTGCCGTTGATTGCCCTGATGAGCCTCAACCAGGTGCTGCTGGGCATGATGAGCCGGCGCCAGGGCGACGAGCGCCTGGCCCTGCTCAAGCGCGGCCTGGAAACCGCCAGCCTGCTGACCCTGCCCGCAGGCGTCGGCCTGGTGGCGGCGGCGCCGAGCCTGGTGGCGTTGCTGCTGCCCAAGCAGTCGGTGGATTCGCCGTTGCCGCTGTTGCTGGCCTGGTTTGCCGTGCCGCTGGTGTTCGGCGCCTGGAACGCCCTGTTGGCGCGTTATGCCTACGCCGCCGGCGACACCCGCCAACCGCTGCGCTGCGAGTTGCTGGGCAGCCTGGTGAACGTGTTGCTGCTGGGTGTGCTGCCGTTTGTGTTTGGCCTGGCGGGTATCCCGCTGGCCGCCCTCGCCGGCGTGCTGTGCACGGCGTTGCTGCTGATGCAACGCCAGGCCTTGCTCGGCGCCCTGCCCTGGAAGGGGCACTGGTTGCTGAGTGGGCTGGTGATGGGCTTGGCGGCGTTGGTGTTGTTTCGGGTTCAAGGTATTTGGCTTCAGCTGGGGTTGAGCACCCTGGCGGGGGCCGTGGTGTTGCTGGGCATGGGCCTGTGGCTCAAGCCGTGGCGCAAGGCAGATTTATAGAGTGGGAGCAGTCAGGTGAAAAAACGCTGGATTCAAATGGATATTGCCAAGGGCATTGGCATCCTGATCATCGTGTTCGGGCATGGCTGGTTCGTGGAGCATTCCCCGAACCTGCTGTACCCGATACTCGCGGTCTTCATCCTGCCGCTGTTCTTTTTCCTCTCCGGGGTGTTCTTCAAGCCCGAGCAGCCGTTCGTTGAAATGGCGGTGCGCAAGGCCGATGCCCTGCTCAAGCCGTTCTTCACCACGATGCTGGTGTACGTATTGGTGCGCGACATCCTGCGCGGCCAACCGCTGCTGCCCGACATTGGCGGCGTGCTGTACGCCTCGGTGGATACCCTGCCCTGGCAGGCCTTGTGGTTCTTGCCACACTTCTGGGCGGCGATACTGTTTGCCTGGGTGATGCTGCGGCTGATGCAACGCCTGGGCCTGTCCCTGGTGTGGAGTTGCGTGGTGGTGGGCGTGCAGTTGCTGCTGGGGGTCTGGACCCTGGACTGGTTCTGGCAGGTACCGATCACCGTCGGCGGCCAGACCTGGACGATGCCGGGGCTGCCCTTCAGCCTGGATGTCACGTTGATCAGCAGTACCTATTTCATCCTCGGTTATCTGCTGCGGGACGTGCTGCGCAAACACCAGAGCTCACTGCTGAGCATGGTGGTGGCGCTGGTGGTGTACTTCGCGATTTTCATCCCGACCTGGGACACCATGGACCTGGCTCAACGGCGCTATGACCATTGGCTGTGGACCAGTGCACTGGCGGTGATCGGTGTGTACATCTGCTGGGCGCTGGCCGGGTTGATGATGACGTCTGCGGTACTGACCCGCGCCATGACCTACATCGGCCAGTCGACACTGATCCTGTTGATTTTCCATGGCGAGATCCAGCACAAGACCATCGCCCTGCTGCAGCACCTGGGCCTGCCGGATGTGGCGGCGGCGTTTATCGGGCTGGTGGTGGCGGTGGTGGTGCCGTTGATGATCGGCGAGGTGATCAAGCGGGTGGCCTTCCTGCGGTTTTTCTACTTCCCGTTCCCGGTGCGCAAGGCACCGGCGGTGGCCGGTGAAAAGCCTGGAGCTTGAGGCGTGATGTGGGAGCTGTCGAGCTTTAGCGAGGCTGCGATGGCATCACCGCGGTGTGCCTGAATTACCGAGGTGATGCTATCGCAGGCAAGCCAGCGCCTACAGAAAAACGCTCAATCATCCAGTGCCGGTTGTGGCGCTGGATGCTTGGAGTTCTTGCCGGCCTTGGCTCCAGGCTTGCCTGCTGCAGGGGCAGCGGGCTCAGGTTCGGCCGGCGCGGCAAGGTCCTTTTCAGCCTGGGGCATCTGATCAATTGCGCTGAAGAAATCCGCCAGGTTGAGGGTGTCGGGTGGCACGGTCTTCTCGAGTTTTTTCTCGCCGTCCTTGCCCACCAGAATCACCTTGGTACCACTGCCGGCGCCCAGCTTGAGTGCGCGGATCAGCGCGTTGGTTTCCGGCGGTGCGAGCTTCTTGTTGTCCTTCGCGTCCTTGGCGAACTTCTCGCCTTCAGCGCCGATGCTGCCAAAGGACACGGTGTACAGCACCATGTTGCGCTCTTCAAAGGACTGCTTGTTGGCAGGCTCGTCCAGCTGTTTCTTGAGGGTGGCCAACGTCGGGTTGCCGGAGTCGAGCTCCACCACCACCAACGGACGGGACTTGCCCAGGTCCTGCTTGAGCGGATTGAGATCATCCGCGGCCAACAGCGGCCCCGTAAAAGCCATCAGGGTAGCCAGGGTCAGCGACCGGATGAGCATGCACACCTCCTTTGAATTCCATGCAGGGTTCTTGAGTTTCATGTCTGCGACAGTCAAATTCAAGGATGATTCCTACAACAACTTCAGAAAGCGTAGGTCAGGACGCCCGCGACGCAAGGCGTTTAGCCACCTTACGCCTCATTGTTTCTTTTGATTGCGGATGCTCACGACGGCCAATGCCGGGCAAATACCGGCGCTACGTTTGGGTGGGCATCCACCTGCGCCAGCACCCGGGCAAACTCAGGCCGCGACTGTTGCAGCGCGTCCCGCCCGCCTGCCCAACGCGACACCGCCGCAGCCATGATCGCCAGTGCATTCGGAACCTGCGCCGGGGTGAACAGTTGCTCGGCAAATTGATCGGCAAACACTTCCCAGGCCCCATGCAGGCGGCGACGGGTGCCGCTGATCAGCTGTTCATGCTGCTGCGCATCGGGGCTGTCGGTCCAGCGTTCCGGATAGTCGATGATGCCAATCGCCGAGTAACAGTTGGCGGCGATGTACACCAGGCCGCGAATGACTTGGGCGGGCTCCTCGGGCAGCAGCCCTGAGGCGGGAAACTGCAGGCCCAGGTGAATCAGGATCGCCGCGCTTTCCGTCAACACGCTGCCATTGGGCAGTTGCAGGGTAGGGATTTGCTTGAGCGGGTTGATCCGCGCCAACGCCTCGTTGCCCACGCGGTCTTTCCAGGAGCAGGCGTCGACCTGGCACCACTCGACACCGCAACGCTGCAGGGCAATTTCGATGATGCACGAGCCGGTGCCGGGGGTTCCGTAAAGGGTGTACACAGTGCCAAGCCTCCTGGCAGTGGATTGAGGTGTTAGGCTAGGCCGTTCATTCGTTCAACGGGAAGCCATCATGCACAGCAAACGCGTCACGATCGAAGACTGGGACGGCGACGGCGCCATCCGCCTGCCAGACGAAGCCTTGCAGGAACTGGGGCTGGATGTGGGCGACACGCTGTACATCGTCGAGACCTATGTGGGCACGCAAAAAGGCTTTGTGCTGTCGACCACGCCGAAAATTGCCGACCGGATGGATGAGTTGGTGGAAGAGCTGAGCCATAAGCCCTAGCGAGCCAGCCTGGCTTGCAACCCCGCCTTCACCTGTGGCCATTCCGGATCAATGATGCTGAAGCGCACCGAGTTGCGCTTGCGGCCATCGGGCATGATGCGCTCGTGGCGCACGATCCCTTCCTGTACCGCGCCGAGGCGCAGGATCGCGGCCCGGGATTTTTCGTTGAGTTCATCGGTGGTGAACTGCACCCGCACACACTCCATCACTTCAAACGCGTGGGTCAGCAGCAACAGCTTGGCCTCGGTGTTGACCCCGGACTTCTGCACCGACTGGCTGATAAACGTGTGGCCGATCTCCAGCTTGCGGTTGACCCGGTCGACCTTCCAGAACCGGGTGCTGCCCACCACTTCACCGGTGTCGCGGCGCACGATGACAAACGGCATCACGGTGCCCGCCTCACGCCCGGCCAGGGCAATGTCCACGTACTTTTCGACGGTGTCGGGCCCCGGCACGTTGGTCACCTTGAGGTTCCACAACTGCCCGTCGGCAGCAGCCTGTACCAGGGCGGTGGCGTGTTCGCGTTGCAGGGGCCGGAGTTCGACCGTGGTGCCGGTCAGGGTGATTTCAGTCATGGGAGGGCTGCGCTGTCTGGTGGTCGTCAGTGGCCAAGATTGCAGGCTCTCGCCACCTCAAGGCAAGCCGTTTCAGAACAAGCCCATCTGGCCGCCCACCAGGGTGCCGAAGTCATCGTTTACAAACGGCAGGATCGCGTCCGCCACCGGTTGCAGTTGCCGGGTGACGTAGTGGTCGTAGTCGATCGGTGCCTGGCGCACTTCCAGCGGCTCGGGGCCGTTGACGCTGATCACGTAGCTGATCCAGCCACCGTTCTGGTACTGGCGCGGGCGACCCTGGCGGTCGTTGTATTCGTCGGCCAGCCGCGCGGCGCGCACGTGGGGCGGTACGTTGCGCTCGTAGTCGCCCAGTTGCCGGCGCAGGCGCTTGCGGTAGATCAGCAGGTCGTCGAGCTCACCGCTCAAGGTGCGACGTACGTAGTCGCGCACATAATCCTGGTGGGGCTGGCGGTGGAAGATGCGCTGGTAGAGTTCCTGCTGAAATTGCCGGGCCAGGGGCGACCAGTCGCTGCGTACGGTTTCCAGGCCCTTGTAGACCATTTCTTCGCTGCCGTCGGCACGGGTGACCAGCCCGGCGTAGCGCTTTTTGCTGCCTTCTTCCGCACCACGAATGGTCGGCATCAGGAAGCGGCTGAAGTGGGTTTCGTATTGCAGTTCCAGGGCGCTTTGCAGGCCGAACTCATTCTGCAGGCGCTCGCGCCACCAGGTGTTGACGTGCTGCACCAGGTCCAGGCCGATGCGCGTCGCGTCTTCCTGGGAATGGGGGCTGCCGAGCCAGACAAAAGTCGAGTCGGTATCGCCGTAGATCACCTCATAACCCCGGGCTTCGACCAGCTCGCGGGTCTGGCGCATGATCTGGTGGCCGCGCAGGGTGATGGACGATGCCAGTCGCGTGTCGAAGAAGCGGCAACCACTGGATCCGAGTACGCCGTAGAAGGCGTTCATGATGATCTTCAGCGCTTGGGACAGCGGCGCGTTGTGTTCGCGCTTGGCCACTTCGCGGCCCTCGGAAACCCGCGCGACAATCGACGGCAGGCAATGCCGGGTGCGGGAAAACCGCGCACCGCGAAAGCCTTCCACCGACTCGCTGTCTTCGGGGTGACGCAGGCCTTCGATCAGGCCCACCGGGTCGATCAGAAAGCTGCGAATGATCGACGGGTAGAGACTTTTGTAGTCAAGCACCAGCACCGACTCGTAGAGGCCCGGGCGCGAATCCATGACAAACCCGCCGGGGCTGGCCTGGGGTGGTTTGTCTCCCAGGTTCGGCGCGACGAAACCCTGGCGGTGCATCAGCGGCATGTACAGGTGCGTGAACGCTGCCACCGAACCGCCGTTGCGGTCTGCCGGCAAGCCGGTGACGCTGGCTCGTTCGAGGAGGAATTTCAGCAGCTCGGTCTTCTCGAAAATCCGCGTGACCAGCTCGCAGTCCTTGAGGTTGTAGCGTGCCAGCGCGGGCTTGTCCTCGGCGAACATGCGGTTGATTTCGTCCATGCGCTGGTACGGCGTGGAGATCGATTTACCTTCGCCGAGCAAGGTCTGGGCGACGTTTTCCAGGCTGAAGGATTCGAAACTCCAGGTGGCCGAGCGCAAGGCTTCGATGCCATCGATGATCAACCGCCCGGCCGCTGCCGCGAAGTAGTGATTGCGGCTGCCGTGCTCGCGCCAGCCCATGGCATCGCCGCCACGGCCCAGCAGCAGCGGCACGTTCAGGCGTTGCGCATGTTCGTGCAGCACGCGCAGGTCGAACTGCACCAGGTTCCAGCCGATGATCGCGTCGGGGTCATGGGTGGCGAGCCACACATTCAGGCGTTCGAGGAGTTCGGCGCGGGTGTCGCAATAGTCGAGCTTGAAGTCCACCGCATCGGTGTTGTTGGGCGGGCCGAGCATGTACACCTGGCGCTCGCCGCAACCTTCCAGGGCGATGGAATACAGGTCGCCCTGGGCGGTGGTCTCGATGTCCAGCGACACCAGCTTGAGGGGCGGGCGATAATCCGGCGCGGGTTTCATCTGCGCCTCCACCAGCATGCCGCCCTCGCCCGCTTTGCCGCCGAACAACACCGGCGCGGTGATGAAGCGCTCCATCATGTAGCGATCGGGCGGGCGCACATCGCCTTCGTAGACGTCGATGCCGGCTCGACGCAGGCGCTTTTCCAGGTCCATCAATTGGCGATGCTGTTGGGTGTAGAGGCCCAGCACCGGGCGATGGTGGAAGTCGCAGAGCGCCAGGTCACGCAACTCGATACCGCGCTCGCCCTTGAGCTGCAGCTCGGCGGGCTTGCGATGGGCTTGCGGGATGAACATCACGGAGGTCTGCACCGGCAAGCGCACGAACCTGGGGCCTTGATCGGTAGCCAGCCAAAAGCTGACCTCCGTGCCCGCCGGGGTGTCGCGCCAATGCCGGGTCAGGACAAACCCCTGCTGTAAATCCACCTTGCCACACCTCAAGAATCACTTTCAGGGCGTGATTCTACTCGGCCTGTGCCACGGCGCGGCGATTTAACCGAAATGGCCTACGTATACGGAGAGAGTAATCTCACAAACTTGTTGCAGAACATTAATGACAATTACTATCATTCGCACCGGAGTCGTATCCGCGCAGCGAGGACGCGCAACGTTGTTGCCCTTTTCCTCACATTGACGGTTCGCCGTCAGGATCGACCATGCCCACTTCCACCCGTTTGGCTGTGCCGTTTCGCCCTACCCTGCTCGCCCTTTGCTGCTCCCTGAGCCTCGCCGCTCACGCCGCCACTCCAGAAACCCCGCAGGATGCGAACAACAGTCAGGACGGCAAGGCTCTGGAACTGGGCGCTACCACCATCAGCGCCGACGCGGCCACGCCCAACGCCCTGCCCCCGGTGTACGCCGGCGGCCAGGTCGCCCGCGGCGGGCAACTGGGGGTGCTGGGCAACCAGGACATCATGGACGTGCCCTTCAGCATGTCTTCCTACACCGAAAAATTGATCCGTGACCAGCAGGCCGAGAACGTCGGCGATGTGCTGCTCAACGATTCGTCCGTGCGCCAGGCGTCGGGGTACGCGAACCAGGCCCAGGCCTTTGTGATCCGTGGCCTGCCGCTGAACGGCGATGACATTTCGTTCAACGGTCTGTACGGCATCCTGCCGCGCCAGATCATGTCCACCGACGCCCTGGAGCGGGTTGAAGTGTTCAAGGGCCCCAACGCCTTTATCAATGGCGTGACGCCCGGCGGTTCCGGGATTGGCGGCGGTGTGAACCTGCAACCCAAGCGCGCCGATGATGTGCCGTTGCGGCGTTTCAGCACCGACATCAGCAGCGATGGCCGGGTCGGCGAGCACCTGGATATCGGGCAACGTTTTGGCGAGGACAATCGTTTTGGCGCACGGGTGAATATTTCCCAGCGCGAAGGCGACACCGGGATCGATGACGAGAGCCAGCGTTCGAAGCTGTTTGCGGTTGGCCTGGACTATCGCGGTGATGCGCTGCGTTTGTCGGGAGACTTTGTCTACTCGAAACAGCAGATCAATGGCGGGCGCAACACCGTGTTGCTCGGCCAGAACCTGACCCATATCCCCAACGCGCCTTCGGCCGACACCAACTACGCGCCGAGCTGGGGCACCAGCAGCCTGGAAGACACTTTCGGCATGTTGCGCGCCGAGTACGACCTGAATGACAACTGGACCGCCTACATCGCGGGCGGCGCCAAGCACACCAACGAGATTGGCCGTTACTCCTCGGTCACGTTGAATGACACCCTGGGCAATGCCACCGTCAGCGGCTCGCGCATCGCCCACCAGGAAGACAACACCAGCCTGATGGCGGGCTTGAATGGCAAGTTCCAGACCGGCGCTGTCAGCCACAAACTGAACTTCGGGTTGACCGGGATCTGGGCCCAGACGCGCAACGCCTATGACTTCGACCTCAACGGCCACGCCAGCAATATCTATAACCCGGTGGACGTTGCCGAACCGGTCAAGGGCAGTTTCGTCGGCGGCGACCTGAACGATCCGGGCATCACCGCCAAGACCTTCGCCCGCAGTGCAGCGGTCTCGGACACCCTGGGCTTTATGGATGATCGCTTGCTGGTGACCGCCGGGTTGCGCCGCCAGGAACTGGTGGTCCAAGGGTATGCCTACGGGTCGGGCCCACGTAACGCCAATTACGACAAGTCGATCACCACACCGGTGTACGGCTTGGTGTTCAAGCCGTGGGACCACGTGTCGTTCTATGCCAACCATATCGAAGGCTTGGCCCAGGGCCCGACCGCACCTCAGAACGCCGGCACCGCGCCCATCACCAATGCCGGCCAGGCCTATGCCCCGGCGCGCTCGAAACAGACCGAAGCCGGGGTCAAGCTCGACATGGGTACCTATGGCGCAACCCTGGGTGTGTATCGCATCGAGCAACCAACTGACGGTTACTCACAACTCAGCGCCGACGGCTTGAGCGCCACCTATGTTCGCCAGGGCGAGCAAGTCAACAAAGGCGTTGAGCTCAACGTGTTCGGTGAACCGATCGCCGGCCTGCGCCTGCTGGGCGGCGCAACCATCATCCACACCGAAGTCCACGGCACCCAGAACGGCGCCAACGACGGCAACCGCGCCATCGGCGTACCGACCTTCCAACTGAATGCCGGCGTGGACTGGGATGTTCCAGGCCTGCAAGGCGTGACAGTCAACGGACGGATGCTGCGCACCGGCGGCCAATATGCCGACGCGGCCAACAACCTCAGCCTGCCCGCCTGGAACCGCTTCGACGTGGGCGCCCGCTACACCTTCAAGGTGGACCAGCGAGACGTCACCCTCGGCGCCACTGTGGAGAACGTCGCCAATACCAAGTACTGGGAATCGGCACTCGGCGGCTACCTGACCCAAGGTGACCCGCGCGTGGCCAAGCTGTCGGCCAGTATCGACTTCTAACCCCTGTCAATGTGGGCGCTGGCTTGCCTGCGATGCAGGCACCTCGGTGTGTCAGATGCACCTCGGTGATGCTATCGCAGGCAAGCCAGCTCCTACAGAAAGCAGATCTGCTTTCACCCAGGTTGTTTGCCGGACATTGGACAGCCGAACGCCAACTGCGTAGTTTCCCAACCACTGCGCACAAGGACCCCGGCATGTCCCCCGACCTCACTTCCATCGAGCTGTTCCTCAAGGCAGTCAAGCTGGGCAACCTGTCCCGGGCGGCCGAGCAATCCCATCTCTCCCTCTCTGCCGCCAGCCGACGCCTGTCGCTGCTGGAGCAGCACTTCAAGGTCGCCCTGCTGACCCGCACCTCCACCGGCGTTTCACCGACGGCAGCCGGGGAAGTATTGGCCCAGCATGCACAATCGATCCTGCGGGCCGTGGACGGCATGCACGCCGATCTCGCCGATTACGCCAAGGGCGCCACCGGCCGGGTTTGCCTGTACGCCAACAGTTCGGCGATGAGCCAGGAACTGCCGCGCCAACTGACCCAGTGGAACACCTTGCACCCGGGCATCCGCCTGGATATTCGCGAGGAGCGCAGCCGGGAGATCCTCCAGGCCGTGCGCGAGGGCGTGGCGGATGTCGGTATCGTCACCACCCGCCCCAGCGAAGAGCTGCGGTTCGAGCCCTACTGCCAGGACCGCCTGTGCCTGATCGTGCCCCATGATCATCCGTTGAAAATGCGCCATGCGCGCTTCGAGGATTTGCTCGGCTATGACTTCGTCGGGCTGGAGGACAACGCCGCCATCACGCCGCTGATTACCGAAGCCGCCGCTGCGATTGGCATGCCGTTGCGGTTGCGGATGCAGGTGCGCAGTTTCGAAGCAGTGTGCCGCTTGATCGCCGCCGGCCAGGGTGTGGGCGTGTTGCCACAGGGTGCAGTGCAGATCTTCCGCAAGGAGATGGCCTTGCGCTTTATCGAAATCGACGACAGCTGGGCCGACCGGCAGATGTACCTGTGCATGCGCAAGGAACAGCCGTCGCTGACGAGCCTGGCACTGTTCGACTACTTGAGTGCCAACCCTGCGTAAACCTTTGGCCTTCGAATTTTGCGAAGGCCGATTCCACAATTAGCAATTCCACTGTTGTCACAGCTGTGCCAAGAATGCCCCCGCCAGACCTTCCTATAAAAACAAGACAGGAGACACGGCGTGTCCCAATCCCACACCCGCCCCACCCACCGCATCGCCGTGATTCCCGGCGACGGCATCGGCCGCGAAGTGGTGCCCGAAGGCCTGCGGGTACTGGACGCTGTCAGCCGGCGCTTCGGTATTCACTTTCACTTCGACCACTTTGCCTGGTGCAGCGAACACTACCTGGCCCACGGCACGATGATGCCCGACGACTGGGCCGAACAGATCGGCAGCCATGACGCGATCTTCTTCGGCGCGGTGGGTGCGCCCGACATCATTGCCGACCACACTGCGGTGTGGGAGTCGCTGCTGAAGATCCGCCGCCAGTTCGATCAATACGTGAATATCCGCCCGGTGCGCCTGATGCCCGGCGTGCCCTGCCCGCTGGCCGGCCGCGTGCCGGGGGACATCGACTTTATCGTGGTGCGGGAAAATACCGAGGGCGAATACTCCAGCGTTGGCGGCCGCATGTGGGAAGGCACGGCGCGGGAAATCGCAGTGCAGGAGTCGATCTTCTCCCGCGAAGGCGTGGACCGCGTGGTGGACTACGCCTTCAAACTGGCGCAACAGCGGCCGCGGAAAAACCTGGTGGCGGCGACCAAATCCAATGGTATCTCGATCACCATGCCGTTCTGGGACGAGCGGGTTAACGAAATTGCCCGGCGCTACCCGGACGTGAAGACCGCCAAGTTCCACATCGACATTCTGTGCGCGCACTTCGTGCAGCATCCCGACTGGTTCGATGTGGTGGTGGCCTCCAACCTGTTCGGCGACATCCTTTCCGACCTCGGCCCGGCGTGCACCGGCACCATCGGCATCGCGCCGTCGGCCAACCTCAATCCCGAGCGGCGCTACCCGTCGCTGTTCGAGCCGGTGCACGGTTCCGCGCCGGATATTGCCGGGCTCGGTGTCGCCAATCCCATCGGGCAGATCTGGTCGGCCGCGCTGATGATCGAGCACCTGAGCGACGGTGATCCGCTTTACCAGGAAGCGGCGGCAGCCATCGTGTCCGCCATCGAAACGGTGCTTGCCGAAGGCCCGCGCACCCGGGAAATGGGCGGCAGCGCCAGCACTGTCGAAGTGGGTCGCGCCATCGCCGAATGCGTCGCCGGGAACAGGAGCTGAACATGACCAACGCACATTACATCGCCAACCAATGGCTGGCGTCGACCTCGCTGGAAGACATTCCGGTGATCGACCCCAGCACCGGCGATACCTATTCGAGCATCGCCCGTGGCACGGCCGCCGATATCGAGGCGGCGATCAGCGCGGCGCGCCTGGCACTCGGCGAAACCTTCGACGGCCCGTGGGGCCGGTTGTCGGCCGTGGAGCGCAGCCGTTTGCTGGCCAAGCTTGGCGTGGCAGTGCTGGAACATCATGAAGAGCTGGCGCAGATCGAGGCGCGGGACACCGGCAAGGCGCTGAAAGTCGCCCGCGCCGATGCCACCGCCCTTGCCCGCTATTTCGAATACTACGCGGGTGCCGCCGACAAACTGCACGGCGAAACCCTGCCGTACCAGGCCGGCTACACGGTGTTGACGGTGCGCGAACCCCACGGGGTGACCGGGCATATCATCCCGTGGAATTACCCGATGCAGATTTTCGGGCGCAGCGTCGGCGCCTCGTTGGCGGCGGGCAATGTGTGCGTGGTCAAGCCAGCGGAAGATGCCAGCCTGTCGTTGCTGCGCCTGGCGGAAATCGCTGCCGAGGTTGGTTTTCCAGCCGGCGCGATCAACGTAGTCACCGGTTACGGCTACGAAGCCGGCGCGGCGTTGTGTGCACACCCGGGCATCGATCACATTTCGTTCACCGGCTCCACCGCCACCGGTACTGCCGTGTCGAAAGCCGCTGCCGAACGCCACTGCCCGGTCACCCTGGAGTTGGGCGGCAAGTCGCCGCAACTGGTGTTCGCCGATGCCGACCTGGATGAAGCGTTGCCGGTGCTGGTCAACGCCATCATTCAGAACTGCGGGCAAACCTGCTCCGCCGGCAGCCGTTTGCTGGTGGAACGCAGCATTTACGAAACCCTGCTCGCACGCCTCAGCCAACGTTTCAGCGAACTGCGCGCCGGGCCTTCGGCGCTGGACCTGGACATGGGCCCGCTGATCAATCAGAAGCAGCTACGCCTGGTGCGCGAGTTTATTCGTCAAGCCGAACGGGAAGGGATCACCGTCGCCGCGCGCGGAACGGTGGTGGCCGAGGCCGGCAGCGGCGGGTATTTCCAGGAGGCGGTGCTGTTTCGCGATGTGCCGCCTGACAGTCGCCTGGCGCAACAGGAAGTGTTCGGCCCGGTGCTGGCCGTGATGCCCTTCGATGATGAAGCCGAAGCGATTCGCCTGGCCAACGGCACCGAGTTCGGCCTGGTGGCCGGCGTGTGGACCCGCGATGGCGCGCGGCAAATGCGCCTGGCGCGCACCCTGCGTTGTGGCCAGGTGTTCATCAATAACTATGGCGCCGGTGGCGGCGTTGAATTGCCATTCGGCGGCGTGAAGGCCAGCGGGTATGGACGGGAAAAAGGCTTCGAGGCGCTGCTGGGCTTTACCACCTTGAAGACCATTGCGATCAAACACGGTTGATTCCTCACAACAACAAGAACGGAGAACACACCATGCGTTTAGCCAATAAAGTCGCGATCGTCACCGGCGCCGGTTCGGGGTTTGGCGAGGGCATCGCCAAGACTTTCGCGCGCCAGGGCGCCAAGGTCATCGTCGCCGACATGAACGCCGTCGGCGGTCAGCGGGTGGTCAATGAAATCGCCGAAAGCGGCGGCCATGCGCATTTCATCGAGGTCAACGTGGCCAACGATGAAAGCATGGGCGCCCTGCTGCGTGGCACTTTGGAGCAGTTCGGCGGCCTCGATATCGTCATCAACAACGCCGGTACCACCCACCGCAACCGGCCGATGCTGGAAGTCGACGAAGCCGAGTTCGACCGGGTGTTTGCGGTCAACGTCAAAAGCATCTTCTTGAGCGCCAAGCATTTTGTGCCGCATTTTCGCGGCCAGGGCGGCGGCGTGTTCGTCAATATTGCCTCGACGGCGGCGATCCGCCCGCGTCCGGGACTGGTCTGGTATAACGGCAGCAAGGGCGCAGTGGTGGTCATGAGCAAGACCATGGCGGCGGAGCTGGGGCCGGACAATATCCGCGTCAACTGCGTGAACCCGGTAGTGGGTGCCACGGCGTTGCTCAGCGAATTCATGGGCGTGCCGGACACCCCGGAAAACCGCCAGAAATTCATGGCGACCATTCCCCTGGGGCGCTTTTCCACCCCGCAAGATGTGGCCAACGCCTGCCTGTACCTGGCGTCGGACGAAGCGGCGTTCATCACCGGCACTTGCCTTGAAGTCGATGGCGGGCGCTGCGTGTAACTCACTCTCACAGGGACCGGAATTGCTATGTGTGATCTTCATAATAAGAACGAGCCGAACACCCGCGAATTGCTTGAAGGCCTGCCAAAGAACTGGGGTAAATGGGGCCCGGACGACGAAGTCGGCGCCCTCAATTACCTGACTGAAGCCGAAGTACTGCGGGGCGTGGCCTCGGTGCGCCAGGGCAAGACCTTTACCCTGCAAGTGCAGATCGGCCACCCCGACGGCGACCCGATGTGGCCGGCGCGCAACCCGTCGATGCGCTTCAACACCCTCGACCACAGCCATTACCACTTCGGCAAACAGCCGCACATGACCGGTGGTGCGGCGTATTCCGATGACGTGATCTTCATGCAGCTGCAAGGCTCGACCCAGTACGACGCCCTCGGCCACGCCTGGTACGACAATCAACTGTGGAACGGCTACGACGCCCAGACCACCGTTGGCGGCATGGCCAAGGCCAGCGTGCTGGCGATTGCCGAACGCGGCGTGGTGGGCCGTGCGGTGCTGATCGACATGGCCCGCCATCGCGGCAAGAAGTGCCTGGGCCGGGGCGAAACCTTCAACCACCTGGACCTGCTCGACGCCGCCAAAGCCCAGGGCGTGACCATTGAAAAACGTGACATCCTGATCATCCGCACCGGGTCCATGGGGGCGTTTTATGAGCTGGGCAAGACCGAGTTCTTCAAGGACCTGATGGAGCCGGGGCTGACCTACAGCCGGGAGCTTGTGGAGTGGTTCCACGAGATGGAAATCCCCAACCTGGTGACCGACACCATCGCCAACGAAGTGATCACCGACCCGGTGTCCGGGGTGCAGATTCCGCTGCATTGCGCGCTGATGCGCAACCTGGGGATCGCCTTCACCGAAATCGTGTTGCTGGAGGAACTGGCCGCCGATTGTGCGGACGACGGCCAGTGGAAATTCCTCTACACCGCCGCCCCGCTGAAGATTGTCGGGGGCAGTGGCGCACCGGTGAATCCGGTGGTGATCAAGTAGCCGTTCCGTCTCAGTGGCGAATTTGCGAATCGCGAACGCGCCACTAGACTCAAGGCTCCTCTCACATGGAAGTCCACTCAATGAATGTATTGCGCCCTCTTCGCCAGGCAATTGCCCTGGCAACCCTGCTGTCTGCTGGTGCCCTGACGGCACATGCTGCCGATATCCCGCTGTCCAAGTCGCTGGAAGCCGATGAGGTGACCACCAAGGTGCTGGAGGTGGATGCCGCCAACCATCAGGTGGTGCTCGAAGGTGCCGAAGGCCGCAAGGTGCATGTGCAGCTCAGCGACCAGGCCAAGGACCTGGGCAATCTCAAGGTAGGTGATCAGGTCAAGGTGCTGGTGACCCATTCGGTCGCCGCCGTGCTGGACACCGACATCGACAAGAGCGCACCGGACGCCACCGAGAAGACTGGCGTCTTGCGCGCCACCGCGGATAACCCGAACCCGGGCGGTGCGGCCTTCCGCCAGGTACAGGTGCAGTTGAAGATCACCCACATTGACCTGGCGAAAAACCAGGTAACCCTGGAAAACCCGGCGGGCCAGAGCAAAGTGCTGACCGTGGAGAAACCGGAAATTCGCGCCGGCCTCAAAGACCTCAAGGTCGGCCAAAGCGTGTTGGTGACCTACACCGATACCCTGGAAATCAGCACCGCCCACGAAGGCTGATGAATGCGGCGCCCCATCAGCTCACGGCTGATGGGATTTCGCCAGATAGTCTTCGATGTTGTTCATCTGATCATCCCAGCCTCGGGAGTTCTTCTTGTAGGCCTTCTGGCGGCGAACGTCCGGGATCCCGTCAAAACCTGACTCCACCACCCGCAACAAGATGCCTTCGGCGTGATCCTCGAGGGTGAACTCCACCAGCGTTGGGGTTTCCGCGTCGTAATCCACATCCTTGTCTACGGCGTAGGGATGCCAGCTGAAAGAGAACCGTGTCTGTGGTTCAAGCCGCTCGATCCTTGCCTTCCACACCACGTGCTCGTAACCGGGATAGGTGATCGGGGCTTCAATGGCCCGGCCCTGGGCAAACTGTTTGCCCTTGAGGGCGATGCCAAACCAGCTGCCGAATTGCTCGGCGTCGGTCAGTGCTTCCCAGACCCGTTGGCGTGGAGCGTTGAGCAGGACTTTACGTCTGATTTCATTTGATTCGTGCATGAGACACCTCCTGTATTGACAGTAGGCGACATCGACCAATGCGCAACCTTTGAAAAGGGATAGGGCATGACGGTGTCATGCCCTTGTGGCGTCAAACGTGGGGATCACCCGGTGCCTTGCTGGGGGTCGCGTATTGCGGCTTCAAGTGGCCTTCCTGATCGAGCAGCCAGGCGTCCATGATCTGGCGCACCACCGGCCCCGCCACTCGGCCACCAGCCTCGCCGTTTTCGATCATCACCGAAATCACGATCCGCGGGTGCTCCGCCGGGGCAAAGCCGACGAACAAGGCGTTGTCGCGGTTGCGCTCCAGGGTCTTGAGACGGTTGTAACGCTCGCCCTGCTTGATCGCCACTACCTGCGCAGTACCAGACTTGCCAGCAATCCGGTACTGCGCACCGGCTGCAGCCGCCCGGGCGATACCGCGTGGATCGTGCATTACCAATTGCATGCCGTGGTTGACCTGCTCCCAGTCGCGCGGGTCTTTGAGCACCACGTTGGGCATCGGGTTTTCATCCACCGGCGGCACGCCATTGATGGTCTTGGCCAGGTGCGGTCGGTTCCACACGCCCTTGTTGGCGATCAGCGCAGTGGCCTGGGCCAGCTGCAACGGGGTGACCTGCATGTAACCCTGGCCGATGCCGAGGATCACGGTTTCACCCGGGAACCACGGCTGGCGCCGGGTAGCGCGCTTCCAGGCTTGGGACGGCATCAGGCCGGCTGACTCCTCGAACATGTCGAGGGAGACTTTCTGGCCAAGGCCGAACTCGGCCAGGTAGTCGTGCAGGCGGTCGATACCCAGCTTGTGGGCCAGGTCGTAGAAGTAGGTGTCGTTGGAGCGCATGATCGCTGCGTCCATGTCCACCCAACCATCGCCGCTGTGGTTCCAGTTGCGGTATTTGTGGTCGAAATCCGGGAGTTGGTAATAGCCCGGGTCGAACACCCGGGTCTGGGCGGTAACCACGCCGCTGTCGAGGCCAGCGATGGCGACTTCCGGCTTGATCGTCGAACCCGGCGCGTAGAGCCCGCGCAGCACGCGGTTGAACAGCGGACGGTCGAGGGAGTCGTGCAGCGCGGCGTATTCCTTGAAGCTGATGCCGGTGACAAACAGGTTCGGGTCGAAACTTGGCTTGCTGACCATCGCCAGCACTTCGCCGGTTGCCGGGTCGAGAGCAACCACCGAACCACGGCGGTCGCCGAGGGCTTCTTCGGCGGCTTCCTGGAGTTTGACGTCCAGGCTCAGCACGATGTTTTTGCCGGGGATCGGGTCGGTGTGCTTGAGCACCCGCAGGACGCGGCCCTGGGCGTTGGTTTCAACTTCTTCATAGCCGACGTGGCCATGCAACTCGGACTCGTAGAAACGCTCGATCCCGGTTTTACCAATGGACTGGGTGCCCCGGTACTCCACTGAGTCGAGGGCTTTGGATTCTTTTTCGTTGATCCGGCCTACGTAGCCAATGGAGTGGGCAAAGTGCGCACCCAGCGGATAATGGCGGACGAATTGCGGCTCGACATCCACGCCCGGCAGGCGGAATTCGTTGACGGCCAGCACGGCGATCTGCTCTTCGGTCAGCTCGTAGAACAGGGTGACGGGCACGAAGGGATGACGGGCTTGCTTGAGCGCCTTATCAAATACGCCACGGTCCTCGGCGGGCAAATGCAGGAGGCTGACGATAGCGTCCAGCTCTCCTTTGAGATCGGTGGTGCGCTCGCGGGTGATGGTCAGGTTGTAGCTGGGACGGTTGTCGGCAAGTACTACGCCGTTGCGGTCATAGATCAGGCCGCGGGTCGGTGTGATCGGCAGGACGTGGACGCGATTGTTTTCGGAAATGGTGGAGTGGTAGTCGTACTGCACCACCTGCAGGAAGTACATCCGACCTACCAGGGCGCAGGTAATGCCGATTACCAGCAGCGCGCAGGCCAGCAGCCGCTTGTTGACCAGGCGGTTTTCTTTTTCGTGATCCTTGATCGGTATTGGTTCAGGCATTTCTACAGCATCTCGTTGAATAAGGTCGACGCCGCTTCCTGCGGAGGAAAAATCAGTCCTTGTGAAAATGTGCTGCACCATACCAAAAATGCAGAAACACTTTGCATCGATTTCCCTGAACGGTGTGCTAATGGAGCCTGTTCATGCACTTTGGTTTGAGCCGTTGACCTTATTCATGCGTTTTTATGCTGACGATCAGCTCAGGATCGACTTGGGCTCCAGGAAGGCTTCGAGGCCGAATGTGCCGTACTCGCGGCCGATACCCGATTGCTTGAAGCCACCAAACGGCGCTAGAGGTTCATGGGCCAGGGTATTGATCAGCACTCGGCCAGCGTCTATACGGCTGGCCAGCCTGCGGGCGCGTTCGGGATTTGAAGACAGGATGTATGCCTGGAGGCCGTAGGGTGTGTCGTTGGCGATGGTCAGGGCCTCTTCCTCGGTTGCGTAGGTAATGATCGAGAGCACTGGGCCGAAAATCTCCTCGCGGGCGATGGCCATTTGGTTGGTCACCCGGCTGAATACGGTTGGTTTTACGAACCACCCGGCTTTGATGCCCTCAGGCAAACCGCGACCTCCTGCCAATAGGTGGGCGCCCTCCTCGATCCCGATCTGAATGTAGCGCTGTACGCGCTCCCACTGTTTTTGGCTGACCATGGGGCCGACCGCAGTGGCTGGGTCACGAGGGTCGCCGGCTTGCACGTTGCCCACCTCGTCGATCATCAGCGCTTCGATTTCTTCCAAACGACTTTCGGGTACCAGGATTCGAGTGCCGGCGATACAGGCCTGGCCGCTGTTCATGAAACCGGCCTGAAGGGCCATGGGCACGGCCGTCTTGAGGTCCGCATCATCGAGAATCAGCACCGGTGATTTGCCGCCCAGCTCTAGGGTCACGCGCTTCAGGGTCTCGGCGCCGGTCCGCAGGATTGTTTTGCCGACAGCGGTTGAACCGGTGAAGGACACTTTTGCGATGTCGGGATGGGCGCTCAACACGGCGCCTACGGTTTCGCCACGGCCAGTGACGATGTTGAATACACCAGGAGGCAAGCCTGCGTCATGCAGGGCGCGGGTGACTAGCGAGGTCTGGATTGCGCTCATTTCACTGGGTTTGATCACGGCGGTACAGCCGGCGGCCAACGCCGCAGCGAGCTTGCCGCAGATAAAACCGGCGTTGCTGTTCCAGGGTGTGATCAAGCCGGCCACACCCAGCGGCTGCATGACCACCTCGGCGATGCCAATGCGTCGGGAGAAGTTGTAGCTCTCCAGTACTGAAGCGGCATCTTGCAGGACGCTGGCTGCATGCTTGGCCATCCACCGCGCACGGGATATTGGGGCGCCGTACTCCTCGATAATCGCGTCGGTAAGTGCGTCCTCAATGGATTCAACTGCGGCGTGAAGGCGTTTGAGATAGTCGATGCGCACATCTTTAGAGCTGTGGGAGAACGCGGTAAAAGCTCCCTTGGCGGCAGCGATGGCATCCAGGGCGTCTTGTTCATTTGCCAATCGAACCTGGCCGATACGCTGGCCTGTTGCAGGGTTGAACAGCTCAAAAAGATCTTCGCCATAGGGCGTCACAAAGGCGCCGTTGATGTAAATCTGGTTGATGTATTGCATAGGTCCTCCGGGACGCTGAGCTAGTGCGTCCTACGGTAAGTCACTATGATTAAGCTGATAAGCCGTACAAATCGGCATGAGTTGATGAGCGATTCAGGACAATGAATACATCCGGGTTGAATGAGTTGGAAGCGGTGCTGGCAGTGGCTCGGCATCGCAGTTTTCGTGCAGCGGCGACCGAGTTGAATGTGTCGACATCGGCGTTGAGCCACTCTATCGCGGGGCTTGAAGCGCGGATGGGGGTGAGGCTGTTCAATCGCACCACGCGCAGCGTGTCGTTATCTGAAGTGGGCGCGGAGTTTGTCGAAACCATTACCCCTGCACTGTTGAGCATTCGCACGGCCTTGGAACAGGCAGGAAATCGCAGCGCGGAACCCAGCGGTACCTTGCGCCTGAATACCTCGGCGGGGGCGGCAAAGCAGGTGATGCCGTTGCTGCTGGAGTATCTGCGACGTTATCCACGGATGAAATTGGATATCGTCACTGAGGGGCGGCTGGTGGATATCGTCGCGCAGGGGTTTGATGCGGGGATTCGGCTCGGGGGTACGGTTCCTCAAGACATGATCGCAGTCGATATCAGTCCGGCCCAGCGTTTTTCGGTATTGGGCAGCCCGGACTATTTTGCTCTCAACCCAGTTCCCGTCAGCCCCATGGATCTGCGGGCCCATCAGTGTATTCGCAGCCGGATGCCCAGCGGGGCGATCTATCATTGGGAGTTTGAGCGACATGGCGAAGCGCTTGCTGTCGAGGTGCAAGGGGTTTTGACCCTGGATAATCCGACTCTGATGCTTGAGGCTGCCAGGGCGGGACTAGGCTTGACCTATCTTACGGAATGGAATGCCGCTGCCGATTTAGCGAACGGGACGTTAGTGCGCGTACTAGAGGAATGGACGCCGTCTTTTGACTGCTTGCGCCTCTATTACCCAGGTAGGCGCCATGTGCCGGCCGGGTTAAGGGCACTGATTGAGTTGATCAGGGAGCGAGGCTTTTAACCAGGCTGGATCTTTTTTACGGCCAACAGCTCTCTCCCCGTTTTCAGACCGCCCAAAACAAAACCCCT
>NZ_JACAPM010000022.1:0-5572 GCF_013385695.1 Pseudomonas sp. D8002
TTCGATCTTCTCGGTCGAAAGCGGAGAAAAAGAGGTGTTGACAGCAGCGTGTAACGCTGTAGAATTCGCCTCCCGCTAACGAGAGATCGGAAGCGCAAGTGGTTGAAGTTACAAAGGAAACTTTGAAAACTTCTGAAAATAATCACTTGACAGTAAATGAGGCTGCTGTAGAATGCGCGCCTCGGTTGAGACGAAAGATCTTAACCAACCGCTCTTTAACAACTGAATCAAGCAATTCGTGTGGGTGCTTGTGGAGTCAGACTGATAGTCAACAAGATTATCAGCATCACAAGTTACTCCGCGAGAAATCAAAGATGTAACCAACGATTGCTGAGCCAAGTTTAGGGTTTCTTAAAAACCCAAAGATGTTTGAACTGAAGAGTTTGATCATGGCTCAGATTGAACGCTGGCGGCAGGCCTAACACATGCAAGTCGAGCGGTAGAGAGAAGCTTGCTTCTCTTGAGAGCGGCGGACGGGTGAGTAATGCCTAGGAATCTGCCTGGTAGTGGGGGATAACGTCCGGAAACGGACGCTAATACCGCATACGTCCTACGGGAGAAAGCAGGGGACCTTCGGGCCTTGCGCTATCAGATGAGCCTAGGTCGGATTAGCTAGTTGGTGGGGTAATGGCTCACCAAGGCGACGATCCGTAACTGGTCTGAGAG
Source organism: Pseudomonas sp. D8002 (assembly GCF_013385695.1). Classification (NCBI taxonomy): domain Bacteria; kingdom Pseudomonadati; phylum Pseudomonadota; class Gammaproteobacteria; order Pseudomonadales; family Pseudomonadaceae; genus Pseudomonas; species Pseudomonas sp. D8002. The sequence continues at coordinate 667 of NZ_JACAPM010000022.1, forward strand.
GATGATCAGTCACACTGGAACTGAGACACGGTCCAGACTCCTACGGGAGGCAGCAGTGGGGAATATTGGACAATGGGCGAAAGCCTGATCCAGCCATGCCGCGTGTGTGAAGAAGGTCTTCGGATTGTAAAGCACTTTAAGTTGGGAGGAAGGGCAGTAAATTAATACTTTGCTGTTTTGACGTTACCGACAGAATAAGCACCGGCTAACTCTGTGCCAGCAGCCGCGGTAATACAGAGGGTGCAAGCGTTAATCGGAATTACTGGGCGTAAAGCGCGCGTAGGTGGTTCGTTAAGTTGGATGTGAAATCCCCGGGCTCAACCTGGGAACTGCATTCAAAACTGACGAGCTAGAGTATGGTAGAGGGTGGTGGAATTTCCTGTGTAGCGGTGAAATGCGTAGATATAGGAAGGAACACCAGTGGCGAAGGCGACCACCTGGACTGATACTGACACTGAGGTGCGAAAGCGTGGGGAGCAAACAGGATTAGATACCCTGGTAGTCCACGCCGTAAACGATGTCAACTAGCCGTTGGGAGCCTTGAGCTCTTAGTGGCGCAGCTAACGCATTAAGTTGACCGCCTGGGGAGTACGGCCGCAAGGTTAAAACTCAAATGAATTGACGGGGGCCCGCACAAGCGGTGGAGCATGTGGTTTAATTCGAAGCAACGCGAAGAACCTTACCAGGCCTTGACATCCAATGAACTTTCTAGAGATAGATTGGTGCCTTCGGGAACATTGAGACAGGTGCTGCATGGCTGTCGTCAGCTCGTGTCGTGAGATGTTGGGTTAAGTCCCGTAACGAGCGCAACCCTTGTCCTTAGTTACCAGCACGTTATGGTGGGCACTCTAAGGAGACTGCCGGTGACAAACCGGAGGAAGGTGGGGATGACGTCAAGTCATCATGGCCCTTACGGCCTGGGCTACACACGTGCTACAATGGTCGGTACAGAGGGTTGCCAAGCCGCGAGGTGGAGCTAATCCCAGAAAACCGATCGTAGTCCGGATCGCAGTCTGCAACTCGACTGCGTGAAGTCGGAATCGCTAGTAATCGCGAATCAGAATGTCGCGGTGAATACGTTCCCGGGCCTTGTACACACCGCCCGTCACACCATGGGAGTGGGTTGCACCAGAAGTAGCTAGTCTAACCTTCGGGGGGACGGTTACCACGGTGTGATTCATGACTGGGGTGAAGTCGTAACAAGGTAGCCGTAGGGGAACCTGCGGCTGGATCACCTCCTTAATCGACGACATCAGCTGCTCCATAAGTTCCCACACGAATTGCTTGATTCATTGAAGAAGACGATAAAGAAGCAGCCCGAAATTGGGTCTGTAGCTCAGTTGGTTAGAGCGCACCCCTGATAAGGGTGAGGTCGGCAGTTCGAATCTGCCCAGACCCACCAATTTTGTGTGGGAAACGCCTGTAGAAATACGGGGCCATAGCTCAGCTGGGAGAGCGCCTGCCTTGCACGCAGGAGGTCAACGGTTCGATCCCGTTTGGCTCCACCACTAACTGCTTCTGTCTTGAAAGCTTAGAAATGAGCATTCCATCGATGTGATGGTGAATGTTGATTTCTAGTCTTTGATTAGATCGTTCTTTAAAAATTTGGGTATGTGATAGAAAGATAGACTGAACGTTACTTTCACTGGTAACGGATCAGGCTAAGGTAAAATTTGTAAGTAATTGCGAATTTTCGGCGAATGTCGTCTTCACAGTATAACCAGATTGCTTGGGGTTATATGGTCAAGTGAAGAAGCGCATACGGTGGATGCCTTGGCAGTCAGAGGCGATGAAAGACGTGGTAGCCTGCGAAAAGCTTCGGGGAGTCGGCAAACAGACTTTGATCCGGAGATGTCTGAATGGGGGAACCCAACCATCATAAGATGGTTACCTTACACTGAATACATAGGTGTATGGAGCGAACCAGGGGAACTGAAACATCTAAGTACCCTGAGGAAAAGAAATCAACCGAGATTCCCTTAGTAGTGGCGAGCGAACGGGGACTAGCCCTTAAGTGGCTTTGAGATTAGCGGAACGCTCTGGAAAGTGCGGCCATAGTGGGTGATAGCCCTGTACGCGAAAATCTCTTAGTCATGAAATCGAGTAGGACGGAGCACGAGAAACTTTGTCTGAATATGGGGGGACCATCCTCCAAGGCTAAATACTACTGACTGACCGATAGTGAACTAGTACCGTGAGGGAAAGGCGAAAAGAACCCCGGAGAGGGGAGTGAAATAGATCCTGAAACCGTATGCGTACAAGCAGTGGGAGCAGACTTTGTTCTGTGACTGCGTACCTTTTGTATAATGGGTCAGCGACTTATTTTCAGTGGCGAGCTTAACCGAATAGGGGAGGCGTAGCGAAAGCGAGTCTTAATAGGGCGTCTAGTCGCTGGGAATAGACCCGAAACCGGGCGATCTATCCATGGGCAGGTTGAAGGTTGGGTAACACTAACTGGAGGACCGAACCGACTACCGTTGAAAAGTTAGCGGATGACCTGTGGATCGGAGTGAAAGGCTAATCAAGCTCGGAGATAGCTGGTTCTCCTCGAAAGCTATTTAGGTAGCGCCTCATGTATCACTGTAGGGGGTAGAGCACTGTTTCGGCTAGGGGGTCATCCCGACTTACCAAACCGATGCAAACTCCGAATACCTACAAGTGCCGAGCATGGGAGACACACGGCGGGTGCTAACGTCCGTCGTGAAAAGGGAAACAACCCAGACCGTCAGCTAAGGTCCCAAAGTTATGGTTAAGTGGGAAACGATGTGGGAAGGCTTAGACAGCTAGGAGGTTGGCTTAGAAGCAGCCACCCTTTAAAGAAAGCGTAATAGCTCACTAGTCGAGTCGGCCTGCGCGGAAGATGTAACGGGGCTCAAACCATACACCGAAGCTACGGGTATCATCTTCGGATGATGCGGTAGAGGAGCGTTCTGTAAGCCTGTGAAGGTGAGTTGAGAAGCTTGCTGGAGGTATCAGAAGTGCGAATGCTGACATGAGTAACGATAATGGGTGTGAAAAACACCCACGCCGAAAGACCAAGGTTTCCTGCGCAACGTTAATCGACGCAGGGTTAGTCGGTCCCTAAGGCGAGGCTGAAAAGCGTAGTCGATGGAAAACAGGTTAATATTCCTGTACTTCTGGTTATTGCGATGGAGGGACGGAGAAGGCTAGGCCAGCTTGGCGTTGGTTGTCCAAGTTTAAGGTGGTAGGCTGGAATCTTAGGTAAATCCGGGATTCTAAGGCCGAGAGCTGATGACGAGTCATCTTTTAGATGACGAAGTGGTTGATGCCATGCTTCCAAGAAAAGCTTCTAAGCTTCAGGTAACCAGGAACCGTACCCCAAACCGACACAGGTGGTTGGGTAGAGAATACCAAGGCGCTTGAGAGAACTCGGGTGAAGGAACTAGGCAAAATGGCACCGTAACTTCGGGAGAAGGTGCGCCGGTGAGGGTGAAGGACTTGCTCCGTAAGCTCATGCCGGTCGAAGATACCAGGCCGCTGCGACTGTTTATTAAAAACACAGCACTCTGCAAACACGAAAGTGGACGTATAGGGTGTGACGCCTGCCCGGTGCCGGAAGGTTAATTGATGGGGTTAGCTAACGCGAAGCTCTTGATCGAAGCCCCGGTAAACGGCGGCCGTAACTATAACGGTCCTAAGGTAGCGAAATTCCTTGTCGGGTAAGTTCCGACCTGCACGAATGGCGTAACGATGGCGGCGCTGTCTCCACCCGAGACTCAGTGAAATTGAAATCGCTGTGAAGATGCAGTGTATCCGCGGCTAGACGGAAAGACCCCGTGAACCTTTACTATAGCTTTGCACTGGACTTTGAATTTGCTTGTGTAGGATAGGTGGGAGGCTTTGAAGCGTGGACGCCAGTTCGCGTGGAGCCAACCTTGAAATACCACCCTGGCAACTTTGAGGTTCTAACTCAGGTCCGTTATCCGGATCGAGGACAGTGTATGGTGGGTAGTTTGACTGGGGCGGTCTCCTCCTAAAGAGTAACGGAGGAGTACGAAGGTGCGCTCAGACCGGTCGGAAATCGGTCGTAGAGTATAAAGGCAAAAGCGCGCTTGACTGCGAGACAGACACGTCGAGCAGGTACGAAAGTAGGTCTTAGTGATCCGGTGGTTCTGTATGGAAGGGCCATCGCTCAACGGATAAAAGGTACTCCGGGGATAACAGGCTGATACCGCCCAAGAGTTCATATCGACGGCGGTGTTTGGCACCTCGATGTCGGCTCATCACATCCTGGGGCTGAAGCCGGTCCCAAGGGTATGGCTGTTCGCCATTTAAAGTGGTACGCGAGCTGGGTTTAGAACGTCGTGAGACAGTTCGGTCCCTATCTGCCGTGGACGTTTGAGATTTGAGAGGGGCTGCTCCTAGTACGAGAGGACCGGAGTGGACGAACCTCTGGTGTTCCGGTTGTCACGCCAGTGGCATTGCCGGGTAGCTATGTTCGGAATAGATAACCGCTGAAAGCATCTAAGCGGGAAACTAGCCTCAAGATGAGATCTCACTGGAACCTTGAGTTCCCTGAAGGGCCGTCGAAGACTACGACGTTGATAGGTTGGGTGTGTAAGCGCTGTGAGGCGTTGAGCTAACCAATACTAATTGCCCGTGAGGCTTGACCATATAACACCCAAGCAATTTGCGTCGAAGAGACCAGATTGCGGTGTGTGAAGACGAAACGAACCGAAAGTTCGAGATCTTGCAAAACACCGAAAGCTATCACATACCCAATTTGCTGAAGCGAGGCCAGCTGGCCGCGACTCAGTACCCGAATTTCTTGACGACCATAGAGCATTGGAACCACCTGATCCCATCCCGAACTCAGCAGTGAAACGATGCATCGCCGATGGTAGTGTGGGGTTTCCCCATGTGAGAGTAGGTCATCGTCAAGATT
>NZ_JACAPM010000023.1:0-35535 GCF_013385695.1 Pseudomonas sp. D8002
TATGCAGTCAGGGGTTTTGTTTATGTAGAAGTCCATGATTTTCACCGGCACGTTGCGAACGCAACGGTCTGGTACACAGAATTTCTTGACGACCATAGAGCATTGGAACCACCTGATCCCATCCCGAACTCAGCAGTGAAACGATGCATCGCCGATGGTAGTGTGGGGTTTCCCCATGTGAGAGTAGGTCATCGTCAAGATTAAATTCCAGAACCCCTGTTTGCTTACGCAGACAGGGGTTTTGTCGTTTAAGGGCTGGGCAAACAACTAGAACCGGCTCACCCTTTGCGTGCCTTACTGCTTCGCCTGGCCATTAACTTGCGCCACCATATATAGATCCCGGTAGCAGACAACATCGCGATCACAGCTCCCAGCAGCGCAATCAGCACCTGACCCGTCACCCCGATGATCCTGCCCCCATGGATCGGCAGTTGCAGCCGATAAAAGCGCTCTCCCAACGTACCTTGCCCTGCTATTTCCTGCCCCAGTAAACGCCCATCCGTCCCGTGGAAAAACAACCAGGATTTCCCATGGGCCTCGGTATCATGTTGTCCAAAACCCGCCCCATAAAAGTTGTACTCAAAGCTGTAGTAAAGCTCTCCAATCGCCGCCGTCAGTCCCAGCCGCTTGCCTTCCTCCAGCGCCCGCTCATAGGCCTGTTGATAACTCAGTTGTGTCACGCCCAATTGCTCGGCGGGTAACCTGCCACGGGCCTCATAGACGCTAGGCTTAACCGATGAGAACAGCGAGACAGCAGGCTTGAACACCTGGCTCGGCAAATTCATCGCGACGCTGCTGACTGCAATCGGCAGCAACAACAGCCAAAGCCATAACCCGCCTGCACGATGCAGGTCGAAGTTCAGCCGATAAGCGTGGCCGCCCTTGATCTTCCACGCCGTGGACCACTTCTTCCAGAACGGTTTACCTCTCGGTAGGGTCAGCCACAGCGCGATAAAACAATCGAACACCCATGCGATCGCCACCAGTCCCATCAGCCACAAACCCCAATTACCCGGCAGTGTCAGGTTGTAGTGAAATTCCAGAATGAACGGAATGAAGTTCTCGCGCTGAAAGCAGCAAGCCCCCCAAACACGCCGGCCCATTTCTTCGCCGCTGACCGGATCCAGGTAAAAGACCTGGTTGGGCTCCTCAAAGGGTTTGCCCGTCGCCGGATCGTTTCTCGCAACTGCCGCCAGCATCGCGGTATGACCGGCCTCTTGTGGATACTCCATGTACCAGACTTGCAGTTTGGGATGCTGCCCCTGCAGCGTGTCCACCAGTTCACCTGGCGGCAATGCCGAACCTTTGGCCGTTGCTCCATAAAAGCCGGGATTGAGCCATTCATCCAACTCATGGTTAAACGCCAGAAGGCTGCCCGTGAGTCCCGCCATCATCAGAAACAACGCCGTTGCCAACCCGATGTAGCGATGAAGTAAAACCAGCAATGCGCGCATAAAAATTTCCTGCAAAGACGACAAAGCCAGCGCCTGGAATCAGGAACTGGCTTTGTATGAATCGAGAGGGATTAGAACTGGTAGCTCACCGTCGCACTGACGTTGCGCTCTTCACCCAGGTAGCAGAAGTTCAAACTGGCACACGACGCCACGTACGACTCGTTCGTCAGGTTGTTGGCATTCAGGCGTACATCCACACCCTTCAGTCCAACCTTGCCAAGGTCATAACCCATCGAGGCGTCAAACAGCGTGTAGGCGGGCACCTTCATGGTGTTCTCCGCATCTGCCCAGCTGTAGCCGACATAACGAACACCACCACCGAGTCGCAGGCCATCCAGTGCGCCGCTATCGAACTTGTAGTCTGCCCATACCGACGCCATATGACGCGGCGCCTGCGTCGGCGAGTTCCCCTTGTTCTCGATCACGTTGTCCGCAGTACTCAGCGTGCTGACCATCGACTTCGAATACTCGATATCGGTGAAGGTATAGCTGCCCAACAATTTGAGATGGTCGGTCAACTGCATATGCGCCTCCAGCTCCAGGCCCTGGGAGCGCACAGCGCCGACCGCGCGATAGAAGTTTTCCTGCGGCAGTTTGGTCGCCAGGTTTTCCTGGTCGATGCGGAACAGCGAGGCCGTGAACAAATTGTCGGTACCCGGCGGCTGATACTTCAAGCCGACTTCCCACTGGGTGCCGTCGGTAGGTGCAAGGGGATTGCCGGCACTGTCCGAATAGGAGTTCGGGTTGAAGGATTCGGAATAGCTGACGTAGGGCGCGAGACCGTTATCAAACAGGTAGAGCGCTCCGGCCCGGCCGGTCAGTTTGGTACGTTTATCACTGATCTCTGTGCCCAACGGCCTTCCCGCTTCGGCAATGCGATTTTCATCGGAGGTCTCAACCCAGTCCTGACGCAGCCCGAGGGAGAACCGCCACTTGTCCATCTCAATCAGGTCTTGCAGGTAAACGCCGGTCTGCTCGAGCCGGCGCAGATAACTGGTTGGGCTGTAATAGCTGATCTCGGAATTGCCATACACCGGGTTGAACGCATTGATTGGCGCAAGAGAGCCGCTGCTCCAGTCCACGACGGTTTTGCGCCGCTGATAGTCCGCCCCCATCAACACCGTATGCTTGGTCGCGCCGGTAAAAAATTCAGCCTGCAGCATGTTGTCGATGATGAACGCATGCAGCTTTTCGTCACCGCCTGAGTAGTAGCGATTCAGCTCATTACTGGTGGGCGTGGTCCAGCCATAGGCATACACCTGGTCCAGCCGGACCTTGGAGTCCAGATACCGAAAGTTCTGCCGCGCCGTGAAAACATCATTGAAGCGATGCTCGAACTGATAGCCGAACGACTGTTGATCACGCTTGTACCCATCAATGCCCGGTTCGCCTTCGAAGAAGTGATTGGAGATCCGCTGGCCGTTGCGCTGATGCAGCGCGCCATCTGCCGGCATGCCTCCGTGGTAGCCACCGTCGGGGTCATGCTGCAGGTAAGCCTGGAGTGTGAGGGACGTGTCATCGGTAAAGTCGATGCTCAAGGTGGGTGCCAGCGCGTAGCGTTTTTCCTTGGCATGGTCGAATTGCGTGTCGGACTTGTCTGCAAGCCCGGTCAGTCGGTAAGCAATGCGCTTGTCGTCATCCACCGGGCCGCTGAAGTCGAAACCCATGCCTCGCTGCCCTTGGGAACCTATCGTGGCCTGGACCTGATGGTATGGCTCAAACAATGGCTTCTTGCTGGTCAACGCCACCAGCCCACCCGGCGAGCTGCGCCCGTAGAGCACCGATGACGGTCCTTTGAGGATATCTACGCGCTCGAGGAAATACGGGTCCACCTGCATGGTGCTGTAGGTTCCGCTGTCACCCATGGATTTCAAACCGTCCAGGTAGATGTTATCCACCGAACCGTCGTTGAAACCACGCATCGCCACATAGTCATAGCGGTGAGTGGCGCCATAAGGGTTGGTCAGCACGCCAGGGGTGTAACGCATGGCCTGGGCAACGGTTTGCGAGCCTTGGTCGTCCATCTGCTCGCGGGTCACCACTGAAACCGTCTGAGACGTTTCCAGCAGCGCGGTACTGGTCTTGGTGGCGATCTGGCTGTGGGTCGCGTTGTAGCCTTCCATGCTGCCCAGGGCATTACCCAGGGCGAAGCCTTTGATGTCGGTGGGCGGCAAGGTCAGCGCCTCGCTCTCGGGCTGGACCTGCAACACGAAACTCACGTCGTCCTGCGCCTGCGCCTGCAAGCCTGAGCCGTTGAGCAATTGGCTCAGGCCCTGTTCGGCCGAGTACTCCCCGTGCAGCCCGGGAGACTGTCGGCCCTGAGTCTGCGCAGGCGTGCTGGAAAGGGTGATGCCTGCCTGACGGGCAAACTGATTGAGCACATCGCTCAGCGCGCCTGCCGGGATGTCATAGCGCTGGCTGATACGTTCGACCCCGCTATCAGCCGCGACACCGGCCACTGGCAGCAAGCCGATGCCCATCGTGGTCGACAGCAATGCTGCGCGTACGGCTTTGCCGAGCAAAGGGTAGGAAGAGGGAGAGTTGCTGAAAAAACGCACAGTCATTATCGAGATCCGTAGAGGTCGCTGAAGGCAGATTGAATTGCTTACTGTCTAAGCCGGACTCACGGAAAAAAGCCGCCAAAAATAAATCAGGCACGCCAAAAATAATCAGGCCTGACGCTCCAGGCTCACCCACCAGCGGGTGCGATAGCGCAGGCGCACAGGCAGCGTCTGCGGAAGGATCGCCAATAGTTTCTCGGTGTCCTCCAGGCGAAAAACACCAGACAAGCGCAAATCTGCGATATCGCTCGAGCAGCCCAGATAACCATGGCGATAGCGCCCCACCTCCGCCAGGAAATCGACAAGACGCATGTTGCGGGTGACGATCAATCCGTCGGCCCAGGCCCCTGTATCCATATCCGAAGGCGGTGCCAGAGCGGCCGCATTCTGACGCACCAGGTAGCTTTCTCCTGCATGCACTTGAGTGAAAAGCCCGTCGGCGGTATGCGGTGAATGAATCGCCACATTGCCTGACGCGACGCTCAGACGTGTGCAATCGCTGTCCTGGCGCACCACAAATCGCCCGTCTATTCCTTCGAACAAACCATGGCGGGTGCGAACCAGCAGGGGGGCGGTCGCCGCGGCGCCGCAGGTCACCAGGATTTCCCCACGCACCAATGTGATCAAGCGTTGTTGCGGGTTGAAGTCGAGGTCCACTGCGCTATCGGTATTGAGCTGCAGGCGCGTGCCATCCGGTAGTTGCACGCTACGGCGTTCGCCAGTGGTGGTAGCCAGGTCAGAGGTCCAACGCTGCCAGCCGGTGAGGTCTCGGCTGACCCAGGCCGCCGAACCCATCAACAGCACGCCGGACAATACCTTCAATGCCTGCCGGCGCCCAAGGCGCTGGGCACTGTTCTCCAGCGCCACATGGGCCCCGGGAATCGCCGCCAACTGGCTGCTTAATTCATGCTGCAGTGCCTGCACGCGTTGCCAGGCCAACTCGTGTTCATGATGAGCCTCGCGCCAGTGCTCGCACTGCGCCTTCAGGCGGACATTGGCGCGATTGTTACGCAGACGCAGCATCCAGCTGATGGCCTGCTTGACCACCTGCGGGTCGATTCCTGCGCGCGCGGTGTTATCCATCGAGGTCATGCCTCATACCGCAGCACATAACAGTGATAAAGCGCCTCGGCGACATAGCGTTCCACCGAACGCAGTGATACACCCATCTGCTGCGCAATCTGCTTGTAAGTCAGGCCGTCGCATTGAGCCAGTAGAAACGCCTTGCGTACCTTGGGCTTGAGTCCGTCCAGAAGCCGGGCGATGGACTCCAGCAATTCCAGAATCAACGCACGTTCTTCAGCACTCGGCGCCAAGGCTTCGGGCAAATGCGCGATGGACTCCAGGTAGGCGCGCTCGATTTCTTCGCGACGCCAATGATCGATCACCAGGCCCCGCGCGATAGTGCGCAGGAAAGCGCGAGGGGCCTTGAGTTCGAAACGTTCGGTTTTTTGCAGCAGCCGCACGAACGTGTCCTGGGCCAGGTCCGCCGCATCCGCTGCGTTACCCAGACGGCTGCGCAGCCAAGTGTTCAGCCAGCCATGATGGTTGCTGTAAAGCGTCTGTACTGCGTACTCGGATGAGGGCATTCACACGGCCTGGCAAAGCGTCACAAATGATAATTAGTCGCATTGTCGACAAGCCTGAAAAATTTTGCAACTCCTGACGTTAGAGCGCTACCACTGGTCGGTTTCTGACATTAAAAGCAGATGCTTCTCACAAATTCCTAAGATTTATCCTGCCTTGGCCGAAAGCCTGACGAGCCATGCGTGCACCGAAATAGAGCAGTCGCAGAGTCTGCCTATACCGTTACATGGAATGTTGCATCCGGCACGCTCACCCCCTTTTGGCAAAAAGAAGTCAATGAAATGAATCTCAAGTTCAGTCATAAAATTCTGTTGGCCGCGTCAGGCGTAGTGGTTCTGGCCTTCGCGTTATTCACGTTCTACAACGACTACTTGCAGCGCAATACCATCCGGCAAAACCTGGAGTCGTCCATTCAGCAATCCGGTGAACTCACCGCCAGCAGCGTGCAGAACTGGCTCAGCGGGCGGGTGCTGGTACTGGAAAGCCTCGCGCAAAACGTGGCCCATCAAGGCAGCTCTGCCGATCTTCCGGGGTTGGTCGACCAGTCGGCATTTACCTCCAACTTCCAGTTCACCTACGTCGGTTCCACCAACGGCGTGTTCACCCAGCGTCCCGACGCCAAAATGCCCGACGGCTACGATCCGCGTCAGCGTCCCTGGTACAAGCAAGCTGTCGCAGCCGACAAGACCATGCTTACACCGCCCTACATGGCTGCGGTAGGCGGGCTGATCGTGACCATCGCGATGCCGGTGAAAAAGAATGGCGAACTGCTTGGCGTGGTCGGCGGTGACCTGAGCCTGCAAACCCTGGTGAAGATCATCAACTCGGTGGATTTCGGCGGCATCGGCCATGCATTCCTGGTCAGCGGTGATGGTCAGGTGATCGTCAGCCCGGACCAGGACCAGGTGATGAAGAACCTCAAGGACATCTATCCCGGCACCAACGTGCGCATCGAGAAGCTCAGCCAGGAAGTGGTCTTGAATGGCCAGGAACGGATTTTGTCCTTCACCCCGATCAGCGGGTTGCCGAATGCCGACTGGTACATCGGCCTGTCGATCGACAAAGACAAAGCCTACGCACCGCTGGGTAAGTTCCGCACCTCGGCATTGATCGCCATGTTCATTGCGGTTGCCGCCATTGCCGTGTTCCTGAGCGTCCTGATCCAGGTCTTGATGCGCCCGCTGACCACCATGGGCCGCGCCATGCAGGACATCGCCCAGGGCGAGGGTGACCTCACCCGCCGCCTGACAGTGGAAAGCAAGGACGAGTTCGGTGACTTGGGCAGTGCCTTCAACCAATTCGTCGAGCGTATTCACGCGTCAATTTCCGAAGTTTCCTCGGCGACGCGCCAGGTGCACGACCTGTCCCAGCGAGTAATGGCCTCGTCCAACGCGTCGATCATCGGTTCCGACGAACAAAGCGCGCGCACCAACAGCGTGGCCGCAGCGATCAACGAACTGGGGGCCGCCACGCAGGAAATCGCGCGCAACGCTGCTGATGCTTCGCAACACGCCAGCGGTGCCAGTGAGCAGGCCGATGATGGGCGCAAGGTGGTTGAGAAAACCATCCTGGCGATGTCGGAGCTTTCGCAAAAAATCAGCCTGTCCTGCACGCAGATTGAAACCCTGAACGCCAGCACCGACAACATCGGCCACATCCTGGACGTGATCAAAGGCATCTCCCAGCAAACCAACCTGTTGGCCCTCAACGCCGCGATTGAAGCGGCACGTGCCGGTGAGGCCGGGCGTGGGTTTGCCGTGGTGGCGGATGAAGTACGCAACCTGGCGCACCGCACCCAGGAGTCGGCAGAAGAGATCCACAAAATGATCACCTCGCTGCAGATTGGCTCGCGTGAGGCCGTGACCACGATGAACGCCAGCCAGACCTCGAGTGAAGAAAGCGTCGAGGTCGCCAACCAGGCCGGTGAACGCCTGGTCAGCGTGACGCAGCGGATCGTCGAGATCGACGGGATGAACCAGTCGGTAGCGGCCGCCACCGAGGAACAGACCGCCGTGGTGGAAACCCTCAACGTCGACATCAACCAGATCAACCTGCTGAACCAGCAGGGCGTGGCCAACCTCAACGAAACCTTGAAGGATTGCGACGCCTTGTCTCAACAGGCCAACCGCCTGAAGCAGTTGGTCGACAGTTTCAAAATCTGATCGATGAACACACAGGAGCGAGCCTGCTCGCTCCTGTCTCCTTTAGCCAAACATCGCTCGCACATTCGCCAGCGCACCGTCGGCGAATGCCTGCACAAACGGCTCAAATCCCTCCGCGCCAGGTTCAACCGGCTCGGCGATGATCGTCCAGGTCACCCGTGAGGATCCTGCTCCCAACGGTTCGACATCCATGGCGGCCCACAACCGTGCTACGCCCAAGGTGTTGTAGATCGTGGTCCAGGTCATGCGCATGGCCTGCTCGTCGCGGCTGTTGAGTTGCTCCACCACCAGGTGTCCATCGTGGAAGAACTTCTTGCGCAGCGATCCCGCGCCCGCACCAGTGATTTCGATGTGGGACAAGGCGGGGATGAATCGATCAAATCCGCCAAAGTCACCGACCACCGCCCACGCACCGGCGGCATCACAGGCAACCACAACTGAGGACACCACAGGTTTGGCGCAAGGGTTGCGAATCAACGTATCGGGTTTCATAAGGTCTTCCTTCAATTGAGAGCCTGGTCACAGGAAACCGGTGCTGCGCAGGTACTCGCAGCCCTTGCGTAACAGCGCGGGATTTTTTTCGGGGTAGCGTCCGCCCATCTGCTCGACGCCGCGTCGTGCGTTGTCATGGCGGATCATCGAGGTATCGCCGATGTCCTCGCCCACCCCGTTGAGGTAGAAGCCCAGTACGCCGAACAGCGCATTGCGGCTGTCCACTGTGTGCAGGTGACGTTGCCAGTGAGCCACGCTCACCAGCTCGAATGCGTGGCCTGCCTGGCGAAAGGCGTCGACGTAGGTTTCCCAGCTCAGGGGCTGCGGGTTATGCAGGTTGAACACCGTCCCTCCAGCACGGCAGCGGCTGCTGTGGAACGCAATAAACCGGGCGAGAAAGTCCACCGGCATCAGGTCGAAATTCAACTCAAGGTGCGGCACCAGGCCCAGTTGGAGTGAACCTTTGAGCATCAACATCAGGCGATTCTTCTGTGGCTCGCAGACTCCGCTGCGGCTGTTGAAGCTGATGTTCCCCGGGCGATGGATATTGACCCAGGCACCTTGCGCTGCGGCGCGTCCCAGCAAGCGTTCGGCAACCCATTTGGACAGGTTGTAGCCATTCTGGATGTAGAGCGGCGGGGTGGCCGCGGCGGGGTTTTCGAGTACCTGGCCATGTGCGTCGATAGTGCTGGCGGCCGACAGCGTCGAGATAAAATTGAAGACCTTCTTGCACCGGGTTTCACACAGGCGCAGGCATTCCAGCACCGGTTCGACGTTGTCCTTGGCCAGGGTGGCGTAATCCATCACATGATTGACGTGGGCGGCGTTGTGCACCAACACGCCGAACTCCCCGGCGAGGTAGTCATACACCTCACTCGACAGGCCAAGACGCGGCTGGCTGATGTCGGCGGCATACACCTGCACCCGGCTCAGGTCCAGGTGTTCCAGACGGTACTCTCGCAGGGCCTCGGCAAACCTCGCGGTCGCCGAATGTCCGGGCCGTTCGCGCACCAGGCACGCCACTTCAAGTGCACCCTCGGCCAACAGTGCCTCGACGATATGCACCCCGAGAAAACTGTTGGCCCCGGTCACGATCACCCGGCGACGTTCGCCCGCCTGTTCAGCCGGCAATGTCTGCACATGCAGCTCACGCAGCGCATCCCGGGTAGCCTGGCCGGTCGGTGCTTCGGGTGGTGCGTCGTCCCCCATCAGCGTAGCGAGGGTACGAACCGTGGGGGTTTCAAAAAACCGGCTGAGGGAGAGGCTGCGCCCGAACTGCTCGCGGATACGCAGCAGCATCGTCGACAGCAGGATGGAATGGCCGCCAAGATTGAAGAAGCTCTCGTCGGCCGACAGCTGCGTGACCGGCATGCCCAGCAACTCGCTCCACAGGTTGAGCAACTGCACTTGCATGGGCGTGTGCGGTTCGCCGTGAATGATGGCCGGCAGCGTTGGAGTCGGTAACGCCAGCAATGCCTGGCGGTCGACCTTTCCGTTGGGGGTGCACGGCATGCTCGCAAGTTCCGTGCACAGGGTTGGCCGCAAATAGTCCGGCAGTATTTGCCGGGCATGCTGCGTCAGTGCAGGCAGGGCGTCTTGTGTTTCGGGCTGAGCAACAAAAGCCAGGATTCGCCGCTCACGGTCAATCACCACCGCCACTTGGCGAAACAGCTGACTGCTGCGCAGGCAATGTTCGATCTCTTGCGGTTCGACCCGGAACCCACGGATCTTCACCTGCTGATCCCGGCGCCCGGCCAACTCGATGCCGGCAGCGGTCCACTTCGCCAGGTCGCCTGTGCGGTAGGCCCGCAAGGTCTGGCCGTCGGGCAACTCCAGGGGGACGAAATGCTCGGCGGTCTGACGCGGCTGGTTGAGGTAACCCAGGCTGACGCCGGGACCGACGATGTACAGTTCGCCCAACACCTGCTCATCCACCGGTTGCAGGTGCTCGTCGAGGATCAGTACCTGGCTGTTGGCGATGGGCGTGCCGAGGTTGCGATTGCTGTCGCCCGGCTGCAACGTGTGGCTGGTCACCAGCACGGTGGCTTCGGTGGGCCCGTAGAAATTGTGCAGGCGGCACTGGCCTGCCAACTGCTCGATGACATAGGGCTCGCACACGTCGCCTCCGGTCATCAGGTGCGCCAGGCCCAGGGGTTGATCCAGCGGCAGGATGCTCAGCAGCGCCGGCGGCAGGAAGGCGTGGGTGACGCGCTGTTGTCGGATCAACTCCACCAGTTGCTGCGGGTCGCGTCGCTGGTCCTCACTGGGCACGATCAGCTCGGCGCCCGCGATCAGGCTCGGGAAGATATCGATCAGGGACGAGTCAAAACTCAAGGGCGAAAACTGCAAGACCCGGCTGTGTTCGCTCAGCTGCACATGACCCCCGAACCAGGCGCTGAAATGGGCCAGGTTGTGCTGGCTGAGCAGCACGCCCTTGGGTTGGCCGGTAGTGCCCGAGGTGTGGAGCACCATGCAAGGGTCGTCCATGGCGGGGCGCTGGGGCATTGGCAGCGAGGTGTCGGGAGTGTCGACGGCACTCACATCCAATGCACAAAACCCGTCCCGCAGTGGATGCTTGCCATCATCCAGCAGCACCGAGACGCCGGCGTTTTCCAGCATCGCTTGCTGGCGTTGCAGCGGGTGGCCCGGCTCCAGGGGCAGGTACACCGCACCGCAGGCGAGTACCGCGAGAATGCTGGCGTACAGCTCCAGGGATTTGCCCAGGCAGACGCCGATTACCGGCGGTGTGTCGTGGGGCCCAAGCAGAGGTCGCAGACGGTGCTGGATAGCCAGGCTCTGGCGATGCAACTGTCGGTAAGTCAGC
This sequence comes from Pseudomonas sp. D8002, assembly GCF_013385695.1. NCBI lineage: Bacteria > Pseudomonadati > Pseudomonadota > Gammaproteobacteria > Pseudomonadales > Pseudomonadaceae > Pseudomonas > Pseudomonas sp. D8002. The sequence goes on from NZ_JACAPM010000023.1 coordinate 11,081, forward strand.
CCGCTGCCGGCAATGTTCAACGCTGGCCGGTCGGCGAAGGTTTGCAGACTGTTTTCCAATCGTTCGATCAGGGGTACCTGGGCTTGCTGCTGCAGAACCAAATCGGCCGTCAGGTTAAAACGATGCAGGTACGCCAGGGATGCAAGCGCTTGCAGGCCGTGTTCCGGATCATCAGAGGCGACGGCCGCCTGCGAGAAATAGCCCGGGTCCCGGGAGAACCCACTCACCTGTTGGGCTACCCACTCCACCAGGCTGCTTACTGCGTGTTGACGCAGCCGTTGACCATTGCCACAGGCTTCTCCGGCAACCTCCAGGGTTGTCAGGAGTCGCCGTGAGTGGGCGTAACACCTGAGCTGCAGGGCCGGCAATCCACAGCCGGTCAACGCTCCCATACCCACGCGCAGGCTCATCAAGGCTGTGCACGTCACGCCGGGCGGAACCTCCTCGCTACCGTCATCAATCAGCAGGTCTACTAGGTGGGTGACATCCTGTGCTCGCACCACCCCATGACCGTATTGCGCCAATGTCTCACCCAGTTCATTCAGCGCCGCGCTGAAGCCCGCCAGCCCAATCTTCAGGTGCCTCATGGGTGCCCTCCTGGCGCCGCAAGAAAGGCATCCAGCGCCCCAACCACACTCGGCGTTTGCAGCAAGCCGCTGTGATTCAGGAAGCCCATGATATTGCCGATCAACGGGTGCTGGCGGGTAATGGGAAAGCCCATCGCCTGCACTTCAGTGCGCAGCGCAGAGCGCGTGCCGTCACTGACATCCAGGTGCTCGATCAAGTGCAGGTCGAAGTTTTTCTGCAGGTCGTGGGTCAGGTAATGCTGGAGAAAAACCGGCAGGATCCGGGCGATACAGTCGCGGTCCGCGGCGTCTGCAGACTGCCAATAAATACGCACCAGGCGCGTCCAGAAAAGCGCGTGGCGGCCCTCGTCAAACAAGTGGTCGGCCATCAACCCACGGATGGATTGCTTGACACTGTCGTCCTTGGAAAACGCTGCCACGTCATGGGTCACGGTGTTCTCGGCGATGGCCACGGCAATCAGTTCCACGGCATCGCGCAGGTGTTCGGGCGCCAGCGCCAGTGCGGCAGGCAAGGCGCGGCTCAGCTCGATTTGCGCGGGTAGTTCAAGGGGTGGGATCCCGGTCATCTCGATGGTCTGTTGCATGAAATCGAGGGCGACGAGGGCGTGGTAATCCTCGTCTACCACCACGGTCATGGCGTCGTAGCGACAGGCAAGCGGGAAGGGCACCGAAAAGCGATTCTTGGCGATGCTGCGTGCGGTCTTGTCGACGATCTCGGTTTCAAAGATCACCACGTCGTTGATGAACTTGTAGAACGTCTGCAGCAAGACAAAATCACGGCACTGCGGGCATCGGTCGATAAAGGTTGCGCTCAGCACCAGGGGCTGTCGGCTCAGGGGGTAGATCAGTTTCTGATCGTTTTCCAGCCGCCGCCGCGGGCGTGTGCGGATGGTCGCGCGGCGCTCCCAGTCGTCGGCAAATGAGCGGTAGTCTGCAGGGTTCATGCGCTCATCTCCGGCAGGCACCTATGCAACCCATCCCATAAGGCCAGGCGGCTTTCCACGGCGCCGAGGGCGCAACTGTCGGCTTGCTGCTCGCGGCTTGGGTCGCCGAGGGTAAGGCGTTGCAGCAATTGCGTTGCCGCCGGGCCATGCTCCTGGGCGTCGATCTCCATGTGGCGCTTGAGGTAGTAGCAGAAGGTGGGCGCCTGGCGATGGAGCACCTCGCACTCCTCCAGGATGCGCTTGAACATCGCCGGGATGACGCTCTCGCGCCCGTGGAGAAAGGCAGCCGCCACGCAGTGCGTCGGGGCGTCCAGGGCAACCTGCAGGGTACTTCTGACGAACCGGGCCACGGACGGGTGGATATCGATTTTTTGCAGGGCCGTTTCTGCATCGTTGCCGTCACGCTGCAGGCTGACGAACCGCTCGATGTTCGCCGTGCTCGCGCCGACTTCACGCATGGCTTCCAGGTACAACTCGAAGTGGCTGCCGTGCCCATGGCCGGGATACGCGTCCGACTCTTCGCCCAATACGATCTCATTGATCAGGCGAGCCGCTTGCGGGTCCGTTGGCGGTAACCAGGGCAGGCGCATACCGGTGAGGTCATGTTGCAGGCGTTTGGTGAGTGTCATGAAGTCCCACACGGCGAATACGTGGTTTTCCATAAAGTACTGCAACTTTGGAAGGGTATTTATATATTTGAATATTGGATGGATATGTAACTTCTGCTTTTTTTGTTTAAGCAGGTGTGAGTGCTGGAACATGTTGATGCCTATAAGTCGTGTCTCTTCCCTGATAAAAGCGTTGTGCTTTAGCGACAAATAAACATTGGTTTTCACGGATGCGCGGGTGCCTTGATAACAGGCAGCCCTGTACGAGGCTGACACTGTTACTGGCAAGCAGCATGCTGTGACAAAATACCAAGGCTTTATTTAAAGGAACGCCACGCGCAGTGACGCACCGAGCATGGATTCACGCTGTCGATTGGGAGAATTGGAGTGTTGGTAATAATCTGATTAAGTATTCAGGTGTTTTTAGTTTTATAAGTTTTTCGAGTTGGAATATTGCGGTAGTTGGATCGCTCTGCGGAGTGTGTGAAGTTTTCTTTGGGCTTAATGGTTTAACGGGAGTAATGGTGGTGCACTGGCCTCCGTCGGCCAGCGTCACTTTGCAGCGCTTTGTGGTCGAGGGAGGCGTTTCAGTTCCACGCGGAATTTACAGCGCAGCGTTCTGTTCAGTCTCTTCAAGACTTTTGAGGTAACCCGTAATTACCTCCATGCCGCGGGTAAGGTGGTTACGCAGGGTCAGGATGCTTTCGTCGACCTTCTTTTGCGCCACGAGGTCGAGCAGTTCGCGGTGATCTTCCTGGGACGTCTTGCCCAGGCCCATGGCCTCGAGGTTGAAGCGCAGGAAACGTTCCTCTTCGTTCAAGCCGTGTTCAACCAGCTTGAGCAACCGCTGATTGCCCGCCTTGCCATACAGCGCCATGTGGAACAGGCGGTTGAGGCGGCCGATTTCGGTGTAGTCGCTTTCCCGTTCCAGCGCGTCGATAAAGGCGCCGGCCTGGGCGATGTCATCGGGCGTGAGCAGGGGAATCGACAAGCGCAGCGCTTCGGATTCGAGGAGTATGCGCAGGGCGTAGGTTTCCGCCGAGTGGTCCTCGATCAGTGGCGCCACCACCGCGCCTTTGTGGGTGACCACATGCAGCAGCGATTGGGCTTCCAGTTGACGCAATGCCTCGCGCACCGGCATCCGGCTGACCCCGAACAAGCTGGCCAACTCCTGTTGACGCATGGCGGTGCCACAGGGCAAGCGGCCATCCAGGATGGCGTTGCGCAATGTTTCTTCAATCACGGAGCGGGCGAGATGGGCGGGGATAGGCCCGCTGATCTGGATGCTGCTCAAAGGGTTCGGCTTCTGCGTCACGACTACGCTATCCTCCTTTTCAAGGTGAGGTGGCTAATTGGATCCAATGCACACTAGAGATTGTCCACAAGCTTGTCAAACGGGCAAGGTTTCGGCTTGTAAGCGACTCAACAGCGTGTTCTTCGGGCCCACAGCTCCCATTTGTCAGGTCTTACAGGCTAAAGGTCCGTCGTGCACATTTTATTCCCGGGAGTCGGGCCAACAGCGGTATTGCTGCATATCGATATTCACTAACGGTATTTAAAATGCGGTTCTTATGACTATAAAGTCACTCTCCTGACTGCACGGGAGTGAACTCATGTCTGCCACCTCTACTGTTCCAACAGCGACCGACACCACACAAACCTTCGAGATCCGTCCATTTCCCGGCAGCGTCGGCGCCGAAATCATAGGCCTGGACCTGGCCCGCCCGGTCAGCGACCAGGACTTCGCACGCATTCACCGCGCGCATCTGGACCATCACGTCGTGGTCTTCCGCGACCAACGTATCACCCCCGAGCAACAGATCGCCTTCAGCCGCCGTTTCGGCGTGCTGCAAATCCATGTGCTCAAACAATTCCTGCTGGCCAACCACCCGGAAATCCTGATCGTCTCCAACATCATCGAAAACGGCCAATCCATCGGCCTGGGAGACGCCGGCAAGTTCTGGCACTCGGACCTCTCCTATAAGGAGCTACCGAGCCTGGGCTCGATGCTCCATGCCCAGGAGCTGCCGTCCGAGGGTGGCGACACGTTGTTCGCCGACATGCATAAAGCCTGGGACAACCTGCCCGAGTCCCTGCGCAAGGCCGTTGAAGGCCGCAGCGCCGCGCACTCCTACACCGCACGCTACAGCGAAACCAAATTCGAAGGCAATTGGCGCCCGACCCTCACGCCCGAGCAACTCGCTCAAGTGGCGGAAGTGGTACACCCGATTGTGCGCACCCACCCGGAAAACGGCCGCAAGGCGCTGTTCGTCAGCGAGGGCTTCACCACCCGTATCGTCGGCCTGCCTGAGGATGAAAGCCGCGACCTGCTGGCCCAGCTGTACGCCCACAGCGTGCTGCCGGAAAACATCTACCGCCATCAGTGGCAGCCCCACGACATGGTGTTCTGGGACAACCGCTCGCTGATCCACCTGGCGGCCGGCTGCCCCAGCCACCTGCGGCGCAAGCTGTACCGCACCACCATCCAGGGCGACGCGCCTTTCTGACCCGGAGCATGACCATGTCCAAGAAAACCCCATTTGCGCGCCTGGCCGCGACGGTTGGCCTGGGCGTCAGCCTGCTGGCCGGCAGTCTTGTGGCGCCTGCCGCCGCCCAGGCCGAAGGCGAAATTCGCATCGCCGAGCAGTTTGGCATCGTCTACCTGTTGCTCAACGTGGTGCGCGACCAGAACCTGATCGAAAAATACGGCAAGCAGGAAGGCATCGACATCAAGGTCGACTGGACACAATTGTCCGGCGGCGCAGCCGTCAATGATGCGCTGCTCTCCGGTTCCATCGACATCGCCGGGGCCGGCGTTGGCCCGCTGCTGACTATCTGGGACCGCACCCACGGCAAGCAGAACGTGAAAGCCGTCGCCTCCCTGGGCAACTTCCCCTACTACCTGGTGAGCAACAATCCCAAGGTCAAGACCATTGCCGACTTCACCGAAAAAGACCGCATTGCCGTACCGGCAGTGGGCGTGTCCGTGCAGTCGCGTTTCCTGCAATACGCTGCCGCCAAGCAATGGGGCGACAAGGAATTCAATCGCCTCGACAAGTACACCGTTGCCGTCCCGCACCCGGATGCCACGGCTGCGCTGATTGCCGGTGGCACCGAGCTGACCGGGCACTTCTCCAACCCGCCGTTCCAGGAGCAGGCCCTGACCAACCCGAACGTGCATGTGGTACTCAACTCCTATGACATCCTCGGGCCTAACTCGCCGACCGTGCTGTTCGCCACCGAGAAATTCCGCAACGACAACCCGAAAACCTACAAGGCGTTCGTCGAGGCACTGACCGAAGCGGCGCAGTTCGCCCAGAACGACAAAGGCGCCGCAGCCGATACCTACATCCGCGTGACCAAGGCCAAGATCGACCGCGCCGAGCTGCTGAAAATCATCGAAAACCCGCAGTTCGAATTCAGCGTCACACCGAAAAACACCTACCCGCTGGCGGAATTCCTCTACCGCGTCGGCGCGATCAAAAACAAACCCGAATCGTGGAAGGATTACTTCTTCCAGGACGCCAAGCCGCTGCAAGGGAGCTGACATGAACGCGCCCTTGCAAGGCCACACGGCCAGCAACCCGACCACCACCGAAGCACTGCTTTCGGTGGATAAAGTCAGCCTTGAATACCGCACGCCCGAACGGGTGGTGCGGGCCACTCACCAGGTCAGCTTCGCGATCGATCCGGCAGACCGCTTTGTATTGCTGGGGCCTTCGGGCTGTGGCAAATCCACACTGTTGAAATCCATCGCCGGCTTTATCAAGCCGTGTGAGGGCGAGATCCGTCTGCTCGGGCAAAAAGTCGAGCAGCCAGGGCCGGACCGTATCGTGGTGTTCCAGGAGTTCGACCAACTGCCACCGTGGAAAACCGTCAAGCAGAACGTCATGTTCCCGCTGCTGGCGTCCAAAACCCTCAAGCGTCGCGAGGCCGAAGAGCGGGCGCTGTACTACCTGGAAAAAGTCGGCCTTACGGCCTTTGCCGATGCCTACCCGCACACCCTGTCCGGCGGCATGAAAGCCCGCGTGGCAATCGCCCGGGCGTTGGCCATGCAGCCGAAAATCCTGCTGATGGATGAACCCTTCGCCGCCCTCGACGCCCTGACCCGGCGCAAGATGCAGGAAGAACTATTGCTGCTCTGGGAAGAGGTGCGTTTCACCCTGCTGTTCGTCACCCACTCCATCGAGGAAGCGCTGGTGGTGGGCAACCGCATCCTGTTGCTGTCGCCGCACCCGGGGCGGGTGCGGGCGGAAATCCACAGCCATCAATACGACCTGCACAGCCTCGGCGGTGTGGAGTTCCAGGCTTCGGCGCGGCGCATTCATCGGCTGTTGTTTGATGAAGCGCCCGAGGTGGAAACCGAACTGGGTTTCGCCGATATCCGCATCGCTTATTGAAGGGTTTGCACCATGCGCCAGGAATACGAAATCACTCTCGAACCGTTGCCCGGTGTACGCGTAGAGCGCGAGTTGCCGTGGCGCCAGCGCCTGTGGCAACAAGGCTGGCTGCGTAAAAGCCTGATCCTGATCGTGCTTGCGATCCTCTGGGAAGCGGCTGCCCGTTATCAGAACAATGACCTGCTGCTGCCGAGCTTCCTGCAGACACTGAGCGCGTTCTACGACGGCATGGCCAGTGGCGAGTTGTTGAGCAAGGTCAGCATCTCGCTGGTGGTGCTGATCAAGGGTTACCTGATCGGCATTGTGCTGGCGTTTGCCCTGACCACGCTTGCGGTGTCGACCCAACTGGGGCGTGACCTGCTGAGCACCCTGACCTCGATGTTCAACCCGTTGCCGGCGATTGCCCTGCTGCCGCTGGCGCTGTTGTGGTTTGGGCTGGGGCAGAACAGCCTGATCTTCGTGCTGGTGCATTCAGTGTTGTGGGCGCTGGCGCTCAACACCTATTCAGGGTTCCTCGGCGTCTCCGAAACCCTGCGCATGGCCGGTCGAAATTATGGCCTCAAGGGTATGCGCTTCGTGTTGTTCATCCTGATCCCGGCTGCGCTGCCGTCGATTCTCGCCGGGTTGAAAATCGGTTGGGCGTTCGCCTGGCGCACGCTGATCGCCGCCGAGTTGGTGTTCGGTGCTACCAGCGGCAAAGGCGGTTTGGGTTGGTACATCTTCCAGAACCGCAACGAGCTGTACACCGACAAAGTGTTTGCCGGCCTGGCGGTGGTGATCCTGATCGGGCTGCTGGTGGAGAACCTGGTGTTCGACACCCTGGAGCGGGTCACCGTGAAGCGCTGGGGCATGCAACGCTGACTGAACACCAACCCGGACTGAAACACCAACCCTGTGGCGAGGGAGCAAGCTCCCTCGCCACAGTCTGCTACGATTGCGCCAAGTTCACTCATAACCAATCACGAGTGCTTGGCATGCAATTACCGGACATGAACCTGCTGGTCGCCCTCGACGCCTTGCTCGACGAGGGCAGTGTGGTAGGCGCCGCGCGGCGGATGAACCTGAGCCCGGCCGCCATGAGTCGCACCCTCACGCGTATCCGCGAGGCAGTGGGCGATCCGATCCTGGTGCGCGCCGGTCGCGGCCTGGTACCGACGCCCAAGGCCCTGGAGCTACAGGGCCAGGTGCGCAGCGTGGTGGAGCAGGCGGCGCTGCTGTTCCGCTCGGCGGACGAAGTGGACCTGCGCACCCTGCGCCGGCGCTTCAGCGTGCGGGCCAATGACTTTTTTGTCGGAGTGTATGGCGGTCGGCTGTTCGACACCATGGAACGCATGGCACCGCTGTGCGAACTGCGCTTCGTGCCGGAAGGCGACACCGATGACGAGGCCCTGCGTGAAGGCCGTCTCGACCTGCGGGTGGGCAACACCATGCCGATCACTCCGGAAGTGAAGGTGCAGAACCTGTTCACCACCACCTTCGTCGGCCTGGCACGGGAAGGGCACCCGTTGTTCGATGGAGAAATCACCGCCGAACGGTTTGCCAGCTATTCGCATATCAGCATCTCCCGCCGCGGCATTGCCCGGGGGCCCATCGACACCGCCCTCAACGCCCAGGGGCTGGAACGCCGAGTCGCGATGATCGCCCCGGGGTTTCACGGCGCGATGTTCATGCTGCCGGACTCCGACCTGATCCTGCCGGTGCCCAAGGAAGCGCTCTACAGCGCCAATCGCCTGAAGCTGCCGTTGCGAGCCTTCACCCTGCCGATCTCCCTGCCGACCCTGGTGCTGACCCAAGCCTGGCACCCGCGTTTCGACAAGGACCCGGCCCATAGATGGCTGCGCGAGACCATGCGTGAATGCTGCGAGGCGACGTGGAAGGAAGCGCAGCCCACGTGAGTCGCAAGTGAGCCCGGTCAATGTGGGAGCTGGCTTGCCTGCGATGCGGGCGACACGGTTTTTCAGGCATAGCGAGGTGATGCCATCGCGGGCAAGCCCGGCTCCCACAGAGATCGCCTACATTTTGATCATTGCGTCTGGTGCACTTATAAGCTTCCGATAAGTCACTTTTTGTCATGTCTAAGCCTTATTAAACTGCTCGGGTATTTCCTATTCCGAGTTGTAGTTCATGACGTCCCTCGCTGCTCCCGCACCCCTGGCCGCAGCCAAACCGACCGCCATTACCCCTCCCGTTTTCGGCCCGCGCATCATCATCGGCCTGGTGGGCGTATTGCTTGCGGTACTGGTGTCCGGCCTCAACGAGATGGTGACCAAAGTCGCTCTCGCCGATATTCGCGGTGCGATGTACATCGGCTTCGACGAAGGCACCTGGCTGGTGGCTGCTTACACCGCCACCTCTGTCTCGGCGATGGCCTTTGCACCCTGGTGTTCGGTGACGTTCTCTCTGCGCCGTTTCACTCTCTGCGCCATCGGCCTGTTCACCGTGCTTGGCGTGCTGTGCCCGTTCGCACCGAACTACGAAAGCCTGCTGATCCTGCGCACCGTGCAAGGCCTGGCCGGTGGCGCCTTGCCGCCGATGCTGATGACCGTGGCCCTGCGGTTCCTGCCGGCCAACGTCAAGCTGTACGGCCTGGCCGGCTATGCCCTCACGGCCACTTTCGGCCCCAGCCTCGGCACACCGCTGGCGGCCATGTGGACCGAATACGTCGGCTGGCAATGGGCGTTCTGGCAGATTGTCGGGCCGTGCCTGCTGGCCATGGCGGCCGTGGCCTACGGCTTGCCCCAGGACCCGCTGCGCCTGGAGCGCTTCAAGCAGTTCAACTGGCGCGGCTTGCTGTTGGGCTTCCCGGCGATCTGCATGTTGGTGATCGGCCTGTTGCAGGGCAATCGGCTGGACTGGTTCGAGTCGCCGCTGATTACCTCATTGTTGATCGGCGGCCTGGTGTTGCTGGTGCTGTTCATGATCAACGAGTGGTCGCACCCGATGCCGTTTTTCAAGTTGCAGATGCTTGGGCTGCGCAACCTGTCGTTCGCGCTGATTGTGCTCGCCGGGGTGCTGATCGTGCTGCTGGCGGTGACGATCATTCCGTCCAGCTACCTGGCCCAGGTCCAAGGCTACCGCCCGCTGCAAACTGCACCGGTGATGCTGATCATGGCGCTGCCGCAGTTGATCGCACTGCCGTTGGTGGCGGCGTTGTGCAACTTGCGCTGGGTCGATTGCCGCTGGGTATTGGGCATTGGCTTGAGCATGTTGATCCTGTCCTGCGTGGGCGGGGCGCAACTCACGTCGGCATGGATTCGCGATGATTTCTACGTGCTGCAACTGCTGCAAATCTTCGGGCAACCGATGGCGGTGTTGCCGCTGCTGATGCTCTCCACCGGCAGCATCACGCCCCAGGACGGGCCTTTCGCCTCGGCGTGGTTCAACACCGTCAAAGGCTTGGCCGCCGTGGTCGCCACCGGCGTGCTCGATGCCCTGACCACACACCGCCTGCATTTCCACTCGACCATGCTGGTGGACAGCCTGGGCAACTCGCCCCTGGCCGACAGCGATGCCGCCGGCCTTGCCCATCGGCTGCACGAGCAGGCCGTGGTGCTCACCTCTTCGGATCTCTACTACGTCATGGCCGGTGTCGCGGCGGCGTTGATCCTGCTGATTTTCTGGATGCCGACGCGGATTTATCCGCCCCGCGCGCCGACTTGATTGCTCACTGAGCCAAAGGGATTGTTATGAAACGCAAAGACAAAATCGCTGTAACCGTCATCACCGTGTTTGCCGTCGGTGTGCTGGTTTACCTGCTGGCGCCGGGTGTGTTCGGCAGCAAACGCCAGAGCACCAACGACGCCTTCGTCGCCGCTGACTACACCCTGGTGGCGCCGCGTGTGGCCGGCTTCATCAAGGAAGTGCTGGTGGAAGACAACCAGCGGGTCAAGGCCGGGCAGTTGCTGGCGCTGATTGATGACCGTGACTTCCGCGCCGCTGCCCAGGCGGCCGATGCCGATACGCTGGTGGCCCAGGCGCAGCTGAAAAATGCCACGGCAACCCTGGAGCGCCAAAGCTCGGTGATTGCCCAGGCCCAGGCGACTGTGGCGGCAGATCGCGCCGAAGTGGCGTTTGCCGAACACGAACTGAACCGCTACAACCACCTCGCGGGTGTAGGCGCCGGCACCGTACAGAACGCCCAGCAAGCCAAGACGCGTATTGACCAGGCCACCGCACGCCTGGCGAATGCCACGGCGGTGCTGGCCGCTGAACGCAAGCAGGTGGAAATCCTCAGCGCCCAGCGTGATGCGGCAGAGGGCGGCCTGAAACGTGCCCAGGCCGCACTGGAAATGGCCAGCTATCAGCTGTCGTACACCCGCATCGTCGCGCCGGTGGACGGCATGGTCGGCGAGCGCGCGGTGCGGGTCGGCGCCTATGTGACGCCGGGCAGCAAGATCCTCGCCGTGGTACCGCTGTCCGAGGCCTACGTGGTGGCCAACTTCCAGGAGACCCAGTTGTCCCACATGCACGCTGGCCAAACGGTGGACGTGAAGGTCGACAGCCTCGACGGCGAAGTGCTCAAGGGCCACCTCGAAAGCCTGGCGCCAGCTACCGGCGTGACATTTGCCTCGGTCAAACCCGACAACGCCACCGGCAACTTCACCAAGGTGGTGCAGCGTATTCCGGTAAAAATCATCCTGGAGCCCGGCCAGGCGTTGACCGAGCGCCTGCGGGTCGGCATGTCGGTGGAAGCCAGCGTCGACACCCACGCCGCCGCCCAGCAACGTGAGGTGGCGCAGCAATGAGACGCCTTGCCTGGTTAACCTTGAGCCTGCTCACCCTGAGTGCCTGCACCGTCGGCCCGGACTTCCAGCGCCCGCTGAATCCCGTCGGCCAATGGACCGAGCCCCATGGCCGGCAAGCCGCCAGCCACGCGGTCAACGAACCGCTGGAAGAGCGCTGGTGGGAAGTGTTCCACGACGCGCAGCTCACCGCGCTTACCCATCGCGCGCTGACCGATAACCTTGACCTGAAACTCGCCAGCAGCCGCCTGCAACAAAGCCGCGCGGCGCGCCAGGTGATTACCGCCGAGCGCTACCCGACCGTCAACGCCACCGGCGATTACCTGCGTCAGCGCAACAGCGCCGATGGCTTGAGCGATGCCTCGGGCAAGAACGGCCGCTCGGCGTTCAACCAGTGGGACATGGGTTTCTCCGCCGCCTGGGAACTGGACTTCTGGGGCCGGGTAAAACGCGAAACCGAAGCCGCCGACGCCACCCTGCAAGTCGCCGAAAACGACCGCCGCGCGGTGCTGTTGTCGGTGCTGGCGGAAACCGCCCAGGACTACATCCAGCTGCGCGGCGTGCAAAACACCCGCGCCGTCACCGAGCAAAACCTCGAGGTGGCGCGCCACAGCCTGAAGCTCTCGCAACTGCGCCTGGCCGACGGTGTCGCCACTGACCTGGACGTAGCCGAAGCCGCTGCTCAAGTGGCCGCCATCGAGGCGCGCCTGCCGGATTTGCAGCAACGCCAGGACCAGTTGATCAACGCCCTGAGCCTGCTGATGGGCGAGCCGCCACAAGCCTTGTACGCCGAATTGTCCAAGGACGCTGCGGTGCCGCAAACCCAACGCCAGGTCGCCATCGGCCTGCCGTCGCAACTGGCCGAGCGCCGCCCGGATATCCGCCAGGCCGAAGCTCGCTTGCATGCGGCCACCGCCTCCATTGGTGTGGCCAAGGGCGACTTCTACCCGCGCATCACCCTGTCTGGCAGCGTGGGCTCCCAGGCGTTGCAGCTGGCGGATTTCGGCTCGTGGAGTTCGCGTGCATTCGCCTTCGGCCCGCAACTGAGCTTGCCGATTTTCAACGGTGGCCGGTTGCAAGGCATGCTCGATCTGCGCGAAGCCCAGCAACAGGAGGCAGCCCTGGCCTACCAGCAGACCGTGCTGCGGGCCTGGCATGAAATCGATGATCAACTGACCCGCTACAACGCCAGCCAACTGCGGCGCGACAGCCTTGCCGAAGCCGTGCGGCAGAACCAGATCGCCCTCGCTACTGCGCAGCATCAATACGTCGAAGGCGTGGTGGATTTCGTCAACGTACTGACCGTGCAAAGTGCGTTGCTGGCGACCCAGGAGCAGTGGGTGGAAAGCTCCACCGGCGTGTCCCTCGCCATGGTCGGGTTGTACAAGGCATTGGGTGGGGGCTGGGAGTCGGTGTATCCGGAACAGACGGCAGGGCGTTAATACCAGTGCCCACAGTCCAGGGACTGTGGGCATTCAAGGATTCTGCAAAAACACCACATACCCGCGAAACCACTCACTGCCCTTCAAATACCCCGGCTCCTCCCATGCCCCACCCTGAATCAACCCAATCTTGAACGGCACCCCCAACCGGTTCATGCGTGGCAGATACGCCGCGTAGTCCGGGATGCTGTGGCGGCCCTGGTAGGTCTGCACCACCACTTCATCAATCACGCCCTTGAGTTGTGCGATGGCGGCCGGGTCGGCGTTGCTGCTCCAGTCCATCAGCCCGGTGATGCTCAGGCGTAGGTCCTTGGGCAAGCGTTGGCGCAGGTCACGCAGGAAATCCGCGTATTCGTCGAGGTATTGCGTGCGCGCATCGAAGTCGATCTGGATGCCCACCACCGGGTTGCCCGCATCCCGCCAGCGTTGCACCTGGCCGAGCATCTGGCTGTACACCGACTCGGGCCAGTGCAGGGTGTGGGCGCGGTACACCACCCAGATTTCACCCTGGGTGATGCGCGGCACACTCATGCCCTGGGCGATGAATTGCACGCCACGCCGGGGCGCGCGGCGGGTCGAGTTGATCTGGCCCTGGAGGATGTACAGGGTTTTCGCCTGCTTGAGCACCGGCTGCGGCGCGACGCCGCTCCACAGCCAGAACGCGTCATGGTCGCGGGCGTCCACCGCGCCGAAGGCCGGGCTTGCCAGCAGGAGCAGGGCCAGCCAGAAGCGCTTCACGGCTTACCAGTAGTACTGCAGCGACTTGCCCCACTGGGTGTCGGCGAACCCGGTTTTCAACTGGCGGAACCAGCCTTTGCGCACGTTCTTGTCGACGTCCTCGCCACCGCAACTGTTGTAGCCCGAAGGTCCGTAGCAGTTGATGGCACGAAACAGCGCGTAGGCCTTGTCGTTTCGCGGTGCCTTGGGATTGCCGATCACCCGCTTGTAGCCCTCCAGTCGCGAGAAGGTTTCACCCTTGAAGGGCGAGGCAGTGCTGCCCAGGCTGCCGGCGGAGCGCGCTTGTTCCAGGGGCATGCCGTCCAGGCCGTTACGCAGGACGAATTCCCCCAGGCAGTTCAGGCCCTGCGGGTTTTTCGGATCGGCCTGCAAGGTGCTGGCGATTTGCGCGATGCTCGGGCAGGTGTAGCCGGACTCGGCCTTGTCACCGTTCCACTGGAACAGTCTCAACGACTGGCCGCCGCTGTAGACGTAGCCCAGGCTGGTGCCGAGCTTGTCATCGGGAACCGAGGCGGGCAGTTGCTTGAGGTCCTCGGCAAAGGTCTCGAACTGGCCGCGCAGCAGGTCTTTATAGAGCAGCGTGAATTGCGCAGTCTGGCGCTCTACCGGGTCTTCGGCATGGGCAAGCTGTTGGCGCAGCAGGTCGGGACCGGCGACGTTGCGCAGCAGGATATAGCGCACCTGCTTGGCACTGATCGGCGAATCGGCGGCGAATACCTTGGCCAGCTGGCCGCTGCGTTCGTAGTTCATCGCCAATGCCAGCTCCAGCTGGTCACGTTGCAACGGTTGCTTGGCCAGCGGCAGCAGTTGCAGCCACAGCGCCTCGGCGGCTTTCCAGTCTTCCTTGGCTTCCAGCGCGAGGCCACGCAGGGTCTGTTGGCTGAAAGCGAAGTAGTCGAGATTCGACGGCACGTCTTGCGGCAGCAGCTTCAAGGCACGGTCGGGCTGATGCTCGACGTTCAGGGCAAACGCCGCCTGCACGTAGGCATACAGCGCGGGCTCCTGCGCGAACACCGCTTTTTGTGCATCGAGCGCTTCACGCGTGAGCTTCGGCGGCTCACCGGCACGCATCCACATCAGGTCGTTGAGGGCCAGGATCAGCGGGTTGCCCACAGGTGCCGTGGTGCTGGTCAGCAGCTTGGTGTCCGCTTCCTGCACCAGTTCATCCAGCGACACGTTGCGCTGGGCATCGGTGGCCTGGGTCAGTTGCCAGGCAAAGTCGTCCGCCAGTTTGTCGGGGTTGGGCGCCAGCCAGTGCACCCGGCGCAACAGGCCACGGGCGGAGGCGGCGTATTCGCCCTGTGGATAAGTTTTCAGGTAGTCGTCGAAAGCGCTTTCGGCCCGTTGCAGGGCAGACTTATCCACATGTTCAAGCGACGGCGTGCCGTATTCATCGAAGGCATTTTGCTGGGCGTCGTTCAGCGCGGTGCGGGCGGTCATGTACAGCGCTGTTTCCTTCAGCCAGGGCAGCGAGCTGCTCGTCAGCCCGGCAAAACCTTTTTGCGCATCGCTGAAGCGTCCGCTGTAAAAGTCCCCGGCGGCTTTCAGATAGGTGAGCAATGCCTGGCCGTCTGCCGATTTGATTTGGTCGGCCTCGCCTGCCGCTACGCCGTCCGAGGAACAACTGCCGAGCATCTGCAGCCGCAGCTTGGCCAGTAACTGGCGCTCGGCCTGCGGTACATCGGCCTTCACCACCTGGCTGATAAACGCGGCGGCGCTGTCATCGGCGTTGCTGCGGCAGCGGCTGCCTTCGCCGGAAAGGAAGGCTTCACCGGCGGTCTTGGCGTCGTCGCGGGTGATGCCCAGCGGGCTGAGCAGTGCATCCAGTTCGGCGGTGCGCGAGTCGTCGGGTTTGTTGTCGGGCTCATCCGCAGCCGGCATAAGCCGATACACCGGAAAGGGCACCGGGCCAAATCCTTCGGACACGTCCTGCTCGCCCAAGGCATTCGGCGCCAGCGGCATGACGTTTTTGTCCGCCAGCAACAGCCGCAGGTTGACCCGGCTGTCATTGCCGGGGCTCAGGAAGGGCAGGTTGCTGCACACGTCCAGGCTGTTGCGCGACACCCGCCAATCCGGGTAGCAAGAGTCATCGCCGCTGGCGTGGGCCTGGAAGGGAAGGGTGGCGAGCAATGCCAGTGCCAGGGGTGACAGAAGACCGATGCGCATGAAATGTCCTTGATCCTGAATCCATGGAAGGCAGCAATCATAGCGTGATCCGATGAAAGCGTCGGAGACGTCCTGCGCAAAATTCAGATTTGTCCGATTGGCGGATGGTTGGTCAAATCCATGCAAAACAGCGGGCGAATCAAGGCCTTTTGACCTAGAGTGGCGGGTGTTCGCGCAAGCGCAGGTTCAGTAGTGGGTGAGGAAGTAGAGGTGCGACGCTCTGTGGCGGAACAAGACAACAAGGCCGGGGCGTTGCCCGTGCTCAATCCTGGCCTTTGGGAGAATGCCGGCTGGCTGGCTCGGTTGTGGTGGGTACCGCTGGTGGCGTTGGCCATGGCCGTGCGTTTCTATGGCCTGACCGCCTCCGCCATCTGGGGCGATGAAGGTTCAAGCCTGCTGCTCGCCGAGTATTCCCTGGAAGACCTGTGGTTTCACGCCGCACATGACGTTCATCCGCCGCTGTATTTCTTCATGCTGCGCGGCTGGATCGAGGTGTTCGGCGACAGCATTTTCTCCCTGCGCAGCATGAGTGCGATCCCCGGTGTGGTCGCAGTCGGCCTGGGAATCTGGCTGACAAGGCTGGTCGCGACCCGTCGCGCGGCGGTGCTGGCCGGGATTCTGTTGGCGTTGCTGCCCACGGCAGTGCGCTACAGCCAGGAAGTGCGGATGTATTCGCTGCTGGGCGTATGGCTGCTGGCCGCCACCCTGGCATTGGTGTATTGGGTCCGCCAGCCTGAGCGCAAGCGCTATCTGGTGGCCTATGCGCTGTTGATGACGGCAGCCTTCTACACCCACTATTTCACCGCGTTGTGCGTACTGGTGCATTGGTCATGGCTGCTGTTGCTGCGCCAGCCACGGGCCGGCGGCCTGCGCCTGGTCACGCGCGCGGGCTGGTGGTTGGCCAACATTGCCATTGTGTTGCTGTACTTGCCCTGGCTCCCGAATCTGCTGGGCCTGGTGCAGCACACCGAAGAACTCAAGGTGGGCGGTGATATTGGCTGGGAAGACCCGGTCAACCTGTATTCCGTGCCGTCGATGGTGTGGCAGTTCCTCATTCAGGACCCGGGCGACCACTTGTGGCGACCGCTCTTTGTGGTGTTTCCGTTATTGCTGATGGCGCTGGTCGGTGTGACTGCCTGGCGCGATCAAAGCCGCTTTCGCTTTGGCTGGCTGCTGGGGCTTTTTTTCATGCTGCCGGTGCTGCTGGTCTATGGGGTTTCGTTTATTTCCCCGGTGTTTATCGAGCGTTATCTCACCGCCTACGCGATGAGTTTGCCGATCATCGTGGCGTTGGCCGTCGACCGTCTGTCGTCGCGCCTGCCGCTCGCAGCAGCGGCAGTCTTCGTGTTGTTTGTCGGGGTCGAGCTGGTGGGCGTGAAGACCAACTCCACCGTCGATGAGCATGATCAATTCAACGTGGTGGTGGAGTTCGTCAATCGTAACTACCAGGAAGATGACCGCATCGTCATCAGCGACATGCTGTGGTACCTGCCCTACGTCTATTACGACGAGACCGACGCCCAGTTGCAGCTTTTCACACCGCCGACCGCCGCCGGCAAGTCCACCCGGCCTAATGCCTATGGTTTTGGCACCCTGGTGGACCAGGATGGCGGGCGCATCTACCTTGATCGCTTGTCGGTGTTACCCGCCGAGATCCAGCGTGTATGGCTGATCAGCGCCGCGGAGCCGCCGGATGAGTTTGCCCCGTTGCCGGCCGGATGGCGTCAGCTCAGCCAGCAGGACGGCGGCGGCGCGCGGGCCCGGCTGTTCGTGCTGTGTAACGCGCCAGCGGGCGTGCACCGTGAGGGCTGCGATTAATCCGCGCAACACCTGAGAGGTTTATGTTCGCCTGGGGGGCTAGACTCAGGTGAACCCTCTCTCCAGGAACGCCTCATGGAATCCCCAGTCCACAACTTGCCATCGTTGTTCAAACAGCTCGGTTTGCCCGATGACCCGGTCAGCATCGAGCGGTTCATCGCGGTCCACTCCCCACTCAAGCCCGAATTGCATCTGGCGGAAGCGTTTTTCTGGACGCCGCCCCAGCGGGCGTTTTTGCGTGAAGAGATTCTGGAGGACGCGGATTGGGCGGAGGTGGTGGATGAGTTGAATTTGCGGTTGAGAGAGGGGCGAGGAGTCTAGGCCGTCAAGAGGCGGTTGCTTTCTCTGGTGGCCATTGGCGAGCGGTGTGCACAAGCGCCACGACCCTTACTACGTCGGGCTCAAGTTGGTAAACAAGGCGGTAGCTTGGATGAGGAATGACTTCGCGTGTGCCTGTGATCCTGCCGAGTGGGCCGATTTCTGGGTGTTTTGCCAGCCCCAGCACTGCACTGCTGAAGCGTCGATCCATATCGGCTGCGGCTTGTGGGTTTTTCTCAAATAAAAAGTCCCAGATATCCCTACGGTCCTGCGCCGCTTCCGGCGTCCAGGCAACCCTCATTCCTGATTATCTACGTGAGCACGTTTCGCAGAAAACTCAGCTTCCAAATCCTCATTGGCAATCTCTCTGCCTGCCTGTATCGAGGCGCGAGAGGCGTCTACTTTACGCTGCAAGAACGCGTCGTACTCCCGTGATTCCTGCTGGGCCTGGACAAACTGACGCATCATATCTCGCACGATTTGCGATGCAGGACGGTGGGTAGCCTCGCACTCGGCCATGAATTGGTCGCGTAGTTCCGACTCAAGCTTCAAGGTGAAAACGGCTAGTTTTGACATAAGTGAATGCTCTAGATTGGTATGTACGAAGTATATACAACGTGCATACCTGACGACGCATGTGAGCTGAGTGAGGCGACTGACGGTTGCTGACAGCAAACCACCTTTCCCCAAACCAGCTTTACTTAGCCCACGGGCCATCCACCCATCCGCAAATTTGTATCAAAACTTGACTGCATTGGATCCATCGACCATATTGATAGTTAGCAAACTAACTGTATGCGAATAATCCAGTGTCCCAGACCCTCGAACAACTCCAGATGAACATCAGCAGCAGCATGGTGGTAGGTGCCAGGACTTGGCGCAAAATCTGCCAGACCACGCTCGTCAGCTATGGCATCTCCGAAGCCTGCGCCGTGCCGCTGCTGATGATCGGCCGCCTCGGCGACGGTGTGCATCAGGTCAAGGTGGCCCAGGCCGCCGGGATGGAAAGCCCGTCCCTGGTGCGCCTGTTGGACCAGCTGTGCAGTTCCGGCTATGTGTGCCGCACCGAAGACATCCACGACCGCCGCGCCAAGGCCTTGAGCCTCACCGAGCGTGGCCGCGAGCTGGTGCAGGCAGTGGAACAGCAACTGGTGCGCCTGCGTCGCGAGGTGCTGGCGACAATCGACCCCGATGACCTGGAAGCTGCTTTGCGTGTACTGCGGGCCTTCGAAGGTGCCAATCAACATCCCATGGTTGTGAGTTCTTGAACGGATTTTTTACCGGCATGCCGCCGGCCAGGGATTGGTTCTATGGCGTAAGGACATTCGCCGCTTCAATGATCGCGTTGTACATCGCCATGCTGATGCAAATGCCGCGTCCGTATTGGGCGATGGCCACGGTGTATATCGTGTCCAGCCCGTTTGTCGGCCCTACCAGCTCCAAGGCGCTGTACCGGGCGGTCGGTACCTTCATGGGGGCGGCCGCAGCGGTGTTTTTTGTGCCGATGTTTGTGCAGACGCCTTACGTGTTGGTGGTGGTGATCGCGCTGTGGACCGGGATTCTGCTGTTCCTGTCCCTGCACCTGCGCACCGCCAACAGCTATGCGCTGATGCTGGCCGGCTACACCTTGCCGCTGATCGCCCTGCCGGTGGTGGATAACCCGCTGGCGGTGTGGGATGTGGCCGAAGCGCGGACCGAAGAGATCTTCCTCGGCATCGCCGTGGCGGCGGTGGTGGGGGCGATGTTCTGGCCGCGACGCCTGGCGCCGGTGTTCGATGACTCGGTGAGCAAGTGGTTTGCCGACGCCCAGGTCTACAGCCAGCGCTTTCTCAGCCGCAATGTGCAACCCGAGGAAATCAGCACCCTGCGCGGCGGCATGGTCGCTACCTTCAACACCCTGGAATTGATGATCGGCCAACTGCCCCACGAGGGCTCCCGGCCGCAAACGGTGCGCAATACAAAGGAGCTGCGCGGGCGGATGATCCACCTGCTGCCGGTGATCGACGCACTGGACGACGCCGTGTACGCCCTGGAACACCGCGCCCCGGAGTTGCTCGAGCGCTTCACGCCGCTGCTGACCGCCGCCAACGAGTGGCTGGTCAGCACGCAAAAGGATGCGCCCCTCGAACGCTGGCGTGTCCTGCGCGACCAGATCGAAGCCCTGCAACCCGATGCCGACGCCCTGGATGACCGCCATCAGTTGCTGTTCTCCAACGCCCTGTATCGCCTGGGCGAGTGGGTGGATCTGTGGCAGGACTGCCGCAGCCTGCAAGCCGCCATCCAGTGCGAAAGCCAGGACAGCTGGCGCGCAGTTTACCGCCACTGGCGCCTGGGCCGGCTGACGCCATTCCTCGACCGGGGCCTGATGTTCTACTCGGCGTTTTCCACCGTCACCGCGATCATCGTCGCCTCGGTGCTGTGGATCCTGCTGGGCTGGACCGACGGTGGCAGCGCGGTGATCCTCGCGGCGGTGGCCTGCAGCTTCTTCGCCTCCATGGACGACCCGGCGCCGCAGATCTACCGGTTCTTTTTCTGGACCGCGATGTCGGTGCTGTTCGCCAGCCTCTACCTGTTTCTGGTGCTGCCCAACCTGCACGATTTCCCGATGCTGGTGCTGGCGTTTTCGGTGCCCTTTATCTGCATCGGCACGCTGACGGTACAGCCGCGTTTCTACCTCGGCATGCTGCTGACGCTGGTCAACACCTCGTCGTTCATCAGCATCCAGGGTGCCTACGACGCGGACTTCCTGGCCTTCGCCAACTCCAACCTGGCGGGCCCGGTGGGCTTGTTGTTCGCCTTTGTCTGGACCCTGATTGCCCGGCCGTTCGGCGCTGAGCTTGCGGCCAAGCGCCTGACCCGTTTCAGCTGGCGCGACATCGTCACCCTGACCGAGCCTGCGACCCTGGCCGAACACCGCAAGATGGGCGTGCAAATGCTCGACCGCCTGATGCAACACCTGCCGCGCCTGGCCATGACCGGCCAGGACACCGGCATCGCCCTGCGGGAAGTGCGGGTGGCGCTGAACCTGCTGGACCTGCTGGCGTACTCGCCGCGCATCCTCGGGGTGCCGCGTGTGTTGTTGAACCAGGTGGTGGAAGGCGTCGGCGGTTACTTCAAGGCCTGCCTCAAGGCCGGTGAACGTCTGCCGGCCCCCAGCGGTCTGCTGATGACCCTCGACCGTACCCGCCGCGCCCTCAACGGCCAGGGCCTGCAAGGCGAGGACGAAACCCGCCTGCATTTGTTGCACGCCCTCAGCGGCTTGCGCCTGGCGCTGTTGCCCGGCGTGGAATTTCTTGGCGGCACAGAGATGGAAGCGCCGTTACCCGATGGAGCGCCTTTATGATCGGTGATCTGGATATCAGCGGGGTGTTCCTGCCCACGTTGCTGGTGCTGATGGGCATTACGTATGTGTTGTACCTGGTGGTGCACGGGCTGTTGACCCGCGTCCACTTCTATCGCCTGGTCTGGCACCGGGCATTGTTCAATGTGGGTCTCTACGCTCTGTTGCTGGGCGCAGTGGATTCACTCAGTCGATACCTCATGACATGAAAAAACCTTTTTTGACCATTGGCCGTGTAGTCCTGACGTTACTGGTGGTGACCTTCGCCTGCGTCGTGGTGTGGCGCATGGTGATGTACTACATGTTCGCGCCGTGGACCCGTGACGGCCACATCCGTGCCGACATCGTGCAGATCGCCCCGGACGTGTCCGGGCTGATCCAGCAAGTGGACGTGCGCGACAACCAGTTGGTGGTGCGCGGCCAGGTGCTGTTCTCCGTCGACCAGGACCGTTTCAAGCTGGCCCTGCGCCAGGCCCAGGCCGCCGTGGCCGACCGTCAGGAAACCCTGGCCCAGGCCGTGCGCGAGAACAAGCGTAACCGTGGCCTCGGCAACCTGGTGGCCAGCGAGCAACTGGAAGAAAGCCAGTCCCGCGTCGCCCGTGCCCAATCGGCCCTGGCCGAGTCGCAAGTGGCGGTGGATGCCGCGCAACTCAACCTGGACCGCTCGGTGATCCGCAGCCCGGTGGACGGCTACATCAACGACCGTGCGCCGCGTAACCAGGAGTTCGTGACCGCCGGGCGTCCGGTGTTGTCGGTGGTGGACAGCAACTCCTTCCACATCGACGGCTACTTTGAAGAGACCAAGCTCGACGGCATTCACGTCGGCCAGAGCGTCGACATCCGCGTGATCGGCGACAACGCTCGCCTGCGCGGACATGTGCAGAGCATCGTCGCCGGTATCGAAGACCGTGACCGCACCAGCGGCTCCAACCTGCTGCCCAACGTCAACCCGGCGTTCAGCTGGGTGCGCCTGGCCCAGCGGATTCCGGTGCGCATTGCGTTTGACGATGTGCCGGCAGACTTCCGCATGATTGCCGGGCGCACCGCCACCGTGTCGATCATCGACGACCAACCCAAGTCGGAGAACAAGCCATGAAACGGCTTTTAGCAACCGCCGGGCTGGGGTTGTTGCTGTCGGCCTGCCAGGTGGTGGGGCCCGATTACAAACTGCCGGACAAGGCGGCCGTGAACCGTGGTGACCTTCAGGGCCAGTTGGCCGGGGAGGGCAGCAATGTGGTGTCGGCGCCGGTACCGGCGGACTGGTGGAAGCTCTACCAGGACCCGCGCCTGGATAAGCTGGTGGAGCAGGCCATGGCCTCCAACACCGACCTGCGGGTGGCTGCGGCCAACTTGCAGCGCTCGCGCTATCAGGTGCAGCAAGCCGAATCGGCCGGCGGCTGGAGTGCCGGCGCCAAGGCCGAAGCCCAGCGCCTGCAAGAATCGGGTGAGGCCTATTTGCTGACGGAAAAAGTCCCGGTGGCGAATATCGGCAGCGCCAGTATCAGCACCTCCTATCAATTCGATTTGTTCGGCACCTTGCAGCGTGGCATTGAAAGCTCCCAGGCCACTGCCGATGCGGCCCAGGCGGCGTCCGATATCGCCCGTATCACCCTGGTGGCGGACGTGGTGCGCTCCTACACCCAGGTGTGTGCGGCCAACGAAGAGCTGGCGATCGCCAACGAGTCCCTCGACCTGCAAGCCCAGAGCACGCACCTGACCCAGCGCCTGCGGGATGCCGGGCGCGGTGATGAAACCCAGGTCACCCGTTCGCAAACCCAATACAAATCCTTGCGCGCCGAAATGCCGCGCTATGAAGCACTGCGCCAGGCCGGGCTGTTCCGCCTGTCGATGTTGCTGGCCAGGCCGCTGGATCAACTGCCGGCCGGCACTGCCCAATGCGCCGAGCTGCCGCACATCGCGCAGTTGTTGCCGGTGGGCGATGGCGCCACGCTGCTCAAGCGCCGCCCTGACGTGCGCCAGGCCGAACGCCAACTGGCGGCGGCCACCGCGCGCATCGGTGTGGCCACCGGCGCGCTGTACCCGGACATCAGTATCGGCGCCACCGTGGGCACCGTCGGCATCCTGGATGACCTCGGCACGCCGGCCACCAACCGTTGGGGCTTTGGCCCGCTGATCAGCTGGACGCTGCCGACCAACGGCGCCCGCGCCCGCATCCACGAAGCCGAAGCCGCGACCCAGGGCGCCCTGGCGCACTTCGACGGGGTGGTACTCAACGCTATCCGTGAAACCCAGACGGGCCTCGCGCAATACACCGCGCAACTGCAACGCCGCGATGCCCTGGCGGATGCCGGCGCGTCGGCCAAAGAGGCGGCGGAGCAGACGCACCGGTTCTTCCAGGCCGGCCGCGCGTCGTTCCTGGCCGACCTGCAAGCCACCCGCACCTACACCGACGTGCGGGCGCAACTGGCCGCGGCGAACACCCAGGTTGCCATGAGCCAGATCGATTTGTTCCTGGCCCTGGGCGGCGGCTGGGAAAGTGGACGAACGCAAGCCACACAAGCCAGCAAACCCTGAGCTGATTGCTATGCTTTGACAGGCGGACTTACGTGATGGTCCGCTGGTCACTGCTCGCGTTTGCTCATGGGGATTCCAATAATGAAAAACCCTTATGCTCCCGCTTTCTGGTGCGTGTTCTTCGCACTGGTGTTGCTATCGGCGACTTACTTCTACGGCATCATGCTGGCCCATCAAATCGACAAGGCCATGGTGTTCCTCGACAGCGCCAGCGCGCTGATCGCGGTGCTGTCCATCGGCGTGGTGGCCTGGGCCTCCTACCAGGGCCAGCGAATCAAGCGAAGACTGCTCGAACAAGGCAAGACCCGCGTGGCGATCTGGGACACCAAGGTTGCCCTGCGCCGGGTCGAGACGGTGTTCGACCGCTACTTCTGGGGCAGCTACTGGCAGCCGGGGCGCACCTTCCAGGAAGTCATGGGCGAACTGACCGGCACACCGCTGGAAAAAAGCCTCGAAGCCCTGAAAAAACAATGTGTGATGCTTGATCGGCAAGTCGCCGACGGACGGCATTGGCTGAATAACGCCCGGGAATTATCCGATGTGGCCACTGCGATGGCGCGAGAGCGTTACCAGCTGGATTTTTATGATCCCAAGTCGGATACGCCGGGCAATGCGGTGATTCACCGTGAGTTTGAGGTGCTGGTGTATACGTGGACGGCGCGCCTGAAAAGCTTCGACCATCAACTCGATGAGATCGAAACCGAGTATTCCTGAAATCTGTGGTGTCTGTACTGACGCCTTCGCGAGCAAGCCCGCTCCCACATTCGATCGAGTTCCATCTTTGGAATGCAGTCGAATGTGGGAGATTCTATGGTTG
>NZ_JACAPM010000024.1:0-120206 GCF_013385695.1 Pseudomonas sp. D8002
GGAAGTGGGGCGAATTATAGACAGATATAAAACGCCGTCAACAGTTAATTTCAGGTTTATTCGGATTTAAGCGTAATACGCGCAAATGCCTTCTTGCCGGCCTGGCAAACGTGGGTCGCGCCCAGCTCGTATATAAAGGTGCGATCGACAACCTCACCATCTATACGCACACCGCCAGACCCCAGAAGGTCGCGCGCCACCGCCGAGTTCTTCACCAGGCCCGCCTTATTAAGGACGGCAGCGATCGGCATTGCCTCGCCAGCAGTCAATTCAATCTCAGGCAGATCATCCGGCAGCTCGCCATCCTTCATACGGTTACCCGCAGCACGGTGAGCACTGGCCGCAGCCTCTTCACCATGGAAGCGCGCAACAATCTCTTCAGCCAGCTTGATCTTCACATCCCGCGGGTTAGCCCCAGCTTCCACTTCAGCACGCAGTGCATTGATCTCATCCATCGAGCGGAAACTCAACAGTTCGAAGTAACGCCACATCAGCGCATCCGGAATCGAAACCAGCTTGCCGTACATCACACCCGGCGCTTCCTGGATACCGACATAGTTACCCAGGGACTTGGACATCTTCTTGACGCCATCCAGCCCTTCCAGCAACGGCATCGTCAGAATGCACTGAGCCTCTTGCCCATACGCACGCTGCAGCTCACGCCCCATCAGCAGGTTGAACTTCTGATCAGTACCGCCCAGCTCGACATCGGCACGCAACGCCACCGAGTCATACCCTTGAACCAATGGGTACAGGAACTCATGGATAGCGATCGGCTGATTAGTGGAGTAGCGCTTATCGAAGTCATCGCGCTCGAGCATGCGAGCAACGGTGTACTGGGACGTAAGACGAATGAAATCCGCCGGCCCCATCTGATCCATCCAGGTGGAGTTGAAGGCCACCTCGGTCTTGGCCGGATCAAGAATCTTGAAGACCTGGGTCTTGTAGGTCTCGGCGTTATCGAGAACCTGCTCACGGGTCAGCGGCGGACGCGTAGCGCTCTTGCCGCTCGGATCGCCGATCATCCCGGTGAAGTCACCTATAAGGAAGATCACCTGATGCCCCAGTTCCTGGAACTGGCGCAGCTTATTAATAAGCACCGTATGCCCAAGGTGCAGATCCGGCGCCGTCGGATCAAAGCCGGCCTTAATACGCAGGGGCTGGCCACGCTTGAGCTTTTCGATCAGCTCAGCTTCGACCAACAGTTCTTCCGCACCACGTTTGATCAGCGCTAGCTGCTCTTCAACCGACTTCATAACAGACCCGCAAGGCTCAGATTCAAAAGGGAACCAACCATACAAGATCAGGGACTAATTACAAGTTTTGCCCTGCGCACGGACACCGTTCAGCAAGCCCAGCGTTCGCAAGCTTGCACCACAGATGATTTGGTTATATTTTATACAGTTATTTCATCTTCATCATGTCATTCATCTTTTCCAATTCATCTTTTCAAAGTCAAAATTACTTATGACCACAGAACCGTCTAAAGCGCCGCCGCTTTACCCGAAGACCCACCTGCTCGCCGCAAGTGGGATCGCCGCCCTTCTGAGCCTGGCACTCCTGGTATTTCCTTCCAGCGACGTAGAAGCCAAACGAACGACCCTAAGCCTTGACCTTGAAAGTCCGGTTGAGCAACTGACACAAGATCAAGACGCTTCCGACGCACTTCAAGCCACAAATGGCGCAGCCGAATCGCCGTTTGCCCAGATCGAAAGCAGCGCCGAAGACACCAAGGAAACCGCGCAGGCCGAACCTGCGGTAGTAGAGGCACCCAAGAACCCGCTGCACCGGGAAGTCATTGTTGCCAAGGGCGACACCCTTTCGACCCTGTTCGAAAAGGTCGGCCTCCCCGCCGCGACGGTCAACGATGTACTGGCAAGCGACAAGCAGGCCAAGCAATTCACCCAACTCAAGCATGGCCAGAAGCTTGAATTCGAACTGGCGCCCGACGGCCAGTTGACCAACCTGCACAGCAACGTCAGCGACCTGGAAAGCATCACCCTGACCAAAGGCGCCAAGGGCTTTGCGTTCAACCGCATCACCACCAAGCCGGTCATGCGCTCCGCCTATGTACACGGCGTGATCAACAGCTCGCTGTCGCAGTCCGCCGCCCGCGCCGGCCTGTCCCACAGCATGACCATGGACATGGCCAGCGTGTTTGGCTACGACATCGACTTCGCCCAGGACATTCGCCAGGGTGACGAATTCGACGTGATCTACGAACAGAAGGTCGCCAACGGCAAGGTCGTCGGCACCGGCAACATCCTCTCTGCGCGATTTACCAACCGTGGCAAGACCTACACCGCCGTGCGCTACACCAACAAACAAGGCAACAGCAGCTACTACACCGCCGACGGCAACAGCATGCGCAAGGCGTTCATCCGTACCCCGGTTGACTTCGCCCGTATTAGCTCGCGTTTCTCGATGGGTCGCAAGCATCCAATTCTGAACAAAATTCGCGCTCACAAAGGCGTCGACTACGCCGCCCCGCGTGGCACGCCGATCAAGGCTGCCGGTGACGGCAAGGTCTTGCTGGCCGGTCGCCGTGGCGGCTACGGCAACACCGTGATCATCCAGCACGGGGCCACCTACCGTACGCTGTATGGCCATATGCAAGGTTTCGCCAAGGGCATCCAGACCGGCGGCAACGTCAAGCAGGGCCAGGTGATCGGTTACATCGGCACTACCGGGCTGTCCACCGGCCCGCACTTGCACTACGAGTTCCAGGTCAACGGCGTGCACGTCGACCCACTGGGCCAGAAGCTGCCAATGGCCGACCCGATCGCCAAGGCCGAGCGCGCCCGCTTCCTGCAGCAGAGCCAGCCATTGATGGCCCGCATGGACCAGGAGCGCTCTACTCTCCTGGCTTCGGCGAAGCGCTAAGCCATGTCGCTCTATATAGGTGTGATGTCCGGGACCAGCCTTGATGGCCTGGACATTGCGCTGATCGAGCAAGGCCCGGCGATCAAGCTGATCGCCACCCACTACATCCCCATGCCTGAATCCCTGCGTTCCGAGCTGCTTGGCCTGTGCGCCAGCGGCCCGGACGAGATTGCCCGTTCGGCGCTCGCGCAGCAGAACTGGGTGACGCTTGCCGCCCAAGGTATTCACGCCCTACTCGATCAGCAGAACCTCAAGCCCCAGGACATTCGAGCGATTGGCAGCCACGGCCAAACCATTCGTCACGAACCTGCACGGGGTTTTACCGTGCAGATCGGCAACCCGGCACTGCTCACCGAATTGACCGGAATCACCGTCGTCAGTGATTTCCGCAGCCGCGATGTCGCCGCCGGAGGCCAAGGCGCCCCGCTGGTGCCTGCATTTCATGAGGCACTGTTTGGCGAGCGTACGGGCAACCGCGCCGTACTGAATGTGGGCGGCTTCAGCAACCTCAGCCTGATCGAGACCGGCAAACCGGTCGCGGGCTTCGACTGCGGCCCGGGGAATGTCCTGCTGGATGCCTGGATTCACCAGCAACGCGGCGAGAACTTCGACCGCGATGGCCAGTGGGCTGCCAGCGGGAAGGTTGAACCCCAGCTACTCAAGGCATTGCTCAGCGATCCGTTCTTTGTGACCAAGGGGCCAAAAAGCACCGGTCGCGAAGTCTTCAACCTGGGATGGCTTGAGCATCACCTGGGACGATTGCCGCCATTCGCAGCCCAGGACGTGCAAGCCACATTGCTCGAGCTGACTGCCCTGACCATCGTCGAATCCCTGCAAACCGCCCAACCACAGACCGAAACCCTGCTGGTCTGCGGCGGCGGCGCCCACAACGCAACCTTGATGAGCCGCCTGAGCGCCCTGCTGCCGGCGACCCAGGTCAGCAGCACCGCCACCTGCGGCGTAGACCCTGACTGGGTCGAAGCCATGGCGTTCGCCTGGCTGGCCCATTGCTGTCTGGAAGGCATCGCCGCCAACCGCCCCAGCGTCACCGGCGCCCGCGGCCTTCGTGTACTCGGCGCGATCTACCCCGCCTGAATCCCACACAGCAAAACGCCGCTTGGCCCTATCAAGGCCAAGCGGCGTTTTTATATCCGCTGTCGATCAGATCGAGAACGAAGACCCGCAACCACAAGTGGTGGTGGCATTCGGGTTCTTGATCACGAAGCGCGAACCTTCCAGACCTTCCTGATAGTCCACCTCGGCTCCTGCCAGGTACTGGAAGCTCATCGGATCGACAACCAGGCTGACGCCCTCGCGCTCAACGATGGTGTCGTCATCGGCCACGTCTTCATCGAAGGTAAAACCGTACTGAAACCCTGAACAACCGCCGCCCGTAACAAATACGCGCAGCTTCAAGCGATCATTACCCTCTTCATCGACCAGGCTCTTCACCTTGTGCGCAGCACCGTGGGTGAATTGCAAAGCCGTGGGGGTGAAGGATTCAACGCTCATGCTGATAATCTCCCGGCGTAGCGCCGCCATATGCGTGATGGCGGGCATTATCCGCTTCTCCTAGAAAAGCGGTCAACTATTGTTACGGTATATCAATCTGCGCAGCGGCCATTAAAAACACGAAAGGCCCGATCAACGGGCCTTTGCGCAACAGCAGAAAATTTACGGCAGCATGCCCGCGTGGGACAGGCCCAGCTTCTCATCCAGGCCAAACAGGATGTTCATGTTCTGCACAGCCTGGCCCGAGGCGCCCTTGACCAGGTTGTCGATAACCGACAATACCACCACCAGGTCACCATCCTGTGGACGATGCACTGCGATACGGCACACGTTGGCACCGCGCACGCTGCGGGTCTCCGGGTGGCTGCCCGCCGGCATCACATCGACGAACGGCTCATTGGCATAGCGCTTTTCAAACAGCGCCTGCAGGTCTACCGAGCGATCAACGACTGTCGCATACAGTGTGGAGTGGATCCCGCGGATCATCGGTGTCAGGTGCGGCACAAACGTCAGGCCGACATCCTTGCCCGCAGCACGACGCAGCCCCTGGCGAATTTCCGGCAAGTGACGATGGCCTTTGACTGCATAGGCTTTCATGCTTTCCGACGTCTCGGAGTAAAGCGAACCTACAGCGGCCCCACGACCAGCACCGCTGACGCCCGACTTGCAGTCAGCAATCAGCCGCGATGCATCCGCCAGCCCAGCTTCCAGCAATGGCAGGAAACCCAACTGCGTAGCCGTCGGATAGCAACCCGGCACAGCGATCAGGCGTGCTTGCTTGATCTGCTCACGATTGACTTCCGGCAGGCCGTACACCGCCTCTTCCAACAACTGCGGTGCACCGTGAGGCTGGCCGTACCACTTGGCCCACTCATCGGCGTCCTGCAGGCGGAAGTCTGCCGACAAGTCGATCACCTTGGTGCCGGCGGCCAGCAACTCGCCCGCCAGGGCATGGGCCACACCGTGAGGCGTGGCAAAGAACACCACATCACACGCGCCCAGGGTCTTGACATCCGGAACGCTGAACGCCAGGCCGTCATAGTGGCCTCGCAGGTTCGGGTACATATCGGCCACAGCCAGGCCGGCCTCGGATCGGGAAGTGATCACCACCACCTCAGCTTGCGGATGCTGAGCCAACAGACGCAGCAATTCGACACCGGTGTAACCCGTGCCGCCGACGATACCGACCTTGACCATAAACCTGCCCTCAACGAACCCACTGGAAAGCCGTCGATAATAGGGTTCGTATCGTCCTGCGACAACCTTCAACATGACGTGTAGACGCAAGAGCCACTACTATCTTCAGCTACCGTGAACCTGGGAATAACTAAAAATGCTTTATCTATGGGTCAAAGCCTTTCATATCGTCAGCATCGTCTGCTGGTTTGCCGCGCTGTTCTACCTTCCGCGCCTGTTCGTCTACCACGCCCAAAGCGAGGACACCATCAGCAAGGAACGCTTCAGCGTGATGGAGCGCAAGCTATACCGCGGCATCATGGGCCCGGCGATGATCGCCAGCCTGGTGTTCGGCGGATGGCTGATCTACCTCAACCCGGCCATCTTTCAATCCGGCGGGTGGATCCACGCCAAGTTGACCCTGGTAGTACTGCTCATCGGCTACCACCATATGTGCGGCGCGCAGGTAAAACGTTTCGCCCGTGGCGAAAACACCCGCAGCCATGTCTTTTATCGCTGGTTCAATGAAGTGCCAGTTCTGATATTGCTGGCTATCGTAATTTTGGTCGTGGTCAAACCGTTCTAATCTCTATTACTCGGGGTACTTCCAATGTCGCTGCCCGCTTCGCTCGAACAAAATCTGCGCCTGCCCGTCGTGGCTGCGCCGATGTTTCTGATCTCCAACCCGCAACTGGTGCTGGCCTGCTGCCGCAACGGGATCGTCGGCAGCTTCCCTGCCCTCAACCAGCGGGAAAGCAGCGGCTTCAAGGCGTGGCTGGAAGAAATCGAAGCGGGCCTGGCGCTGCTGGATAACCCGGCGCCCTATGCGGTCAACCTGATCGTGCACAACAGTAACCCGCGGGTGGAAGCTGACCTGGCGATCTGCGTCGAGCACAAGGTGCCGATCGTCATCACCAGCCTGGGCGCGGTGAAAGAATTGGTAGACGCGGTGCATAGCTACGGCGGCCTGGTATTCCACGATGTCACCACCCGGCGCCACGCCGAAAAAGCCGCTGAAGCCGGCGTCGATGGCCTGATCGCCGTTGCGGCGGGCGCCGGTGGCCATGCCGGCACCTGGAGCCCGTTCTCGCTGATCGCAGAAATCCGTCAGTTCTTCGACAAAACCCTGCTGCTCGCCGGTTGCCTGAACCACGGCCACGAAATCCTCGCCGCGCAACTGCTCGGCGCCGACCTGGCCTATTTCGGCACGCGTTTTATCGGCACCACCGAAAGCCATGCCCCGGATGCCTATAAAGAGATGCTGCTCACATCGCGCGCCGCCGACATCGTGCACACTCCAGCCGTCTCCGGTGTTCCCGCAAGCTTCATGCGCCAGAGCCTGGAAAACGCCGGTTTCGACCTCGCCGCGCTGCAAGGCAAGGGTGAAGTCAATTTTGGCTCCAAGCTCAAGCCACTCAACGACGAAGCCAAAGCCTGGAAGACCGTGTGGTCCGCCGGCCAGGGCGTCGGAGAGATTGATGATTTGCCCAGCGTCGATGAACTCGTGGCCCGCCTGGATGCCGAATACCGCAAGGCGCTCGAGCATGCGGCACAATTGCCTGAACGCTGGCCACGCTGATCCGCGATCCAAAGCCTGCTGATCAAGGCAGGCCTCCCCTATTCAAGTGACAAGGATGCCCGCATGAGCGACAACCGTTTCAAGATTGTATTTGATGGCGCATTGCTCCCGGGTGTCGAAAGCACCACCGCCAAGCTGAACCTCGCCGAGTTGTTCAAAAGTGATGTCGACGCGATCGAAAAGCTTTTCACCGGCCGCCCGGTCGCGCTGAAACGCGACCTTTCCCGCGCCGATGCCGAGACCTATCTGCAAGCGCTGAAAAACGCCGGGGTGGATGCGCGGATAGAAGAAGAGCAGCCGGTCGCCTTCAGCCTTGCCGAAACCCATGAAACGGACTCCGGCAGCGCGACTGACTACACCCGCCCCGCCGCATCGCCTTACGCCCCGCCCCGAGCCGCGGTTGGCGAGAACCTGCCGGAGTTTTCCACCCTTAAGGTATTCACCGTCAACGGCCGGATCGGACGCCTGCGCTTCCTGGCGTGGACGCTGGTGCTGAGCGTGGTGATCCTCCTCGTCTCCAGCGTGTTCTTCACCGTCGGACTTGGTATCGCTGCGGTCTCTCCGACGATTGCCATGGTCATTGGCTTCCTCGTGGGGATTGCCATACTCGTGGCCGCTGTGTGGGTCAGCGTACAGATCACCGTGCAGCGCCTGCATGACCTGGGCTGGTCCGGCTGGCTGTGGTTCCTGCACCTGGTGCCCTTCGTTGGCAGCATCTTCCCGATCCTGCTGATGGTCCTCCCCGGTAACACGGGCGCAAACCAGTACGGCGCGCCACCACCGCGTAACTCCACTGCGGTGAAAATCCTCTCCGCATTGTGGCTCGCATTCATTCCGCTGGTATTTGCCGGCGCGGTGTTGGTTGGCATGAGCGGCTACCTGGATCAACTGGAAAGCGATGTAGGTGGCAGCTACGAAAGCAGCTCCATCAACTCCGATGACGACAGCGACCAGGCCACCACCGTCGATGAAGTCGATGTGCAAAGTGCTGACGACACAGCCGAACCTGTAGACTCTACGCAACAGTGAAAAACGCCCGACGCCTGTGACGCCTCTGTCACAGGCCCGGTAGCGTTGCGATGGAGAAACGCATGACCCGTTACGCTCTGATCACCGGTGCCTCCAGCGGCATCGGCCTGGCCTTGGCCGAAGCACTGGCCCGTCGCGGCCGCAGCTTGATTCTGGTGGCCCGCCAGCGTGATCAGTTGGAAAGCATTGCAATCGAATTGACTCAGCGCTTCGGCGTCGAGGTGCTGTTCCGCGCCTGTGACCTGGGCGAGCCCCTGCGGCTCTCCGGGTTCCTGCTGGAACTGGAAGAAGGCGAGCGGCAGATCGACCTGCTGGTCAACTGCGCCGGCATCGGTACCAGCGGCCCGTTCCTGGCGCAGGACTGGATGACCGAGCAGGACCTGATGGAGGTCAACATCCTCGCCCTGACCCGCATGTGCCACGCCCTCGGCAACGCCATGGCCCTGCACGGCGGCGGGCAGATTCTCAACGTCGCGTCGGTTGCCGCGTTCCAACCCGGCCCGTGGATGAGCACTTACTACGCCAGCAAGGCCTACGTGCTGCACTTTTCCGAAGGCTTGCGCGAGGAACTGAAGACCTGCGGCATCAAGGTTTCCGTTCTTTGCCCCGGCCCGACCCGCACCGCATTCTTCGGCACCGCCCAAATGGACACCGCCAAGCTGGATCGCAGCCAACAGTTGATGAGCCCGGAAGAAGTCGCGCTCTACACCGTGCGTGCGCTGGCCAGGAACAAAGCCATCATCATTCCCGGCCGGCGTAATCGCTGGCTGGCGTTCAGCCCGCGCCTGAGCCCGCGCTGGCTGACCCGCAAGATCGCCGGCGCGATCAACAAGGCCTATTGCCCGCGCTGATCGCCTGAGTACACTCACCCTGCACTTTCACAATGGAGAAACAGCTGTGGATACTCTGTTCACCAAGATCATCAACAGAGAAATACCCGCGAAGATCATCTACGAGGATGACCAGGTCCTGGCCTTCCACGACATCGCGCCAATGGCACCCGTGCATTTCCTGGTGATTCCGAAAAAGCCGATCCGCACCCTCAACGACCTCACCGAGGAAGACAAGGCGCTGGCCGGGCATATCCTGTTCACCGCCCAGCGCCTGGCGGTTGAGCAAGGCTGTGAGAAGGGCTTCCGTGTGGTGATGAACTGCAACGAAGATGGCGGACAGACCGTTTATCACATCCACATGCATGTTCTGGGTCAACGCCAGATGAACTGGCCGCCGGGCTGAGCACTACCTGTGGCGAGGCAGCTTGCTCCCGCTGGGCTGCGTAGCAGCCCCAAAAACGAGAGCGCTGCGCACTCCAGCGCGAGCAAGCTCCCTCGCCACACAAGCAATTTGACCCAGCGCAAACGCTTCCCCCTCTCTTGCGGTAAACTGGCCGCCGAGATTCTTCCCGGAGGTCAGCATGACTACCCAACGTCACTACTCGCCGATTGATCGTCTGTTGCTGCAAGCCGATACGGCCATGCGCACGCTGCTGCCATTCAGCGGCCAACCGCACCGCCCGTCGCCCGCCATCGTGCGGCCCGAAGCGCAGATGAGCGAGACCGACACCCGCCACGTCGCCGGCCTGATGCGTATCAACCATACCGGTGAGGTCTGTGCCCAGGCGCTGTACCAGGGCCAGGCCCTGACCGCCAAGCTGCCGCAAGTGCGCGCTGCGATGGAACATGCCGCCGAAGAAGAAATCGATCACCTGGCCTGGTGCGAACAACGCATTCGCCAGTTGAACAGCCATCCGAGCGTGCTGAACCCGCTGTTCTACGGCTTATCGTTTGGCATTGGTGCGGTGGCCGGGCTGATCAGCGACAAAGTCAGCCTGGGTTTTGTGGCCGCCACCGAGCATCAGGTGTGCAAACACCTCAATGAACACCTCGAGCAACTGCCGGCTGAAGACGAAAAGTCCCGGGCGATTCTTGAGCAGATGCGCATTGATGAAGAACATCACGCCGAAAGCGCGCTGGACGCGGGCGGCTTCCGCTTCCCGGCACCGGTGAAATTTGGCATGAGCCTGCTGGCCAAGGTCATGACCAAAAGCACGTACCGCATCTAGTTTCAGCAGAAAACAAAAAAGGGCGCTATCAAGCGCCCTTTCTTTTTGCCTGCCGATTGAAGAATCAGCCCAACTCAATGATCTCGTAATCATGAGTGATGGCAACGCCCGCAGCGCCCAGCATGATCGAGGCCGAGCAGTACTTCTCTGCCGACAACTCGATGGCCCGCTTGACCTGGGCTTCTTTAAGCGCCCGGCCCTTGACGACAAAGTGCATGTGGATCCTGGTAAACACCTTCGGGTCTTCGGTGGCACGCTCGGCTTCCAGGAATGCTTCGCAGCTTTCCACCGCCTGGCGGGACTTCTTCAGGATGCTCACCACATCGAAATTGCTGCAACCGCCTACACCGAGCAGGAGCATTTCCATCGGGCGTACGCCCAGGTTGCGGCCACCGGCTTCCGGCGGGCCGTCCATGACCACCACGTGGCCACTGCCCGACTCACCGAGGAACATGGCTTCGCCCGCCCATTGGATGCGTGCCTTCATCGCCCAGACTCCACTGCTAAAAAAGGGTCGCCAGCTTAGCACAGCACTTT
The DNA here is from genome assembly GCF_013385695.1 of Pseudomonas sp. D8002. Lineage (NCBI taxonomy): Bacteria > Pseudomonadati > Pseudomonadota > Gammaproteobacteria > Pseudomonadales > Pseudomonadaceae > Pseudomonas > Pseudomonas sp. D8002. The sequence continues at coordinate 10,779 of NZ_JACAPM010000024.1, forward strand.
GGGCCGGCAGCGTTTCCCATGAAAGCGATCAACAGCAGGGTTTGCTGGGTAAATTCCCTAATGAAGTCAGAATGTGTCTGTTAAGCTGGCGCCAAATCAATGGCGCATTGCCATCCATTGGATGATGTAGCTTAGCCGTTGATCGCGCTGGATAAAAAAACAAGCTCACCAACACCGTGCAGTCTTTTCGGGATACAACCATGGTTGCTATTACTCCCACACCCAAAATCAAGAACCTCGACAAACTGCTGATGCATTGTCAGCGCCGGCGTCATCCAGCCAAGCACAACATCATCTGCGCGGGCGAGCGCTCGGAATCCCTGTTCTTCATTATCAAAGGCTCGGTCACCATCCTGATCGAGGATGACGATGGTCGCGAAATGATCATCGCCTACCTCAATACCGGTGATTTCTTCGGTGAACTCGGGCTTTTCGAACAAGCCGGCAAGGAACAGCAACGCAGTGCCTGGGTGCGGGCCAAGGTCGAATGCGAAGTCGCCGAGATCAGCTATACGAAATTTCGCGAACTGGCCCAGCAGGATCCCGACATTCTGTACGCCCTGAGCGGCCAGATCGCACAGCGCCTGAGAGACACCACGCGCAAAGTCGGCGACCTGGCGTTCTTCGACGTCACCGGCCGGGTTGCCCGCTGCCTGCTGGAGTTGTGCAAGCAACCGGACGCAATGACCCATCCCGACGGGATGCAGATCAAGATCACCCGCCAGGAAATCGGGCGGATCGTCGGTTGCTCAAGGGAAATGGTTGGCCGCGTGCTCAAGGACCTGGAGGAACGCAACCTGGTGCATGTCAAAGGCAAGACCATGGTGGTCTTCGGTACGCGTTAAACCGGCAGGAAATTCGCAAGCATCTGACGGTACAACGTATCAAGCCGGGCAATCGCATCTGGCGCCGCAAAGGCTTCGTGCAGGGCGATGTGGCTTTCGGCGCGCACCCGTTGTTCCAGGCCGCATGCTTCATTGAAGCGATTGACCGCGGCGATCAACTCGACGCGATCGTCATCCAGCAGCAACGCACCATGCACCAACCCCACCGGGCGCCCGCCACTCTGGCGCCAGCGCTGGGCGGTACCGACCATTTTGCGACCATCAAGGTTGACGTTGTAGCGACCGTCGCAAAACGCACCGTCGATCTCGCCCACCGACGCGTTGCCACCCAACTCGATCAGCAGGTCGCAAATCGGCTGGCACAGACGCTGGTAGCCGGTTTCGATACGGCCCTGGTCACCTTCACTGCGTGGTGGCGCGTAGACCAACGCGATATTGACCGTGGCTGCCGATTGCGGAACAGGCTCACCGCCCGTTTCCCGCAGCAGCACCGGCCAACCGGCATCTGCCGACACCTGGCTGGCGGTCTCGAATGCCGGAAGGCGGCTCAAACGACGAGGCATCACCAACGCCTGATCGCTGGGCTGCCAGAACAGCAGGCCGAACGGTTGCTCGCCGGCACAGACCGCGGCGAGCAAATCCTGCTCGGCCTTAAGGCCTGCCTCGACCGTCATCGCCACCGGCTGGGTCATCATCAATCCAGGGTCGAGCCACTGACGGCAACGCCACGCTCCGGGAAGAACAGGCGCTGCAATTCAGCCCCCGGGTTCTCGGCACGCATGAAGGTTTCGCCGACGAGGAACGAGTACACGCCGCTGATTTCCATCAGTTCCACATCGGCGCGATTGACGATGCCGCTTTCGGTGATCACCAACCGGTCGCGCGGGATGCGCGGCAACAGGTCGAGGGTGTTTTCCAGGCTGACTTCGAAGGTGTGCAGGTTGCGGTTGTTGACGCCCACCAACGGTGTGTCGAGGGTTTTCAACGCGCGTTCCAGTTCATCACCGTCGTGCACTTCCACCAGCACGTCGAGGCCGACGCTCTTGGCCACGGCCGCCAGTTCAGCCATTTTCACGTCATCCAGTGCGGAGACGATCAACAGCACGCAATCGGCGCCCAAGGCACGGGCTTCGACGATCTGGTACGGGTCGACCATGAAATCCTTGCGGATCACCGGCAGCGAGCACGCGGCACGCGCTTGCTGCAGGTACAGGTCGGAACCCTGGAAATAGTCGATATCGGTCAACACCGAGAGGCACGTCGCGCCGCCCTTCTCGTAGCTTTTGGCAATGTCTTCAGGGATGAAGATCTCGCGAATCACGCCCTTGCTCGGCGAAGCCTTCTTGATTTCAGCGATAACGGCCGGCTGTTTTTCCTTGGCCTGCTTGATCAGCGCATTGGCGAACCCACGCGGTGCATCGGCGGTTTTCGCCAGGCCTTCCAGCTCAGCCAGGCTGACCCGGGCACGGCGCTCGGCGACTTCTTCTGCCTTGCGGGCCAGGATTTTTTCCAGAACGGTCGGAACACTCATCCTTCATTCTCCACTTTGAACACCGCAGTAAACGCACCCAGTTCTTCGAGCTTTTCGCGCGCCAGCCCGGTATGCAATGCATCATGAGCGAGGGCAACACCCTCTTTAAGACTGTAGGCGTGATCCGCGGCGTACAGCGCCGCACCGGCGTTGAGCACAATCATTTCTGCGGCTTTCTGGCCGTTTTCGGTCTTGCGGCGTCCCAGGGCATCGCGAATCAGTTCAAGGGAGGCTGCCGGGCTTTCTACCGCCAGGCCGTGCAGGCTCTGGCTTTTCATGCCGAGGTCTTCTGGCTCGACCCAATACTCGGTGACCTGGTCGTTCTTCAGCTCCGCCACGAAGGTCGGCGCCGCCAGGCTGAACTCGTCGAGGCCATCCTTGGAGTGCACCACCAGCACGTGCTTGCTGCCCAGGCGCTGCAGGACTTCAGCCAATGGCCGGCACAGCGCCTGGCTGAACACGCCCACTACCTGATGCTTCACACCGGCCGGATTCGTAAGCGGGCCGAGCATGTTGAACAGGGTACGCAGGCCCAAGTCCTTGCGCGGGCCGGCGGCGTGTTTCATCGCGCCGTGATGGGACTGGGCAAACATGAAGCCGATACCGACATGATCGATGCAGCGCGCCACTTGTACCGGGGTCAGGTTCAGGTAGATGCCTGCTGCTTCCAGCAAATCGGCGCTGCCGCTTTTACCCGACACCGCGCGGTTACCATGCTTGGCCACGGTGCAGCCGGCAGCGGCCACCACAAAGGAAGAAGCCGTCGACACGTTGAAAATGTTCGCACCGTCGCCGCCGGTGCCGACCACGTCGACCACGCCGTCGAGGGTCTTGAGTTCAACCTTGTCGGCCAGCTCACGCATGACCGACACAGCGCCGACGATTTCGTCGATGCTCTCGCTCTTCATGCGCATGGCCATCATGAACGCGCCGATCTGCGCGTCGGTGCATTGACCGGTCATGATCTCGCGCATCACATCGCTCATTTCAGCGGTGCTCAGGTCCAGATGGCCGACGATACGGCTCAGGGCAGTCTTGATATCCATGAAAAGTCCTTAGCGCGTGCCGCCGCTCTGCTTGAGAAAGTTAGCGAACAGCTCGAAGCCCTGCTCGGTCAAAATCGATTCCGGGTGAAATTGCACCCCTTCGACGTTCAGTGTCTTGTGACGCAGGCCCATGATCTCGTCGACCGAGCCGTCTTCCAGCTGGGTCCAGGCCGTCAGCTCAAGGCACTCGGGCAGGGTTTCACGCTTGACCACCAGCGAGTGGTAGCGGGTTACCGTTACCGGCAGGTTCAAACCCTGGAATACGCCCTGGTCCTTGTGAAATACCGGGCTGGTCTTGCCGTGCATTACCTGGCGGGCGCGGACGACGTCGCCACCGAAGGCCTGGCCGATGGACTGATGGCCCAGGCACACGCCCAGGATCGGCAGCTTGCCGGCAAAGTATTGGATGGCTTCGAGTGAGATGCCCGCTTCGGTCGGCGTACACGGGCCTGGGGAGACGACGATGCGTTCAGGGTTCAACGCGGCGATCTGGGCCACGGTCAATTCGTCGTTGCGCACCACCTTGACCTCGGCGCCGAGCTCGCCCAGGTACTGCACAACGTTGTAGGTAAAGGAGTCGTAGTTATCAATCATCAGCAACATGTGGGTTAAAACCTCTTGAATTCACTGACTTCTAATGACGGCCTTCCAAGGGAGTGACCCGCTGCCAGACGCACTTTCCGGTTGCCGGGGTTGGTCGGCAAGGGGCGTTTAACAGAGGGTGAAGAAGGCAAATCGGTACAGGTCCGGCGGGGCCGGTAGAGAAAAGTTAGGCGCGCCAACGCCAACGGGCGTGTGCCTTGACTACTCGCATCAAGAGTTTGCTGATGATCAACACGGGGAGGGTCTCATTCATACGTTCAGGCACAGTAACGTAGCCTCGCCAACGGTGCAATATCGAGCCGCAAATACGGGGAAAACTGCCCGACTGATAATTGGCGTCAAACTTTTCAGAACCCTTCCAAGGGCGCTACAGTCACAGTGCTGACAAAAAAACAAAATCATGGACGGACTCATGACCAAGATGCCCTATTTCACCCCCATCGTCGGCTGCCTCTTGGCGCTGGCATGCTCGCAAGCCTTCGCCGCGCCCTCGCCTTATTCGACGATGGTCGTTTTCGGTGACAGCCTGGCCGACGCCGGTACATTTGCCGACCCTGGCGCACCGGGCTCAACCTATCGCTTCACCAACCGCACCGGCCCGCAATACTTCGACGGCAGCGGCGAAAGCACATCGCTGATCTCCTCGACGTTATTGGGCGGCAAGCTGGGGGTTGCCCCGGGCGACCTGAATGCCTCGACCTCGCCGGAGCGCGCCGCGCTGGGCCAGCCAGACGGCAATAACTGGGCCGTCGGCGGCTACACCACCCAACAGATCTACGATGCCATCACCGGTAACTCCACCGTCACCGACAGCGACACCGGGCAGGTATTGCGTACACGTCCCGGATACCTGGCATCAACGGGGGGCCGAGCCGACCCCAACGCGTTGTACTTTCTCTCCGGCGGCGGCAATGACTTCCTCGACGGCCTGGTCCTCAGCCCCGACCAGGCCTCGGCCGCAGCCGGGCGCCTGGCCGACAGCGCCCAGGCGCTGCAACAGGCTGGCGCCCGTTATGTAATGGTATGGATGCTGCCGGACCTGGGCCTGACACCTGCCGTCAATGGCACCCCGCTCCAAGGGGCCGTCAGCACCCTGGCCGGCGCGTTCAACCAGACCCTGGTACAGCGCCTGTCGCAAATCGATGCGCAGATCATCCCGCTGAACATTCCGTTGCTGCTCAAGGAAACCTTTGCCGATCCCGGGCGTTTTGGTTTTGCCACCGACCAGAACCTCAACCAGACGTGCTTCAGCGGCACCACCTGCAGGAATCCGGTGTATGGCGTCGGCGGCACCAATCCGGACCCGACCAAGCTGATTTACAACGACACCGTGCACCCGACCGAGGCCGGCCAGGCACTGATCGCCGACTACGCGTATTCGCTGCTGGCAGCCCCCTGGGAAATCACCCTGCTTCCGGAAATGGCCCAAGGCACCTTGCGCGCCCATCAGGATTCATTGCGCAACCAATGGCAAGCCGACTCCCGTAGCTGGCAGGCCGTGGGCCAATGGCGGGCGATCGTCGACGCTGGCGGCCAGCACCTGGACTTCGATGATCAGAACAGCTCGGCCAGCGGTGACGGCAGCGGCTATAACCTGAACATCGGTGGCAGCTACAGGCTCAATGACGAGTGGCGCGTGGGTGTGGCAGCAGGCTTCTATCGCCAGAGTCTTGAGGCCGGCGCCAGCGATTCGGACTACAAGCTCAACAGCTACCTGGGCACCGCGTTCGCCCAATATCAGGAAGATCACTGGTGGGCCGACGCCGCATTGACCGGCGGCAAACTGGACTTCGACAACCTCAAGCGCAAGTTCGCCCTGGGCATCAGCGAAGGCACCGAGAAAGGCGACACCGACGGCTGGCTATGGGCATTGAGCGCACGGGTTGGGTATGACATCGCCGAGCCAAACAGCGAATGGCACTTCTCACCCTTTATCAGCGCTGACTATTCGCGGGTCGAGGTGAATGGTTATTCGGAGAAAGATGCCCGTTCCACCGCGCTGACCTTTGATGACCAACAGCGCGACTCCAAGCGTTTGGGAATCGGATTACAAGCCAACTACCGCTTCACCCCGCAAACCCTGGTGTTTGGCGAAGTGGCCCACGAGCACGAGTTTGAAAACGATACGCAGCGAGTGGGCATGTCCCTCAACAGCGTGCCGGGGATTGATTTCAAACTGGACGGCTACACGCCACGCAGCAATTCGGATCGCTTGAACCTGGGGATTACCCACAAGGTGACCAAGGACCTGGCGCTGAACGCGGCCTATAACGTGAGAAAGGATGACAACTTTACCCAGCAAGGGCTGAGTGTCGGGGTGAGTCTGGATTTCTGACTCGGACTTGAAACTGACAAATACCAAATGTGGGAGCGGGCTTGCTCGCGAAAGCGGTGCGACAGTCGCCTTATATATCGACTGATACTCCGCCTTCGCGAGCAAGCCCGCTCCCACATTTTTGATCTACGTCTGACTTCAGTCCTGCGGGGTCTGCTCAGCCAACGCCACCGCGCGGAACATCGCCCGGCGCTTGTTCAGCGTCTCTTCCCATTCCAGGGCCGGTACCGAGTCGGCCACAATCCCGCCGCCCGCCTGCACGTGCAGTTCGCCGTCCTTGATCACCGCCGTACGGATCGCGATCGCAGTGTCCATATTGCCGTTCCAGGCGAAATACCCCACCGCGCCGCCATACACACCCCGCTTCACCGGCTCCAGCTCGTCGATGATTTCCATCGCGCGAATCTTCGGTGCGCCCGACAAGGTGCCCGCCGGCAGGATCGCCCGCAGTGCATCCATCGCCGTCAACCCGGCCTTCAGCTCGCCGGTGACGTTGGACACGATGTGCATCACGTTGGAGTAACGCTCGATCACCATCTTCTCGGTGAGCTTCACCGAACCGATTTCCGAGACACGCCCGGTGTCATTGCGGCCCAGGTCGATCAGCATCAAGTGCTCGGCGATTTCCTTGTCGTCGCTCAACAGGTCCTGTTCCAGCGCCAGGTCCGCCTCTTCGGTCGCACCGCGAGGGCGGGTGCCGGCAATCGGGCGTACGGTGATCAGGTTGTCTTCGACCCGCACCAGCACTTCCGGCGAACTGCCCACGACGTGGAAGTCGCCAAAGTTGAAGAAGTACATGTACGGCGTCGGGTTGAAACAGCGCAGCGCCCGGTACAAATCAATCGGCGCGGCCTTGAAGTCGATGGACATGCGTTGCGACGGCACCACCTGCATGCAGTCACCGGCAAGGATATATTCCTTGATGGTATCGACCGCACGCTCGTAGTCATCCTGGGTAAAGCTGGAGCGGAACACCGGGTCAGCCGCCGGTGGACGGCTGAGGTCCAGGCCGCGACGCGGGGTGATCGGCTGGCGCAGTTTTTCCAGCAGCGCTTCCAGGCTCGCCTGGCCTTGCTCGAACGCATCGGCCTGGGAAGGATCCGCCAACACGATAGCGTGCATCTTGCCCGCGAGGTTGTCGAACACCACCACTGCGTCGGAAACCATCAGCAGAATGTCCGGCACACCCAACGGATCGGGGTTCGGGGATTTGCCCAGGCGTTTTTCCACGTAGCGCACGCAGTCGTAGCCGAAGTAACCCACCAGGCCGCCGTTGAAGCGCGGCAGGCCGGCGATGGTCGGCACGTTGTAGCGCGCCTTGAATTCCTCGACGAAGGCCAGCGGGTCTTCCACGTCATGGCTTTCGATCTCGACGCCGTCCAGGGTGATGCTCACATGGTGATCATGTACCCGCAGCACCGTGCGGCACGGCAGGCCGATGATCGAATAACGGCCCCATTTCTCGCCGCCCTGCACCGACTCCAGCAGATAGGAGTTGGGCTCGTCGGCCAGTTTCAGGTAGATCGACAGCGGGGTGTCGAAGTCGGCCAGGGTTTCGCAGGCCATGGGGATACGGTTGTAGCCGGCAGCGGCCAAACGCAGGAATTCTTCGCGGATCATGAGGTGCCTCGTGGCTTGAGGGTCTAACGGTCAGGTGTGCAAACGTGCCGCAGCGCGGCGAGGATCAGTCAGGCGCGCCAACGCCAGCGGGCCAGGGCCTTGATGACTTTCATCCAGAGTTTGCGAGTGACCACCACGATGGGATTTCCAGAAGGGGATGGAACAGCGTCGGGCAACGTTATCTCAGCGCCCGTTCCCAAGCAACCGGGGATTAACAGGCGCAGGTCATCAATCACCAGCGCCGGGGATTCTTCGGCAATCGGCCGGCCATGGTTGTAGCCGTAACTCAAGGCCACGCACTTGACCCCCGCCGCTTTCGCCGCCAGCACATCACTGCGCGAATCGCCGACAAACAGCGATTGGGACGCCGGGATATTGGCCATTTTCATCACGAAGAACAGCGCGGCCGGGTCGGGCTTCTTCTGCGGCAAGGTATCGCCGCCGATGATCCAGCGGAAATACCGGCCGATCTTCATCTGGTCCAACAGCGGTGCGACGAAACGCTCCGGCTTGTTGGTGATCAGGGCCATTTCCACGCCCTGCTTGTGCAGCCATTTCAGGGTGTCGCGCACGCCGGGATAAACCACGGTCAGTTCGTGGCCGTTTTCGTAGGCCACGTTGAACAGCTCAAGCGCATGCTCGGCTTCCACCTCATCGACACCCTCGGCCTCGATGTTGTTGGCCAAGGCCCGACGCACCAGCATCTGCGCGCCATTGCCGACCCACTCGCGCACCGACTCGATACCCGCCGGCTTGCGCCCCAGCTTGAGCAGCATCTGGTCCACCGCCGCGGCCAGGTCCGGCACTGAATCGATCAACGTACCGTCCAGATCGAACATCACCAGCCGTGGCAGTTTGCCGGGGAACAGTTGCTCAAAGCCACTCATGGACGCGCCAGCGCCAGTTCTGCACGCATCTTGGCGATCACTTCCTGATAGTCCGGGGCATTGAAGATTGCCGAACCGGCCACAAAGGTGTCAGCACCGGCCGCGGCGATTTCGCGGATGTTGTTGACGTTGACGCCACCGTCGATCTCCAGGCGGATATCACGGCCCGACGCATCGATCAGCGCCCGCGCTTCACGCAGCTTGTTGAGGGTGCCCGGGATAAACTTCTGCCCGCCGAAGCCCGGGTTGACGCTCATCAGCAACACCATGTCGACTTTGTCCATCACGTACTCAAGCACGCTCAGCGGAGTGGCCGGGTTGAATACCAGGCCCGCCTTGCAACCGCCCTCGCGGATCAGTTGCAGGGTGCGGTCCACGTGCAACGTGGCTTCCGGGTGGAAGGTGATGTAGGTCGCGCCGGCTTCGATGAAGTCACCGACGATGCGGTCCACCGGGCTGACCATCAAGTGCGCATCGATAGGCGCGGTCACGCCGTATTTACGCAGGGCGGCGCAGACCATCGGACCAATGGTCAGGTTCGGCACATAGTGGTTGTCCATGACATCGAAGTGAACGAAGTCGGCACCGGCGGCCAACACCTTGTCCACTTCCTCGCCCAGGCGGGCGAAGTCGGCGGAGAGAATCGATGGAGCAATGACGAAGGGCTGCATGACGCACCTTTTTGAGCTAAATCACGATGGCGCGCATTGTATACCTCATGCTTTGCCGCGCGCACCGTGACCTCGCTCAATGGTTAATAAGCTGCCCGGTAGATTTTCTCGATATCAGCGGCGCTGAGCTTGCGCGGATTGTTGCGCATCAGCCGCTCGATCCCCGCCGCTTCTACCGCCATGGCCGGGATCGCATCTTCAGGCACACCGAAGCTGCGCAGGCCGGACGGAATCTCGACTGCGGCACACAGTCGCGTCATCGCATCGACGGCCTGGTCGGCGGCATCCACCGCACTCAAACCCGTGATATTCACGCCCATGGCCTCGGCAATCTCCTGCATGCGCTCCACACACGCCAGCTTGTTCCAGTGCATCACGTAGGGCAGCAGCAAGGCATTGCTTACGCCGTGGGCGATGTTGAAACGCCCGCCCAACGGGTAGGCCAACGCATGCACCGCGCCCACGCCGGCATTCCCGAACGCCATCCCGGCCATCAGGCTGGCGGTGGCCATGTCGTCCCGGGCCTCAAGGTTGGCGGGGTTGGCGTAGGCCTTGGGCAACGCCTTGGCAATCAGTTTGATCGCCCCGATGGCCAGTGCATCGGTGATCGGCGAGGCATTCAGCGACAGGTAGGATTCGATGGCGTGCACCAATGCGTCCACCCCACTGGCGGCGGTGACGCTGCGCGGGCAAGTCAGGGTCATCTGCGGGCTGATCAGGGCCACGTCCGGCAGCAGGTAATCGCTGACGATGCCTTTTTTCAGTTGCGCGACCTTGTCCGACAGAATCGCCACGTTGGTCACCTCCGAACCGGTGCCGGCCGTGGTGGGAATCGCGATCAGCGGCGGGCCTTTGCGCGGCACCTGGTCCACGCCGAACAGGTCGGCCAGGGCGCCATGGTAACCGGCGTAGGCCGCCACGCTCTTGGCGATGTCGATGGCACTGCCGCCGCCGACGCCGATCAGGCCGTCATGCCCGCCTTCGCGGTAGACGCGCATGCAGTCCTCGACGATGGCGATTTCCGGGTCGGGCAGCACGCGGTCGAAAATCTCGTAGGTCCGTTCGCCCAGGTGTTCCAGCGCCAGCGCCACGGTGCCGGATTTGACCAGTGCCGCATCGGTGACAATCAGCGGGTTGTCGACATCCAGCCGCGTCAGCTCGGCGGCCAGTTGCTCGATGGCGCCTGGGCCGGTGAGCAGTTTGTGGGCGATCTTGAATGAGGAAGTACTCATGTGCGCGGCCTCTTATCAGTTATGGGCTGGCACAAGATTAGCTGACTTGGGCTGGTTGTCTTGCATTCAGCTACTGAATAGACACAAACCCAATGTGGGAGCGGGCTTGCTCGCGAAGGCGGTAGGCCAGTCGATATCTCTGTTGACTGACACACCGCCTTCGCGAGCAAGCCCGCTCCCACATTTTGATCTCTGTTTGGCTTTAGACCTGGGCCGTACGCAGTTTCTCGCTGCGCCCGCGCAGCCATTCCAGGGTCAGCAACAGCACCACCGAGAAGGCAATCAGCAAGGTGGCCGCGGCGGCAATGGTAGGGCTGAGGTTTTCACGGATGCCGCTGAACATCTGCCGGGGCAAGGTTGCCTGCTCGGGCCCGGCAAGGAACAGCGTCACCACCACTTCATCGAACGAGGTGGCAAAGGCGAACAGCGCACCGGAAATCACCCCCGGGGCAATCAACGGCAAGGTCACCCGGCGAAACGCCGTCAGCGGTGACGCGCCCAGGCTGGCCGCCGCCCGCACCAGGTTATGGTTGAACCCTTGCAAGGTCGCCGACACGGTGATGATCACAAACGGCACGCCCAGCACCGCGTGCACCACGATCAGCGAGAAGAAGCTGTTGCCCAGGCCCAGCGGCGCGAAGAACAGGTAACTGGCCACACCGATAATCACCACGGGCACTACCATCGGCGAAATCACCAGGGCCATCACCAGCGCCTTGCCGGGAAAGTGCCCCCGGGTCAGGCCAATCGCCGCCAGCGTGCCGAACACCATCGCCAGCACTGTAGCCGCCGGAGCCACGATGATGCTGTTCTTCAGGGCGCGCATCCATTCCGCCGAACCGAAGAAATCCTGGTACCAGTGCAGCGAGAAACCTTGCAGCGGGTAGACCAGGAAACTTCCACTGTTGAACGACAGCGGGATGATCACCAGCACCGGCAAGATCAGGAACAACAGGATCAGGCCGCAGAGGATCCGCAAGCTGTAGAACCAGACCCGTTCCACGGGCGACATATAAGGGCTCAGCATCGCAACGGTCTCCTTAGCTCAGGCGCAGGCGGCTGGCGCCCACCAGCCAGTTGTAGATCAGGTACAGCACCACGGTGGCCAGCAGCAGCAAGCCGCCCAAGGCCGTGGCCATGCCCCAGTTGATGCTGGTGTTGGTGTAGAAGGCCACGAAGTAGCTGACCATCTGGTCGTTCGGGCTGCCCAGCAAGGCCGGGGTGATGTAGTAGCCAATCGCCAAAATGAACACCAACAAGCAGCCGGCACCAACGCCTGCGTAGGTCTGCGGGAAGTACACGCGCCAGAAGCTGGCGAATGGGTGGCAGCCCAGGGAGATTGCCGCCCGCATGTAGGTGGGCGAGATGCCTTTCATCACGCTGTAGATCGGCAAAATCATGAACGGCAACAGGATGTGCACCATGGAGATGTAGACCCCCAGCCGGTTGAACACCAACTCGACGGGTTTATCGATCAGCCCCATGCCCATCAGCGCGCTGTTGATCAAGCCGCCGGACTGCAGCAACACGATCCAGGCCGCCACGCGCACCAGCACCGAGGTCCAGAACGGCAGCAGCACCAGGATCATCAGCAAATTGCTTTGCCGCGCCGGCAAGTTGGCCAGCAGGTAAGCCAACGGATAGGCCAGCAGCAGGCAGCACACGGTGATGACCAGGCCCATCCAGAACGTACGGGCGAAGATATCGAGGTAGATCGCCTGGTCCGGGGTGGCCGGGGCGATTTCGCCGAGGTCGTCGATGCGGTGATCGACGGCGGCCAGCAAGTAGTATGGCGTGAGGCTGCTGGTGTTGCGCCGGATCGCCTGCCAGTACGCCGGGTCGCCCCAGCGTTCGTCGAGGTTTTCCAGCGCTTCTTTATAGGAGGCAGGCGCTTCGGTGAACGGCAGCGCCCGCGCGGTTTTCGTCAGCAGGCTGCGATAGCCCGCCAGCTCCATGTTCAAGCGTTTGGAGAGGTCGCCCAGGGTCGAGTTTTTCCGGGCTTCGCCCAGGTCCTCGCTGATGGCCTGGTACACCGGCTCGCCCGGCAAGCCACGACCGTCCCAGGCCGTCACCGCCACCACCGTGCGCGGCAGGCCGCCCACCACTTCCGGGTTGCCGACGCTTTTGTAGAGCAGCGCCACAATCGGCACCAGGAACACCAGCAGCAAAAACACCACCAATGGCGCGATCAGGGCCTGGGCCTTCCAGCGGTTGAGCCGCTCGGCACGCGCCAGGCGCTGTTTCAGGGTGGGGCTGGGAATGGCGAGGGCCATGGCGAACTCCGGATCGTAAAAAAGAATGCAGACCTGTGAAGGCCCACACCTGTGGCGAGGGGGCTTGTCCCCCGTTGGGCTGCGCAGCAGCCCCAGTAAAGCCACTGTGGTTTATTAGACTGACCGCGGTGGCTGGTTTTGGGGCCGCTTCGCAGCCCAACGGGGGACAAGCCCCCTCGCCACAAAAAGCCCATCCACCCTGGGTGCGGTGGTTACTTGGCAGCCCAGGAATTGAAGCGCTGCTCCAGTTGCTCACCGTTATCCGCCCAGAAGCTCACGTCGATCTGCACCTGGTTGGCGATGTTTTCCGGGGTAGTCGGCATATCCTTCAGGATGTCCTTCGCCAGCAACGGTACCGCCTGGGTATTGGCCGGGCCGTAGGCGATGTTTTCCGAATAGGTCTTCTGCTGCTGCGGCTGCACCGAGAAGGCGATGAACTTCTTCGCCGCGTCAGCACGGTCCTTGGCCAGGCCTTTTGGAATGGCCCAGGCGTCGAAATCGTAGATCCCGCCGTTCCACACCACTTTCAAATTGCTTTCTTTCTGCACGGCAGCGATCCGGCCGTTGTAGGCAGAACTCATCACCACATCGCCAGAAGCGAGGTACTGCGGCGGTTGGGCGCCCGCTTCCCACCACTGGATATACGGCTTGAGCTCATCGAGCTTCTTGAACGCACGGTCCTGGCCATCTTTGCCGGCCAGCACCTTGTACACATCCTTCGGCGCCACACCGTCAGCCATCAAGGCGAATTCCAGGGTGTACTTGGCGCCCTTGCGCAGGCCGCGTTTGCCCGGGAATTTCTTGGTGTCCCAGAAATCGGCCCAGCCGCCTGGCGGTGCTTTCAGTTTGTCGGCGTTGTAGGCCAGCACCGTGGACCACACGAAGAAACCCACGCCGCACGGCTGGATCGCGCCCTTCACGTAGTCGCCCGGGTTGCCGAACAGTTTCGGGTCCAGGGGCTCGAACATGTCTTCGTCACAGCCACGGGACAGTTCCGGCGACTCCACTTCCACCAGGTCCCAGGACACGCTCTTGGTGTCGACCATGGCCTTGACCTTGGCCATTTCACCGTTGTATTCGCCGGCGACGATCTTGCCGTTGCCCGCGCTTTCCCACGGTGCATAGAAGGCCTTGACCTGCGCCGCCTTGTTCGCGCCACCAAAGGACACCACCGTCAAATCAGGGCCTGCCATGGCCTGTGTCGCGCCCATCAAGCTCAGAGCCAGGGCGGAATATTTCAGGGATCTCAACATTGTTGTTCTCTCCACGTGCGAGGTTGGTGAAGCAAGGGGGCGATCAATTCGCCTCTAGAAGTGGGTCGAGTGCGCGAACGTGCTCGACTTGCCAGCCAATCGGTACCACGTCGCCGACCGCCAGGGCTGTGTCCAGCTCGGCGATCGGTTGTTTCACAAAAAAATCGGTCTTGCCGCAGACTTCCAGGCGCACCCGCACGTGGTCGCCCAGGTAGATGAACTCGGCCACGCGCCCGGAGAAACGGTTGACGCAGCTTTCGCTGGAGCCATTCAGGCTGACGCGCTCGGGGCGCACCGACAGGGTCACCGGGCCGCCGACCTGGCCGACGTTCACCGCCAGCGCCTCGACCTTTTCGCCGCGCGCCAGTTCGACCACGCAGCGGTCGCCGGTGTGGCTGTGCAGGCGGCCATTGAGGCGGTTGTTCTCGCCGATGAAGTTGGCGACGAAGGTGTTTTTCGGTTCTTCGTACAAGGTGCGCGGGGCAGCGATCTGCTGGATCTCGCCCTGGTGGAACACCGCCACCCGGTCGGACATGGTCAGTGCTTCGCCCTGGTCGTGGGTCACGTACACCACCGTCACGCCGAGGCGCTGGTGCAGGTGCTTGATCTCCATCTGCATGTGTTCGCGCAGTTGCTTGTCGAGGGCGCCGAGGGGTTCGTCCATCAGCACCAGCTGTGGCTCGAACACCAGCGCCCGGGCCAGGGCCACCCGCTGCTGCTGGCCACCGGAGAGTTGCGCCGGGTAGCGCTGGGCGAAGGCATCGAGCTGGACCATGCTCAGTACACGCTTGACCCGCTCGCTGATGTCGGTCTTGCTCAGGCCGCGTACAGAGAGCGGAAACGCCAGGTTCTCGGAGACGGTCATGTGCGGGAACAGCGCGTAGTTCTGGAACACCATGCCGATGTCGCGCTTGTGGGGCGGCACGTTGTTGATGGAGCGGCCGGCCAGCTGGATCTCGCCGGCGGTGGGGGTTTCGAAACCGGCGAGCATCATCAGGCTGGTGGTCTTGCCCGACCCGGACGGCCCGAGCAGGGTCAGGAACTCGCCCTTGCGAATCTCCAGGTTGAGGTCTTTGACGATCAGGTTCTCGCCGTCGTAGCTCTTCTGCACGCCACGAAAGCTGACCAGCACATCATTTGAATCCACCTCGCTCATACCCGCACCTTTTTGTTTTGGACTGCCGTGGAACAAGCGTAGTCCCAGGGCAAGGCCGCGAAAATCGGGGGCCCGGAGAGATTGGCATCAGCAGGATGGAAGGTTTGGGGTAGGGATTGCCCTACACGGATGGCGGGGATAGAACAGAGCAGTTACAAACCCCACGCTACAAGCAGCAAGACCGGGCAGCGCGGCGCTCGGCAGGTAGTCGCAAACAGGTATGCCGCTATAGGAGTTTGTGCTCCATGGCGTACTTCACCAGTTCCGCCAGGGAGGTGATATTGAGCTTTTGCATCAGGCGCGCCTTGTGGGTACTGATGGTTTTGCTGCTCAACGCCAACTGCTGGGCGATGTCGTTGACGTTGGCGCCCTGGGCCAGGCGCTCGAATACCGAGAACTCGCGCTCCGACAACAACGAGTGCAATGGGCGGGAATCGGTGAGGCCGACTTCGAAGACCATGCGGTCGGCCAGGTCCGGGTCGATGTACCGCCCGCCCGCCGCGACCTTGCGGATCGCGGTCAGCAGCAGCGCTGGGTCGCTGTCCTTGGTGGCATAGCCGGCGGCACCGACCTTCAGCGCACGGGCGGCCATTTGCGCTTCGTCGTGCATCGACAGCACCAGGATCGCCGGGGGATTGTTCAGCGCACGGATCCGCGGGATGGCTTCCAGGCCGTTGACGCCAGGCATCGAGATGTCCAGCAACACCACCTCGCAAGGCACGTGGCGCAGGGTTTCCAGCAACTGCTCGCCATTGCTCGCCTCGCCCACCACCAGCAGGTCCTTGGCCAGGCCGATCAGTTGCTTGATGCCTTCGCGAACGATGGTGTGGTCTTCAGCTACCAGTACACGGATCACTGTGGATGTCCTCTTCTTTTGGTTATCAATCCAGCGGCACCGTCACACTCAGGGTGGTGCCTTCGCCCAATGCGCTGTCCAGGCTCAACTGCCCGCCCATGATCAGCACCCGCTCGCGCATGCCCACCAGGCCAAACGATACAGGGCGCCCGGGAGCCTGGACGAAACCTGCACCGTCGTCGCTGATGGTCAGGCGCAAGTGCGCGCCCTCCGCCACCAGCGTCAGCTCGACAGTATGCGCCTGGGCATGGCGCATCACATTGGTCAGTGCCTCCTGCAGGATGCGGAACAGGCCGATGGCCTTGGCGTCGCTCAGCGCCGGCAGATTATCCGGCACCTGCACCAGGCACGGAATCTGCGTCCGGGCCTCGAAACGCCGGGCCTGCCATTCGATCGCCGAGGCAATCCCGGCATCGAGAATCGGCGGACGCAAGGCGGTGGCCACATCGCGTACCAGTTGGAACAGTTGGGCGATCAGGCGCTTCATGCTGTTCAGCCGCTCGTGCAGGCCGGGATCCAGTTGGGCGTAGGTCAGCTCGCACATCGAGGTCTCCAGCTTGAGCACGGTGAGCATCTGCCCCAACTCGTCGTGCACTTCCCGGGCGATGCGGGCCTTCTCTTCCTCGCGCACGGTTTCCAGGTGGGCCGACAATTCCCGCAATTGCGCGCGGGAGGCGTCCAGCTCCAGCTCGATGCGCTTGCTCTCGCTGATGTCCCAGACAATTCCGTCCCAAACCACGGCGCCGTCTTCCAGGCGCCGGGTCACGGCCTTGATATCGGCCCAGCGCTGCTCGCCCAGGCGGGTCAGGATGCGGCCCTGCCAGGCCCAGTTGCTCTCCGTCTCGATGGCCTGGTCCTGGGTGCGGTGATAACTGGCGCGGTCGTCGGGATGCACCAGGCTGCGAATGCCCATGGCCGGATGGCTGAGCACTTCCGGCGCGTACCCCACCAGGCCCTCGCTGCCCTGGCTGATGTAGGCGAACTCGATCGCCTCGCTGCGCGGCAAGCGCTCCAGGCGAAACACCAGCCCCGGCACATTGGCGGCGATCCCTTGCAGCCGCGCCTCACTTTCCTGCAACGCCGCGAGGGCCCGGCGACGCTCGGTGACATCGTTGAGGTAGACCACCAGGTATTCGCCGTCGGCAAAGCGCAGGAAACTCAGGGACACATCGGCTGGCAATACGCTGCCATCGGCGCGCAGGCAATTGGTGGCAAAGCTCTGCGGCCCGTCTTCGCTGGCCCGGGCGCGCTTCCACAGGTTGAGCCAGCGGTCCATGGTCAGCGTCGGGTCGAATTCGATCAGCGGGCGTTCGATCAGGGCGCCGGGGGCGTAGCCGAGCATGGTTTCCGCCGCCTGATTGGCGTAGCGCACATGGCTGTCCCAATTGACCCAGAGGATACCGACGGTGCTTTGGTCGATGGAGAACTGGGTCAGGCGCAAGGCTTCGGCACCGGCGGCGCGGGCGGCGCTTTCTTCGCGGGCGGCCAGCAGATTATGCTCCAGGCCGCGTTGCTGGCGGCGCTGCCAGAACACCACGGCCAGGCTGGCGAGCAATAGCAGGCCCAGCAGCAACGTGAGGTTTTGCCAGAAGCCGGGGGACTCGGTCACCCGTGGGTATTTGGGCTGCAGCCAGCGGCTGTGCAACTGGTCCAGATCACGAGCGGGAATCGCGCGCAAGGCGCTTTGCATGATATCGGCCAGCTCGGGCCAGTCGCGCCGCGTGGCCACCCGCAGCAATTGCGGCAGGCCGATATCGCCGACCACGGCAAGGCCGGCGAACTCGGTTTCGCCCGACAAACGGCTCAATTGCGCCTCATCCACCACCGCATACCGCGCCTGCTGGCTCAACAGCAATTGCAGGGCCTGGCGCTCCATGGGCACGCCTTGCAGGTTGAGACTCGGGTAGGTGCTGCGCAGGTAATCCGCCACTGCGCTGGGCATGCGCACGGCGACGCGGGATTGGTCGTCGAGTTTCTCCAGGTCGACTGCGGTGCTGCCATCACGAACCCCGACAATGTGCTGGGGCACCCGCATATACGGATCGGAGAATAACCACAGGCGCAGGCCGGCCGGGGTTTGCAGCAGGCCGGGGGCGAGGTCGACCTCGCCGTCACGCACCGCCGCCTCCAGTTGCTCCTGATTGGGAAAGTTGCGCCAGGTCAGTTCGATATTCAGCGCCTTGGCCAACCACTGCATCAATTCGACATTGGCCCCGGACAGGCGCTGCAAGCGCCGATCGTATTGGGCATAAGGCGCCTGTAACACCAGCCCGACCCGCAGGTCGGGATGCTGTTCGAGCCATTCGCGCTGGCCGGCATCGAGCTGCGCCTGGTGAGTGGCAGGCGCAGGCACGGCGCCCGCGATCAAGGGAAAGCATATACAGCCGATAACCAGCAGGTAGCGAAAACCCATGATCCACGTCTCATATCACTGACAAATACTGACCAACCCATTAGGCTGCCGGAATCACTTCTGGCCGGAAATCAACGATGCCACTTTCCCACCGCTCGGCACTGCCAGCATTGTGCCTGTCGCTGCTGTTTACCAGCGCCTTTTGTGTCGAGGCCGCCGACACTCCCGCTCCCGCCCCGGAAAAGCCAGTGGTGCGCCAGCCCTTGCCGGAGCGCAGCCAGGAAGAAGCCAACGCCCTGGAACGACAAATCCCGCAGCAGGAACAACAACAGTTGCAGGCAGGCAGCGATTCTTTCCTGGCTTTGTGGAAGCCGGCCAACAGCGGTGAGCCTGAAGGCGTGGTGATTATCGTCCCGGGCAACGGCGAAAGTGCTGACTGGCCTCAAGCAATCGCGCCGTTGCGCAAGAAATTGCCGGACGCTTCCTGGGGCTCCCTGAGCTTGTCGCTGCCGGACCTGACCCTGGACACCTTGCCACCCCGCGTCATCGAATCGCCCAAGGCGACCGTGGAGACCAGCAGCAAAGACGCCAGCACCGTCGCCAAACCCGTGGAGCAAGCCGCCAGCGCCGAAGCGGAAGGCACTGACCCGGCCGTGGTTCCCGGCACCGATGAACAAGACAAGACCGACGCCACGCGAATCTTCGCGCGCATTGACGCCGCCCTCGCCTTCGCCCAGACCCAGAATGCCCGCAGCGTCGTATTGCTCGGCCACGGCACCGGCGCCTGGTGGGCCGCGCGTTACCTGAGTGAAAAACAACCGGCGCAGGTGCAGAAATTTGTCATGGTGGCCGCGCAGACCCCGGCGGGCCGTGCCCCGGACCTGCAACAACTGGCACCGAAACTGAAGCTGGCCACGGCAGACTTTTTCTTCCAGGACAACGCCCAGGCACGCAAAGCGGCCCAGGAACGTTCCCAGGCCAGCAAGCGTTTGAAGAATGACAGCTACAAGCAGGTGTCGTTGAAGGCCTTCCCCGATAACAGCCAGGCAGGGCAAGAGCAGCTGTACCGGCGGATTCGCGGGTGGCTGAGCCCGCAAAATCCCGGGGACTGATCGTAAATCTCAAAAACACTGGAGAGTAAAATGTGGGAGCGGGCTTGCTCGCGAATGCGGTGAGTCAGTCACTGCATCTGTTACTGATCCACCGCATTCGCGAGCAAGTCGAATCGTCGCACCGCCACTCCCACAGTTGATCCGGTTTACGCCATAAAAAAGCAGCGCCTGATAATTCTGTTAGCGAAAGTCTCGCCTTTCGCGAATCAGCGCGTAGGCGTTGTGCAGCTCGCGGGTGCGCTCGGTCGCCTCGCGCACCTGGACTGGACTGGCGCCACTGCCGGCAATCTTGTCCGGGTGGTGCCGGCTGAGCAGGCGCCGGTAGGCACGCTTGATCACCGCGGGCTCCGTCGTCGACGTCACCCCCAGAATCCGCAACGCCTCCTGATAAGCCCCGCCACGATTGGCCAACGGCTTGCGCTCCGGCTCATAGTCAGCCGCCAGCGCCTGGATCTGCTGGACCGTCCAGCCGAGCCATTTGCCCCATTGTTCAATCAACTCGCGCTCGGCCGTACTGGCCTTGCCGTCCGCCCAGGCCATGCGCCAACAGGCACGCAGCACACCTTCCGCCGCATGGGGCTGGGCCTTGAGCACGCCCAGGTAACTGCGTACCCGGTCCGAGCCGGACTTGCCGCGATTGAACGCGGCAATCGCACGGCGCTGGGCCGGCTCGGCCATGTCCAGCGAGCGCATTTCCTGGCGGGCCTGCTGGATATGCCCGTCCACCACCCGGCCGTTGCTCTTGGCCAGGCGACCGAGCAACACGAACAGCAGTTCGTCATTGCGCAACGCCGGCCGGCCGCCAAGGCGCTCGCGTAACTGGGCCCAGCTTTGCAGTTCCAGGCGCCGGTCCAGCGCCTGGCCCAGCAGTGCGCCCAACATGGCCCCCGGAATGCTGGCAATGGCAAAGCCCGCCCCGGCTCCGATCAGAGTCCCTGGCCACAACATCCTAGTGCCCCGCTGTCAGCAGGGTTTCGACTTGCGCCAGACGCTCCAGCGTCCCGACATCGATCCAGCGTCCGTTCATGTGTTCCCCCGTCACCAACCCTTTCGCCATGGCGTCACGCAACAGCGGCGCCAGCTTGAAGGCACCCGCACTGCAACCCGCGAACAGCTGGGGGTGGAGTACGGAAATGCCACTGAAGGTCAGGTTATCGGCACCGGCGGCGGCATCATGAAGCGCGCCGTCCTTCAGGTAGAAATCACCACCGGACGGATGGTGCGGCGGGTTGTCGACCATCACCAGGTGGGCCAGCCCATCCAGTGGCTGGTGGAGGCTGGCGAAGTCGTAGTCGGTCCAGATGTCGCCATTGACCACCAGGAACGGTTCGTCCCCCAGCAGCGGCAAGGCCTTGAAGATCCCGCCGCCGGTCTCCAGCGGCTCGCCTTCGGCCGAGTACTGGATGCGTACGCCGTACTGCGAGCCATCGCCCAGATAGCCTTCGATCTGCTGGCCGAGCCACGCATGGTTGATGACGATATCGGTAAAGCCCGCTTTCGCCAGCGCCTCGAGGTGGTACTCGATCAGGCGCTTGCCGCCGGCCTGGATCAGCGGCTTGGGCGTGTGCAAGGTCAGCGGGCGCATCCGCTCACCTTTGCCGGCGGCCAGGATCATGGCCTTCATACCACCGCCTCGACGCGCAGGCTCGCCAGCAATTCACCCAGTTCGCTCAACTCTGGCCGGTCCGCGAGCACCGCCTCTATATAAGCGAAGAAGCGCGGCACGTCCGCCAGGTAGCGCGGCTTGCCATCGCGGTGGCAGATGCGCGCAAAGATGCCGATCACCTTGAGGTGACGCTGCACGCCCATCAGGTCGCTGGCCCGCAGGAACTCCTCGAAGTCCGCCTGCACCGGGATACCCAGCGCGCCGGCGCGCTGCCAGTAACCGCGCTGCCATTCCCGCACGCGGGCCTGCGGCCAACTGAGGAAGGCGTCCTTGAACAGGCACGTGATGTCGTAGGTCACCGGGCCGTAGACCGCATCCTGGAAGTCCAGCACGCCGGGATTCGGCTCGCTGATCATCAGATTGCGCGGCATATAGTCGCGATGCACCAGGACCTTGGGCTGGGCCAGGGCGCTGTCAATCAGGTGTTCGCTGACGCGTTGCCACAGGCCAAGCTGCCGGGCGTCAAACTCGATGCCCAGCTCCCGGCGAACGTACCATTCAGGAAACAATTCCAGCTCCCGACGCAACAGCGCGACGTCATAACTGGGCAACGGGGCTTCCATCGGCAATTGCTGGAAAGCCAGCAATGCGTCGATGGCATCGGCGAACAATTGATCGGCATTTTCAGCCGTAATCACGTCCAGATAGGTTTTTTTCCCCAGGTCGTTCAGCAAAAGAAAGCCGCGAAGCAGATCTTGCGCATAAATTTTCGGAACATTTATTCCCGATTGACCGAGTAAATGAGCGATATCGACGAAAGGTTTGCAGTTTTCCTGGGGGGGTGGAGCGTCCATCACGACAAAACTGCGACCTCCTCCCTCCCACCGGAAGTAACGCCTGAAACTCGCGTCACTGCTGGCCGCAGTCAACGTGGCCGGGGGTACGACACCCCAGCCCTGGGTGGTAAAGAGGCCTGGCAATTGCTCATCAAGCCAGACTTTCAGCTGTTGCAAACGTAGATCTTGGTCGGGCATTACAAGGGTCTCCGACGGCGCTAGCCGTCAAGCGGGTCATGCTTTATTATCACGCATCTTTTTCAGACCATCGAGAGGCGTGCGGCCCACACCGCGGGCAGATGGCACGCAGGAAGCCCGGACTAATAAGATGGCATTGAAATCCCCCGCGTTTCGTAGAAAATTTCCGTTGCTGGTAACCGGCAGTCTGCTGGCCATGCAACCTTTCGCCACCTCATTCGTGGTCGCCGCGGAACAGTATGACTGCTCAGTCTCTGCTTCGGGTGCCTGGGATTGCGCGCCGAAAACGGCCGCAGCCCCGCTGCCACCGCGCCCGGTGCATGACGGCAGTGCCGTCAGCTCTGCCAGTGGCACGCCGCAAGGCGAGTCCGGCGGCACCGCCGAGGCCGTGCCGCAGACCGCTCTGGTCACCGAAGCCAAGGGCCGCGGCCTGCGTTCGCGCAGCGCCGACTACAGCCACCTGGACTGGGTCCCTCGCGAGAAGCTCACCGCCGCACAACTGGCCGAAACCGGCCCGTACTGCTCCGGCGCGTACATCGAGCCGATCCGTCCTGGCATGAACGACAAGACGAACAAGAGCGACGCGCCGACCTTCATCGGCGCCAAGGTCTCTCGTTACGAGCAGGAACAACAAGTTGCTTCCCTGGCCGGTGACGTCGTCATGCGCCAGGGCAGCATGCAGGTCGAGGCCGACGAGGCCAACCTGTACCAGGCCGAGAACCGTGGCGAGCTGAACGGCAACGTCCGTCTGCGCGACAACGGTGCCCTGCTGGTGGGCGACCATGCTGAAGTCCAGCTGGACACCGGCGCCGCCAAGGTCGACAACGCCGAATACGTGATGCACAAATCGCGCATCCGCGGTAACGCCCTGTACGCCAAGCGTGCCGAGAACGCGATCATCCGTCTCAAGGACGGTACGTACACCACCTGCGAGCCGAACAGCAACGCCTGGCAGCTCAAGGGCAACAACATCACGCTCAACCCGGCCACTGGTTTCGGTACCGCGACCAACGTGACGTTGCGGGTCAAGGACATTCCGATCCTTTACACCCCGTATATCTATTTCCCGATCGACAACCGTCGTCAATCCGGCTTCCTGCCGCCGAGCTTCAGCACCGGTAGCGAGACTGGCTTTACCCTGGTTACGCCGTACTACTTCAACCTGGCGCCGAACTACGACGCCACGTTGTACCCGCAATACATGACCAAGCGCGGCCTGTTGATGGAAGGCGAATTCCGCTACCTCACCAAGTCCAGCGAAGGCCAGTTCGGCGGCGCGTACCTGAACGATGATAACGACGAGCGCAAAAACCAGACCGACTACGAAAAAACCCGCTACATGCTCAACTGGCAGCACAAGGGCGGTCTGGATTCACGCCTGCTGACACAGGTCGACTACACCAAGATCAGCGACCCGTATTACTTCCAGGACCTGAAGTCGTACCAGATTGGCGTTCAGAGCCAGGAATACGTCAACCAACAGGGTTCCGTAAGCTATCGCGGCGACAGCTATACGGCGCGATTGAACGTCCAAGCTTATCAGCTGGCGACTATCTCCAATATTACGCCTTACAACAGGCTGCCCCAGCTCACGTTCAACGGCACGCTGCCATATCATCCAGCCGGTCTGGAGTTTGCCTACGAGACTGAGGCAGTCAGGTTCGAACGAGACCTTGAGAACGGCACGTTTACCGACGAGGACGGCCTTACATCTGACCGACTCGATAAAAACGTAGCCGGCCTGAACCGTGCGAACGGTAACCGCCTGAACCTGGCACCTAGCGTCTCGCTGCCACTGAACTGGACCTACGGTTTCATCACGCCGAAATTGAAGTACGTTTACACCAAGTACGATCTGGACTTGGACAGCATCGGCAAGAATGACCTGGTCACCAATCGCCTTGGCTCCTCCTCGCTTGGCGAGAGCTTCAAAAGCTCTGAGGACCGTGCAGTACCGATTGCCAGTATCGATAGCGGCCTTTACTTTGACCGCAATACCCAATGGTTCGGCGACAACTATCGCCAAACCCTGGAACCACGCTTGTTCTACCTCTATGTACCTGAGAAAGATCAAACCGACATTCCGGTATTCGACACCAGCGAGACAACGTTTAACTACTCATCGCTGTTCCGCGACAACCGCTTCGTCGGAAGCGACCGTATCGGCGACGAGAACAAACTGTCCCTCGGCGTGACCAGCCGCTGGATTCAGGACAACGGTTTCGAGCGTCAACGCGTCTCCATCGGCCAGGCCCTGTACTTCAAGGATCGCGAAGTCCAGTTGCCAGGTATTGATGCCAAGACCCGCGACGATGCGCATTCGAACGTCTCGCCTATCGCACTGGATTACGAGTTCCGCTTCAACCGCGACTGGCGCGCTACTGCAGACTATAACTGGGACACCGACAGCCACAGCCCACGCTCCGGCAGCGCGATGTTCCACTATCAGCCGGAAGACAACCCGAACAAGGTTATCAACGTCGGCTACCGCTATCGCAATGACCAGGTCGTCTACAACCAGTCGACCGGCAAGTGGCAGTTCGGCGGCGACTATGGCACTCCGGGCACCGACAACTTCGTGAAGGATTACTACAAAATCCAGCAACACGACTTCTCGATGATGTGGCCGATCATTCCGCAGTGGAACCTGATCACCCGCTGGCAGTATGACTATGCCCGCAACCGCACCCTGGAAGCCTTTGGTGGTTTCGAGTACGACAACTGCTGTTGGAAACTGCGTGTGATCAACCGTTACTGGGTCTCCAACGACGAATACACCCAGGCTGCCCCGCTGAACGAAAAGGGTGACCACGGGCTCTTCTTCCAAGTTGTCCTCAAAGGACTCGGCGGCCTGACCGGCGCCAAGGTAGAGAGCTTCCTCGACAAAGGCATTGAAGGTTATCGTGAACGTGAAGACCAAGCTTTCTGATTGTCTGCGCCCGCTGATGCTGGGCGCGCTGTTCTTGGGTACCGCCGCAGCTCACGCTGCGGTTCAACCGCTGGACAAGGTAGTGGCCATCGTCGATAACGACGTGATCATGCAGAGCCAACTGGACCAACGGGTCAAGGAAGTTCAGCAAACCATCGCCAAGCGTGGCGGCGGCGTACCGCCGACCAGCGTGCTGGACCAGCAGGTGCTTGAACGCCTGATCGTTGAAAACCTGCAACTGCAGATCGGCGATCGCTCCGGTATCCGTATCAGCGACGAAGAGTTGAACCAGGCTGTCGGCACCATCGCCCAGCGCAACAACATGAGTGTTGATCAGTTCCGCGCAGCCCTGGCTCACGACGGCCTGTCCTATGAGGACGCCCGTGACCAGATTCGCCGGGAAATGATCATCAGCCGTGTACGTCAGCGTCGCGTGGCCGAACGGATTCAGGTGTCCGAGCAGGAAGTGAAGAACTTCCTCGCCTCCGACCTTGGCAAGATGCAGCTTTCCGAAGAACTGCACCTGGCGAACATCCTGGTGCCTACGCCAGACAGCGCCAACGCTGAACAGCTCAATGCTGCCGCAGCGAAAACCCAGGCTATCTATGACCGTCTCAAGCAAGGTGCCGACTTTGCCCAGATGGCCATTGCCCAGTCCGGCAGCGACAACGCCCTCGAAGGCGGTGACATGGGCTGGCGTAAAGCCGCGCAACTGCCACCACCGTTCGACCGCGAGCTGAGTGCCATGGAAGTCGGTGGCATCACCCAGCCTGCCCGTACGCCTGGCGGTTTCATCATCCTCAAGTTGCTCGGCAAGCGCGGTGGCGAAGAAGCGCAGATGAAGGACGAAGTTCACGTTCGTCACATCCTGGTCAAGCCAAGCGAGATCCGTACCGAAGCCCAAACCAAGGAACTGGCCCAGAAGCTCTATGACCGCATCGAAGCGGGCGAAGACTTCGGCGAATTGGCGAAGAGCTATTCCGAAGACCCGGGTTCGGCGCTTAACGGCGGCGATCTGAACTGGATCGATCCGAAGGCACTGGTTCCAGAGTTCCAGGACGTCATGGCCAAGACCCCGCAAGGCGTTCTGTCCAAGCCGTTCAAGACCCAATACGGCTGGCATGTGCTGGAAGTCCTTGGCCGTCGCGCCACTGACAACACCACCCAGGCCCGCGAGCAGCAAGCCCTGACCGTACTGCGTAACCGCAAATACGACGAAGAGCTGCAAACCTGGTTGCGTCAGATCCGTGACGAAGCCTACGTAGAGAACAAGCTTCCTGGTGCCGACCAAACAGGCACCGACCAGGCAGCCCAGTGACACCCAAGCGTTTCGCACTGACACCCGGCGAGCCGGCCGGCATTGGTCCTGACCTGTGCCTGCTGCTCGCCTCGCACCCCCAGCCACACCCCCTGATTGCCATTACCAGCCGCGACCTGCTCATTGAGCGGGCCGCGCAGCTGGGTGTGGTTGTCGATCTGCTGCCGGTGGGCCCGGGCAACTGGCCTGATCTGCCGGCACCGGCCAACAGCCTGTACGTATGGGATACCCCGCTGGCGACCAAGGTCGTGGCCGGGCAACTGGACAAGGCCAACGCTGCCTTCGTCCTGGAAACCCTGACCCGTGCCGGCCAGGGCTGCATCGACGGGGATTTTGCCGGGATGATCACCGCCCCGGTACACAAGGGTGTGATCAACGAATCAGGCATCGCCTTTTCCGGGCATACCGAATTCCTCGCTGAGCTGACCCATACCGAACAAGTGGTGATGATGCTGGCAACGGGCGACCTGCGGGTGGCGCTGGTGACCACTCACCTGCCCCTGCGCGAGATTGCCGACGCCATTACCCCCGAGCGACTGGAGCGTGTAACACGCATCCTGCACGCCGACCTGCAACAGAAGTTCGGCATCGCCCAACCACGCATCCTGGTCTGTGGGCTCAACCCCCACGCCGGTGAAGGTGGCCACCTGGGCCATGAAGAAATCGACATCATCGAACCAACCCTGGAGCGTCTGCGCCTTGAAGGCATGGACCTGCGCGGCCCATTGCCTGCCGACACTCTGTTTACCCCCAAATATCTGGAGCACTGCGACGCAGTGCTGGCGATGTACCATGACCAGGGCCTGCCCGTGCTGAAGTACAAAGGCTTCGGCGCCGCGGTCAACGTGACACTGGGCCTGCCGATCATCCGCACCTCCGTCGACCATGGCACCGCCCTGGACCTCGCAGGCAGCGGCAAGATCGATACCGGCAGCCTGCACGTGGCCCTGGAAACCGCCTATCAGATGGCCGAGACCCGTATATGACCGAGCATTACCAACACCGGGCGCGCAAGCGTTTCGGGCAAAACTTCCTGCACGACGCTGGCGTGATCGATCGCATCCTGCGTTCCATCCATGCCAAGCCCGAAGACCGCCTGCTGGAAATCGGCCCGGGCCAGGGCGCCCTGACCCAAGGCCTGCTGAAAAGCGGCGGCCAGCTGGACGTGGTTGAGTTGGACAAGGACCTGATCCCGATCCTCAACCAGCAGTTCGCCGGCATGCCCAATTTCAACCTGCACCAGGGTGATGCGCTGAAGTTCGACTTCACCAGCCTCAATGCAGCGCCCAACAGCCTGCGGGTGGTCGGCAACCTGCCGTACAACATCTCCACCCCGCTGATTTTTCACCTGCTGAACAACGCCGGCATCATCCGCGACATGCACTTCATGCTGCAAAAGGAAGTGGTCGAGCGCCTGGCAGCGGGTCCTGGAGGCGGTGACTGGGGTCGCCTGTCGATCATGGTTCAGTACCATTGCCGCGTAGAGCACCTGTTCAACGTCGGACCTGGCGCGTTCAACCCCCCGCCGAAAGTCGACTCCGCCATCGTGCGCCTGGTGCCTCACGCGGTGTTGCCACACCCGGCCAAAGATCACAAGTTGCTGGAGCGCGTGGTACGCGAGGCGTTTAACCAACGCCGCAAGACCTTGCGCAATACGCTGAAGGCTTTGCTCAGCAACGCTGAAATCGAAGCCGCCGGCGTCGACGGCAGCCTGCGCCCTGAGCAGCTGGACCTGGCTGCCTTCGTGCGCCTGGCTGACCAGCTCGCCATTCAGCCTGCGCCAGCGGCCGAATAAGTAGAGTCGGGCACGGCCAGACAGCATGTCTGGCCTAGTGCCCACCACTTGGCCTAGACTGACCGGCATCCGCTGTTCCCCCGCTTTTGCTTTTAAGGCCTCTTGCATGTCCGATCCTCGTTATCAGATCGACGTCAGCGTCGTCACCCGCTTTCTGGCGGAACAATCGCAACCCGAGCAGAACCGCTTTGCGTTCGCCTACACCATTACCGTGCAAAACAACGGCGAGCTGCCTGCCAAGCTGCTGTCGCGCCACTGGGTCATCACCGACGGTGACGGCCAGGTCGAGGAAGTACGCGGCGCCGGCGTGGTCGGCCAACAACCGCTGATCGCCCCAGGCAAGAGCCACACCTACAGCAGCGGCACTGTCATGACCTCCCGCGTCGGCAACATGCAAGGCAGCTACCAGATGCTCGCCGACGACGGCAAACACTTCGACGCCATCATCGCCCCGTTCCGCCTCGCGGTGCCTGGAGCCCTGCACTGATGGCGACGTATGCCGTCGGCGACCTGCAAGGCTGCCTGGAACCGCTCGAGTGCCTGCTCGAGCGTGTGGCCTTTGACCCGGCCAAGGATCGCCTGTGGCTGGTGGGCGACCTGGTCAACCGTGGCCCGCAATCCCTGGAAACCCTGCGCTTCCTTTATGGCATGCGCGACTCCCTGGTGTGCGTACTGGGCAACCATGACCTGCACTTGCTGGCCGCCGGCAATAACATCGAGCGTCTGAAAAAGGGCGATACCCTGCGGGAAATCCTCGAAGCGCCGGATCGCACCGAGCTGCTTGACTGGCTGCGCCGGCAAAAACTCATGCACTACGACGAGAGCCGCGACACCGCCTTGGTGCATGCCGGCATTCCACCCCAGTGGACGCTGAAGAAAGCCCTCAAGTGCGCGAGTGAAGTCGAAGCAGCCCTGGCCGATGACAACCTGTACACCGCTTACCTGGATGGCATGTACGGCAACGAACCCGTTAAGTGGGACAACGAACTGACCGGCGTCGCGCGGCTGCGGGTGATCACCAACTACTTCACCCGCATGCGTTTCTGCACCGCCGAAGGCAAGCTGGACCTCAAGAGCAAGGAAGGCGCCGACACCGCCCTCCCCGGCTACAAGCCCTGGTTCGCCCACAAGGAGCGCAAGACCCGTGAAACGAAGATCATCTTCGGCCACTGGGCAGCCCTGGAAGGCAAGTGTGATGAACCTGGCGTGTTCGCCCTCGACACCGGCTGCGTATGGGGCGGCGCCATGACCCTGATGAACATCGACACCGGCGAGCGCTCGAGCTGCCAGTGCGACTCCCCCGTTCCCGAACAACTGCAGGCCGCGGCAAAGCGCTGAGCCGCGCTTTCACACAGGCCAAAGGAGCCCGCCATGACTGAATTCAAACGTATCCCTCCCGAGCAAGCCCAGGCCCTGCGCGAGCAAGGCGCGGTGGTTGTAGACATCCGCGACCAGCCGACCTACAACGCCGCCCACATCAGTGGTGCCCAGCACCTGGACAACCACAACATCGCCGACTTCATCCGCGCCGCCGATCTCGACGCGCCGGTCATCGTGGCGTGCTACCACGGCAACTCCAGCCAAAGCGCCGCCGCCTACCTGGTGAGCCAGGGCTTCTCCGACGTCTATAGCCTCGACGGTGGCTTTGAGCTATGGCGTGCGACCTATCCTGCAGAAATTGCCGCAGGCGACGCGCAATAATTTTTTTCAAACCCCGCTATCCCGCGTGACGCTTGGCCTCGCGCCGTTTCTGACGAACGGCGCGGCCAAACTAATTTCGTATCGCGCCTTGACCTCCCGGATTCCGAACTATCCTTAAGCGCAGGCCATCCAAAACAGGGGAGAGCCGGTACACCGGCGTGCGGGTCATCGGTAGCGTTTCAGGGTGTTCTGGGGGGAAAACGGCCATTGGTGTCCACCAATGACTGCCAGCATCGACTGATTGATCCGGCGTCGGCTCCACGTATCGAGCGAGGTGACGACGTCATGAGTATTTTTAGCCACTTCCAACAACGCTTCGAGTCCACCCGCCAGGAAGAGCTCTCGCTTCAGGAGTATCTCGAACTGTGCAAAAAGGACCGCAGCGCCTACGCGTCTGCCGCTGAACGCCTGCTGTTGGCGATCGGCGAGCCGGAGTTGGTGGACACCGCAGCCAATTCGCGACTGTCGCGAATTTTCTCGAACAAGGTGATCCGTCGCTATCCGGCCTTTGAAGACTTCCATGGCATGGAAGAATGCATTGACCAGATCGTCTCGTATTTCCGCCATGCCGCCCAAGGCCTGGAAGAGAAGAAACAGATCCTCTACCTGCTCGGCCCCGTCGGCGGCGGTAAGTCGTCCCTGGCCGAGAAGCTCAAACAACTGATCGAGAAGGTGCCGTTCTACGCCATCAAGGGCTCGCCGGTGTTCGAGTCGCCCCTGGGGCTGTTCAACGCCACGGAAGATGGCGCGATCCTCGAAGAAGACTTCGGTATTCCACGGCGCTACCTCAATACCATCATGTCGCCGTGGGCGACCAAGCGCCTGGCCGAATTCGGCGGCGACATCAGCCAGTTCCGGGTGGTGAAGCTCTATCCATCGATCCTCAACCAGATCGCCGTGGCCAAGACCGAACCCGGTGACGAGAACAACCAGGACATCTCGGCGCTGGTGGGCAAGGTCGATATCCGCAAACTCGAAGAATTCCCGCAGAACGACGCCGATGCCTACAGCTACTCGGGCGCACTGTGCCGGGCCAACCAGGGCCTGATGGAGTTCGTGGAGATGTTCAAGGCACCGATCAAGGTGCTGCACCCACTGCTTACCGCCACCCAGGAAGGTAACTACAACAGCACCGAAGGCCTGGGGGCGATTCCATTCACCGGGATCCTGCTGGCCCACTCCAACGAATCGGAATGGCACACCTTCCGCAACAACAAGAACAACGAAGCCTTCATCGACCGGATCTACATCGTCAAGGTGCCGTACTGCCTGCGGGTCAGCGATGAAATCAAGATCTACGACAAGCTGCTGTTCAACAGCTCCCTGGCCAAGGCCCATTGCGCGCCTGACACCCTGAAGATGCTGGCCCAGTTCACCGTGTTGTCTCGCCTCAAGGAGCCGGAAAACTCCAACATCTACTCGAAGATGCGGGTGTATGACGGCGAAAACCTCAAGGACACCGATCCGAAGGCCAAGTCGATCCAGGAATACCGCGACACCGCCGGCGTGGATGAGGGCATGAACGGCCTGTCGACACGTTTTGCGTTCAAGATCCTGTCCAAGGTCTTCAACTTCGACCCGCACGAAATCGCCGCCAACCCGGTGCACCTGCTCTACGTGCTGGAACAGCAGATCGAACAGGAACAATTCCAGGCTGAAACCCGCGAGCGCTATCTGCGCTTCCTCAAGGAATACCTGGCACCGCGCTACATCGAGTTCATCGGCAAGGAAATCCAGACCGCGTACCTGGAGTCCTACAGCGAATACGGCCAGAACATCTTCGACCGCTATGTACTGTACGCAGACTTCTGGATCCAGGACCAGGAATACCGCGACCCGGAAACCGGCGAGATTCTCAACCGCGTAGCCCTCAACGAGGAACTGGAAAAGATCGAAAAACCCGCCGGCATCAGCAATCCGAAGGATTTCCGCAACGAAATCGTCAACTTCGTGCTGCGCGCCCGGGCCAACAACAACGGCAAGAACCCTACCTGGCTCAGCTACGAGAAGCTGCGGGTGGTCATCGAGAAGAAAATGTTCTCCAACACCGAGGATCTGCTGCCGGTCATCAGCTTCAACGCCAAGGCCAGCAAGGAGGATCAGCAAAAACACAACGACTTCGTCACTCGCATGGTCGAGCGTGGCTACACCGACAAACAGGTACGACTGCTCTCCGAGTGGTACTTGCGGGTCCGCAAATCGCAGTAAGGCAGCGACAAGCGTGCAATGCCAGGCTCCCGGTGCGCCGGTCAGCCTGGCAATCGACCGCTTGTCTTTAAGCTTCCAGCTTGCCGCTTGAAGCTTGTAACTTGAAGCTGCCCGGAGGGCTCCTGCATGAGCTATGTGATCGACCGACGTCTCAATGGCAAGAACAAGAGCACGGTAAACCGCCAGCGGTTCCTGCGGCGTTACCGTGACCACATCAAAAAGGCCGTCGAAGAGGCCGTCAGCCGCCGTTCCATCACCGATATGGAGCATGGCGAACAGATCAGCATCCCCGGACGCGACATCGATGAACCGGTGCTGCACCACGGCCGGGGCGGCAAACAGACCGTCGTGCATCCCGGCAACAAGGAATTCACCAGCGGCGAACATATCCAGCGGCCCCAGGGCGGCGCGGGCGGCAAAGGCCCGGGCAAGGCCGGTAACTCCGGCGAAGGCATGGATGAGTTCGTGTTCCAGATCACCCAGGAAGAGTTCCTGGAGTTCATGTTCGAAGACCTGGAACTGCCCAACCTGGTCAAACGCAACCTGACCGGTACCGACACCTTCAAGACCGTGCGTGCCGGGATCAGCAATGAAGGCAACCCGTCACGGATCAACATCATCCGCACCCTGCGCTCGGCCCATGCGCGACGTATCGCCTTGTCTGGCAGCAGCCGGGCAAAACTGCGGGATGCCAAGGCGGAACTGGAACGCCTGAAACGCGAAGAGCCGGATAACTTCGGCGATATCCAGGAAATTGAAGCCGAAATCGCCAAACTCAGCGCGCGAATCCATCGCGTG
This sequence comes from Pseudomonas sp. D8002, assembly GCF_013385695.1. Classification (NCBI taxonomy): domain Bacteria; kingdom Pseudomonadati; phylum Pseudomonadota; class Gammaproteobacteria; order Pseudomonadales; family Pseudomonadaceae; genus Pseudomonas; species Pseudomonas sp. D8002. The sequence goes on from NZ_JACAPM010000024.1 coordinate 43,941, forward strand.
CCGTTTCTCGACACCTTCGACCTGAAGTACAACCTGCTGGTCAAGCAACCCAATCCCAGTTCCAAGGCGGTGATGTTCTGCCTGATGGACGTGTCCGGCTCCATGACCCAGGCGACCAAGGACATCGCCAAGCGCTTCTTCATCCTGCTGTACCTGTTTCTCAAGCGTAACTACGACAAGATCGATGTGGTGTTCATCCGCCATCACACCAGCGCCAGGGAAGTCGACGAAGAAGAGTTCTTCTACTCGCGGGAAACCGGCGGCACCATTGTTTCCAGCGCCTTGAAGCTGATGCAGGAAATCATGGCTGAACGCTATCCGGCCAACGAGTGGAACATCTACGCCGCCCAGGCCTCCGACGGCGACAACTGGAACGACGACTCACCGATCTGCCGCGATATCCTGATCAACCAGATCATGCCGTTCGTGCAGTACTACACCTACGTCGAAATCACCCCGCGCGAGCATCAGGCGCTGTGGTTCGAATACGAGCGCATCAGCGAAGCCTTCGCTGACACCTTCGCCCAGCAACAATTGGTCTCGGCCGGTGATATCTATCCGGTCTTCCGTGAACTCTTCCAGCGCAGGTTAGTGACATGACCGCCAAAGAGCATAAGCGCCAACCCATATCCACGGGGTCCGAATGGACCTTCGAACTCATCCAGGCCTATGACCGGGAAATCAGCCGCATCGCGGCGGGTTATGCCCTGGATACCTACCCCAACCAGATCGAAGTGATCACCGCCGAACAGATGATGGATGCCTATGCGTCCGTGGGCATGCCCCTGGGCTATCACCACTGGTCCTACGGCAAACACTTCCTCAGCACTGAAAAGTCCTACACCCGCGGCCAGATGGGCCTGGCCTACGAAATCGTCATCAACTCCGACCCGTGCATCGCCTACCTGATGGAAGAAAACACCATCTGCATGCAGGCGCTGGTGGTGGCCCACGCGTGCTACGGGCATAACAGCTTCTTCAAGGGTAACTACCTGTTCCGCACCTGGACCGATGCCAGCTCGATCATCGATTACCTGGTATTTGCCAAGCAGTACATCATGCAGTGCGAGGAGCGCCACGGCATCGACGCGGTGGAAGACCTGCTGGACTCCTGCCATGCCCTGATGAACTACGGCGTCGACCGCTACAAACGCCCGTATCCGATTTCCGCCGAAGAAGAACGGCTGCGCCAGAAGGACCGTGAAGAGCATCTGCAAAAACAGATCAACGACCTGTGGCGCACCATTCCCAAACGCGCCGGCAAGAATAACGACAAGGACAATGCGCGCTTCCCCGCCGAACCTCAGGAAAACATCCTGTATTTCATCGAAAAGCACGCACCATTGCTGGAGCCCTGGCAGCGGGAAATCGTGCGGATCGTGCGCAAGATTGCCCAGTATTTCTACCCACAACGCCAGACCCAGGTGATGAACGAAGGCTGGGCCACGTTCTGGCACTACACCCTGATGAACGACCTGTATGACGAAGGCCTGGTCACCGACGGTTTCATGATGGAGTTTCTGACGTCCCACACCAGCGTGGTCTTCCAGCCGGGCTTCGACAGCCCCTACTACAGCGGTATCAACCCGTATGCATTGGGCTTTGCGATGTACCGCGATATCCGGCGCATGTGCGAGCACCCCACCGAAGAAGACCGCCGCTGGTTCCCGGAGATTGCCGGCAGCGATTGGCTGTCGACCATCAAGTTCGCCATGAGCAGCTTCAAGGATGAAAGCTTCATCCTGCAGTACCTGTCACCTCAGGTGATTCGAGACCTCAAGCTGTTCAGCATCATGGACGACGACCTCAAGGACGATCTGCTGGTGCCCGCCATTCATGACGAGCCGGGCTATCGCACCATCCGCGAAACCCTCGCGGCGCAGTACAACCTGGGCAACCGCGAACCCAATGTGCAGATCTACAGCATCGACGTACGCGGCGACCGCTCGCTGACCCTGCGCCACCAGCAGCACGACCGCAAACCGCTGGGAGAGTCCACTGAGGAGGTTCTCAAGCACCTGCACCGGCTGTGGGGGTTCGATATCCACCTGGAGACGCTGCAAGGCGACCAGGTCATGAAAACCCACCACGTTCCGCCCCGCAACGAACACGGCGATAACGATTACGGCCGCCTGGACCTGGCAGTCGTGCATCTGTGAAACGGCAAAGCCTCCATTGGCGGGCCGCAGGCGTTATCCTGTGCCGCTAATGGAGGCTTTTTCATGCAAATCTACAAAGTCGGTGGTGCGGTACGTGATCGCCTGCTGGGCATCCCCGTTACCGATATCGACCGTGTCGTAGTCGGCGCTACCACTGAAGAAATGCTCGCCCTGGGCTACAAGCCTGTGGGTTCGGACTTCCCGGTATTTCTTGACCCGAAAAATGGTGACGAGTACGCCCTCGCCCGCACGGAGCGCAAGAGCGGCCGGGGTTATGGCGGCTTTGTGTTTCACGCCAGCCCCGAAGTTACCCTGGAAGAAGACCTGATCCGCCGCGACCTGACCATCAACGCCATGGCCGAGGATGACGCGGGCAACCTGACCGACCCTTATCACGGCCAGCAGGATCTGGACGCACGCATTCTGCGTCACGTTTCCCCGGCGTTTGCCGAAGATCCACTGCGTGTCCTGCGCGTTGCACGCTTTGCCGCGCGCTATGCCGGCCTCGGCTTTACGGTAGCGCCCGAAACCCTGGAACTGATGCGCGAACTCAGCGCGTCGGGCGAACTGGAAGCCTTGACGCCCGAACGCAGCTGGAAGGAGATTTCCCGCGCATTGATGGAAAACCAGCCACAGGTGTTTATCCAGGTGCTGCGCGATTGCGGCGCCCTGAAAACCCTGATGCCGGAAATCGACGCACTGTTTGGCGTGCCGCAACCCGAGGCCCATCACCCCGAAATCGATACCGGCGTGCACACATTGAGCGTGCTGGAACAGGCAGCCATCCATGCCCAACCGTTGACCGTCCGCTGGGCCTGCCTGCTGCACGATCTGGGCAAGGGGCTCACGCCTGTGGATAAGTTGCCGCAGCACATCGCTCATGAGCAACGCGGCGTGAAGCTGATCAAGGCGATGAACGAACGCTTCAAGGTGCCAAGGGATTGCCAGGAGTTGGCGTTGCTGGTGGGCGAATATCACACCCATGGCCACCGCGCACTGGAGCTGAGGCCCTCGACATTGCTGGAGTTGCTGCAAAGCTTCGACGTTTACCGTCGCCCGCAACGCTTTGAAGAGTTTGTGGTGGCATGCGAGATGGACGCCCGCGGGCGCAAGGGCCTTGAGCAGAGAAGTTATCCACAAGCCGATTATTTGCGCGGTGCGGCGCTGGCGGCCAGAGGTGTGGCCGTCGCACCGCTACTGGAACAAGGCTACAAAGGTCCCGAACTGGGCGAAGCGCTGAAACGCGAACGGCTCAAGGCGCTAAAAGCCTACAAGAGCGAGTCCGGCGTCAACGGCTGATCCCGCCATTCGAACGCGACCGGCGCCAGTACCTGGTCAATGTGTGCATCCTCCCACAGCGCGGCAAATGACTTGCCCACCTCAGGATGCACACGCTGCGGCGCCATCAACGACAGCGGCCACAGCACAAACGCGTTTTTCAGGATTTCGGCCCGGGGCAGGATCAGGCCATCGAAGTTACCCACCAGCTCGCCATACAGCAGCACGTCGATGTCCAGCGGCAAGCCCTTGCGATCCGGGGCGTAGCGGCCATTGTCGGCCTCGATGAATTTCAGCCGGCGGTCCAGCTCCATCAACGGCAGGTCGGTATACGCCGACACCACCAGATTGAAGAATGGCCCGCTCTTTATGCCCACAGGCTGGCTTTCAAACACCGGCGAACAGCGCATCTGCGTCAGGAAACCCGCCAGCGCATCAAGGCCAGCGTGCAAATGGGCCTCACGCTCGATGTTACTGCCAAGACCAAGGTAAACCTGAGTTAGCGACATCCGCGCTCGATCTCCACGCCCACACCCTTGGCGGCCGGTACGGCGCCGGGCTTGGTCAGTTTGAGGTGCAGCCAGGGAATCTGGAACTCACTCATCAACACTTCAGCCAGGCGCTCGGCGAAGGTTTCCACCAGCTGGAATTGCGCCTGCTCGGCAAAGGCCTGGATCCGCGCGGACACGCTCGCGTAATCCAGCGCCAGGGTCAGGTCATCACCGGCAGCGGCCGGGCGGTTATCCCAGGCGAAGCTCAGGTCCAGACGCAGGCATTGCCGGATACCGCGCTCCCAGTCGTAGGCCCCGATCACGGTGTCGACTTCCAGGCCTTCGATAAACACTCTGTCCAAGCACTCTTCTCCGCTGCACGACAAGGGCGCGATGCCCCGTTAGAATCAGGGCGTCCTCGCCCGGAATAGTTAGCATGTTTTGGTTACTGGCGACTCTCGCCTACCTGCTCGGCTCGCTGTCCTTCGCCATTTTGCTCAGCCGCCTGACGGGAAATCCCGACCCGCGAATGAGTGGCTCAGGCAATGCCGGCGCCACCAATATGTTGCGCCTGGCCGGCAAGAAACTCGCCGTACTCACGCTGTTCGGCGACGTCTGCAAGGGCCTGCTGCCGGTGCTGATCGCCGATCTCGCCGGGCTCTCGCTGCAACAGCAAGCCTGGATCGGCGTCTGCGCGGTGCTCGGCCACCTGTTCCCGCTGTACTTTCGCTTTCGCGGCGGCAAAGGCGTTGCGACGGCGGCCGGCATGCTGCTGGGGATCTACCCACCGGCGGCGCTGCTGGCCATCCTGGCCTGGCTGCTGACGTTCTACCTGACACGCACCAGCTCGCTGGCCGCCCTCATCGCCACGCCCCTGACCCTGCCGTTGCTGGCGTGGCAGGAACCGGAGGCGCTGGTGCCGATGAGCGTGCTCACGCTGCTGATCGTCTGGCGCCACCGGGGCAATTTACGCGACCTGTTTGCCGGGCGCGAACGGCATTTTTAAATACGCCCGGTGAACCCGGCTCACGTTCGCCCGTTACAGCGGCGGCAACTGCTCCATCGGCCAGCGCGCCTGCACGCTGATTGCCAGGCTTTCATGCTGCCCGGCCTGCAAACGCTGGCAACCGGCATAGGCGATCATCGCACCGTTGTCGGTGCAGAATTCGGGACGCGCATAAAACACGTCGCCCTTCATGTCGCCGAGCATTTTCTCCAGGGAGCTGCGCAGCGCCTTGTTCGCGCTGACGCCGCCCGCGATCACCAGGCGCTTCATGCCCGCCTGCTTCAGGGCCCGCTTGCACTTGATGGTCAAAGTCTCCACCACGGCCTGCTGGAACGCCAGCGAGATGTCGCAACGGGCTTGCTCACTGTCGTCTCCGGCGCTGACGCTCTGCTGCCAGGTGTTCAGGGCAGAGGTTTTCAGGCCGCTGAAACTGAACATCAGGCCAGGGCGATCGCACATCGGGCGCGGGAAGGTATAGCGCCCCGGAACGCCTTTTTCTGCCAAGCGGGCGATTTCCGGGCCGCCCGGATAATTAAGGCCCATCATCTTCGCAGTCTTGTCGAAAGCTTCACCGGCAGCGTCGTCCAGGCTTTCGCCCAGCAGCGTGTATTGACCGATTCCGTCGACCTGAACCAGCTGCGTATGGCCGCCTGAAACCAACAAAGCGACGAACGGGAACGCTGGCGGGTTTTCTTCCAGCATCGGTGCCAGTAAATGGCCTTCCATGTGGTGCACACCAAGGGCCGGAATGCCCCAGGCAAATGCCAGCGCCTGGGCGCAAGAGGCCCCAACCAGCAGGGCTCCGACCAATCCGGGGCCTGCGGTATAGGCAATGGCGTCGATCTCGGTCGGCACGCAGCCGGCCTCGTCCAGCACCTGGCGAATCAATGGCAGCATGCGTTTGACATGATCACGGCTGGCCAGCTCCGGCACCACGCCGCCATAGGCGCGATGCAGGTCGATCTGACTGAACAGTGCGTCGGCCAAAAGCCCGCGTTCACTGTCGTAAAGTGCGACACCGGTTTCGTCGCACGAGGTTTCTAATCCCAGAACTAGCATGGGTTTGCGCCTTGTAGAGGCTGAATTCGAAGGCGCGCATAATAGTCGCCACTCCCCCTCCCGACTAGCGGTTTTCGATCAGAGGCTTTGCATTCCGGGCAATGAGGGGTTAACATCCGCAACCCTTAAAAACCGACGACCTCAGCCGCGAATTTTTTGCGACGAGAACGTTGATTCCCGGTAATGAAAGAAGGTAGCTCTGGATGCCAGCCGTCAAAGTAAAAGAGAACGAACCCTTCGACGTAGCTCTGCGTCGTTTCAAGCGCTCCTGCGAAAAAGCCGGTGTTCTGGCTGAAGTTCGTAGCCGCGAATTTTACGAGAAGCCAACTTCTGAGCGTAAGCGTAAAGCAGCAGCCGCTGTTAAGCGTCACGCCAAGAAAGTTCAGCGCGAGCAGCGCCGCGCCGTTCGTCTGTACTAATACACAGACGTTCGTAGCAAGCTTCTGCCAAGCCCGGCCCTCAGCCGGGCTGTTGGCATTTGCGGATATCGCTTGATGCTTCACCGTTGACGCCGCACACGCGACTGAAACGAACTGCTTCACACGTCAGGACTGGCTCTTTTGCCAGCGGTGCACGTCTCTTCTGACGAGCCTAACAAGGCTACTGACGAGCACACTTATTTTTTAACAGGCGATCAACAGGTCGGCTGCGCCCACCGATGAGCTTCCGAGGCCCCCACATGGCCAAGACCGGACTCCCGGGCAACATTTCTACGCCGGGCACTGATCGGAACTAACGTCAGTGAATGTTCGGCAGATACACTTCCTGACAGACCAAGCAGACGACAGTAGATCGAGCCGCACAACACGCGCGCCTTGAGCACTTTGCGGGCCCTCTTTTACACGCAGTGATGACGAGAACGCCATGGCCGGGCTAATTCCCCAGAGCTTTATTGACGACCTTCTGAACCGCACCGACATCGTCGATGTTGTCAGCTCGCGCCTGCAGATGAAAAAGGCCGGCAAGAACTACACCGCCTGCTGCCCGTTCCACAAGGAAAAGACTCCGTCGTTCAGCGTCAGCCCCGACAAGCAGTTCTACTACTGCTTCGGCTGCGGCGCTGGCGGCAACGCCCTCGGCTTCATCATGGACCACGACAACCTGGACTTCCCCCAGGCCGTCGAGGAACTGGCGAAAGCCGCCGGCATGGAAATCCCCCGCGAAGAAAGTGGCCGCCCGCACAAACCGCGGCAACCCACCGATTCGCCGCTGTACCCGCTGCTTACCGCTGCTGCCGACTTTTACCGCCAGGCACTGAAAAGCCACCCGCAGCGCAAAGCCGCCGTCGATTACCTCAAGGGCCGCGGCCTGACCGGTGAAATCGCCCGCGACTTCGGCCTCGGCTTCGCCCCGCCGGGCTGGGACAACCTGTACAAGCACCTGAGCAGCGACACCCTGCAGCAAAAAGCCATGATCGACGCCGGCCTGTTGGTGGAAAACGCCGAGACCGGCAAGCGTTATGACCGTTTCCGCGACCGCGTGATGTTCCCGATCCGCGACAGCCGCGGCCGCATCATCGCGTTCGGCGGCCGGGTGCTGGGGGACGACAAGCCCAAATACCTGAACTCACCGGAAACCCCGGTGTTTCATAAAGGCCAGGAACTCTACGGCCTGTTTGAGGCGCGCAAGAACAACCGCAACCTCGACGAAATCATCGTGGTTGAAGGCTATATGGACGTGATTGCCCTGGCCCAGCAAGGTTTGCGCAACGCCGTGGCGACCCTGGGCACCGCGACCAGCGAAGAGCACTTGAAGCGCCTGTTTCGCGTGGTGCCCAACGTACTGTTCTGCTTCGACGGCGACCAGGCCGGCCGCAACGCAGCGTGGCGTGCCCTTGAGTCGACCCTGTCGAGCCTGCAGGACGGGCGGCGCGCACGCTTCCTGTTCCTGCCCGAAGGTGAAGACCCGGACACCCTGGTCCGCTCCGAAGGCACCGACGCGTTCCGCGCGCGCATCAACCAACACGCACAACCGCTGGCCGATTACTTTTTCCAGCAACTGACCGAAGAGTCCGACCCGCGCTCCCTCGAAGGCAAGGCCCACATGGTCACCCTCGCGGCCCCGCTAATCGACAAGGTTCCGGGCGCCAACCTGCGCACCCTGATGCGCCAGCGCCTGCTGGAAATCACCGGCTTGAGTGGCGAGGCCGTCAGCCAGCTGGCCCGCAGCGCGCCGCAAGAGGCGCCGCCGGCCTACGACCCGGGCATGGATTACGACGCCATGCCGGACTACTCCGACTTCCACCAACCGCAGGAGGCCTACACGCCCCAGCAGGAGTGGACACCGAAGAAACCCGGCGCCGGCGGCAAGAAATGGGACAAGAAACCCTGGGACAAAAACGGCAAACGTGGCGGTGACCGTGACGAACCGCGCGGCCCACGCGTCCCAGCAGCAGTAGAGCCGCCCACCATGGCAGCCCTGCGTACACTTTTGCACCACCCGCAACTGGCACAAAAAGTCGAGGATGCGGGGCACTTTGCGGCCGAAGACCACACCAATACGCAACTGTTGGTGGCCCTGCTCGAAGCCGTACAGAAGAATCCTAAGCTAAACTCATTCCAGCTGATTGCACGCTGGCACGGCACCGAACAGGGCCGTTTGCTGAAGGCATTGGCAGAAAAGGAATGGCTGATTGATGGCGATAACCTTGAACAACAGTTTTTCGACACCATTACTAGCTTGGTAGCTCGTCAACGCGAGCGAAACCTGGAACAACTTCTTCGAAAAGCGCGTCAGAGTGAATTGACCGCCGAAGAGAAAAATCAACTGCGCGACCTTTTAAGTCGCAATGTTTCCGCATCAAACCCGACCTCAGCTGGCGTGTGAGGTCATAGCTCGGGTATAATCCTCGGCTTGTTTTTTGCCCGCCAAGACCTTCAGTGGATAGGGTGTTATGTCCGGAAAAGCGCAACAGCAGTCTCGTATCAAAGAGTTGATCACCCTTGGTCGTGAGCAGAAGTATCTGACTTACGCAGAGGTCAACGACCACCTGCCTGAGGATATTTCAGATCCAGAGCAGGTGGAAGACATCATCCGCATGATTAATGACATGGGGATCCCCGTACACGAGAGTGCTCCGGATGCGGACGCCCTTATGTTGGCCGACGCCGATACCGACGAGGCAGCCGCTGAAGAAGCAGCCGCCGCGTTGGCAGCGGTCGAGACCGACATCGGTCGCACGACTGACCCTGTGCGCATGTATATGCGCGAAATGGGTACGGTAGAGCTGCTGACACGTGAAGGCGAAATCGAAATCGCCAAGCGTATCGAAGAGGGCATCCGTGAAGTGATGGGCGCAATCGCGCACTTCCCAGGCACGGTTGACCACATTCTCTCCGAGTACACTCGCGTCACCACCGAAGGTGGCCGCCTGTCCGACGTCCTGAGCGGTTATATCGACCCGGACGACGGCATTGCGCCACCTGCGGCTGAAATTCCGCCACCGATCGATGCCAAGGCTGCGAAAGCAGACGACGACACCGACGACGACGAAGCTGAAGCCAGCACTGATGACGAAGAAGAAGTCGAAAGCGGTCCGGATCCGATCATCGCAGCCCAGCGCTTTGGCGCGGTCTCCGATCAGATGGAACTGGCTCGCAAGGCCCTGAAGAAGCACGGTCGCGGCAGCAAGCAGGCAACTGCTGAATTGCTGGCCCTGGCTGAACTCTTCATGCCGATCAAACTGGTACCGAAGCAATTCGAAGGCCTGGTTGAGCGAGTTCGTAGCGCCCTTGAGCGTCTGCGTGCACAAGAGCGTGCGATCATGCAGCTCTGTGTCCGTGATGCGCGCATGCCGCGTGCCGACTTCCTGCGCCAGTTCCCGGGCAACGAAGTCGACGAAAGCTGGACCGACGCACTGGCCAAAGGCAAAAGCAAATACGCTGAAGCCATTGGTCGCTTCCAGGCCGACATCGTTCGTTGCCAGCAGAAGCTGACTGCATTGCAGACTGAAACCGGTCTGACGATTGCCGAGATCAAGGACATCAACCGTCGCATGTCGATCGGTGAGGCCAAGGCCCGCCGCGCGAAGAAAGAGATGGTTGAAGCGAACTTGCGTCTGGTGATCTCCATCGCCAAGAAGTACACCAACCGTGGCCTGCAATTCCTCGATCTGATCCAGGAAGGCAACATCGGCTTGATGAAAGCGGTGGACAAGTTCGAATACCGTCGCGGCTACAAGTTCTCGACTTATGCCACTTGGTGGATCCGTCAGGCGATCACTCGCTCGATCGCCGACCAGGCCCGCACCATCCGTATTCCGGTGCACATGATCGAGACGATCAACAAGCTCAACCGTATTTCCCGGCAGATGTTGCAGGAAATGGGTCGCGAACCGACCCCGGAAGAGTTGGGCGAACGCATGGAAATGCCTGAGGATAAAATCCGCAAGGTATTGAAGATCGCTAAAGAGCCGATCTCCATGGAAACCCCGATCGGTGATGACGAAGACTCCCATCTGGGTGACTTCATCGAAGACTCGACCATGCAGTCGCCAATCGATGTTGCTACCGTTGAGAGCCTGAAAGAAGCGACTCGCGACGTACTGTCCGGCCTCACTGCCCGTGAAGCCAAGGTACTGCGCATGCGCTTCGGCATCGACATGAATACCGACCACACCCTTGAGGAGGTTGGTAAGCAGTTCGACGTTACCCGTGAGCGGATTCGTCAGATCGAAGCCAAGGCGCTGCGCAAGCTGCGCCACCCGACGAGAAGCGAGCATTTGCGCTCCTTCCTCGACGAGTGATCACAAAAACCCCGGCCCAGGCCGGGGTTTTTGCTTCTGCAGATTAAATCCTCGCTGCCTCCCCTCCCCCGCAATGCCCGTCTACACTCGAAACATTCCCCGTGCCATAACGAGACCGTTATGCCCAGATTGCCGACCGTGTTACTGCTGTCGCTGCTGACCTGGACCGCAACGGCTGGCGCGTTGACTCTCACCGATGAAGAGCGTGGCTGGCTGGCGGACCACCAAGAGTTGCGCCTGGGCGTCGACGCCTCTTGGCCACCCTTTGAATACCGCGATGAAGACGGTCGCTACCAGGGCCTGGCCGCTGATTATGTGCGGCTGATGCAGGATCGCCTTGGCGTCAGGATAAAACTGATCGAGCCGGTGAACTGGAGCGCCGTGCTGGAACAGGCCCGCAACAACCAGCTCGACCTGCTGCCGGGCATCATGTCCACACCGGAACGCCAGGGTTTCCTGTCGTTTACCCGGCCTTATCTCGACTTCCCCATCGTCATCCTCGCCCACGAAGGCGGCCCGCAACCACGCAGCCTCAAAGACCTGTACGGGTTGAAGGTGGCCGTGGTGGAAAACTACGCGCCCCATGAACTGCTGCGCACTCACCACCCGGACCTCAACCTGGTGGCCATGCCCAATGTCAGCGCTACGCTGCAGGCCCTGGCCACCGACAAGGTCGACGCCGTAGTGGGCGATCTGGCGTCCAGCGTGTGGAGCCTGCGTCAACTCAAGCTGGAAGGCCTGTACATCAGCGGCGAAACGCCTTACCGCTATCAGTTGGCCATGGGCGTACCCAAGGACGACAAGATGCTGGTGGGCATCCTCGATAAAGTCCTGGCCGACATCAGCCCGTCTGAGACCGAGGCCATCCAGCAGCGCTGGGTCGGCAACGTCATCGACCACCGCACGCTCTGGACGGACGTGCTGCTCTACGGGTTGCCTGCCGTGCTGTTGCTGAGCATCGTGCTGGCCGTGGTTATTCGGATCAATCGTCGGCTCAGCTCGGAAATTTCCCGCCGGGTCGCCCTCGAACAGGAACTGCGCAGCAGCGAATACCACTATCGCGGCCTGGTGGAGAGCCTTTCCGCGATCGCCTGGGAAGCCAGCATCAGCGATTTCACCTACAGCTACGTGTCGCCCCACGCCGAGGAACTGCTGGGTTACCCCCGTGCCCACTGGCTGATCCCGGGCTTCTGGCGCAACATCATCCACCCCGCGGACCTGACCCGCACCGAATCCTATTGCTACGCCGAAACCCGGGCCAACCGCGACCACAGTGTCGACTATCGGGTGATCACCGCCGATGGCCGCTGCCTGTGGGTGCGGGACATCGTCAGCCTGATCGAACACGGCCACGAACCCGTGCTGCGCGGCCTGATGATCGACATCAGCGAAGCCAAGCGCACCGAGGAAGCGTTGCAGCTTTCGGAACAGAAATTCGCCTCTGTGTTCCAGCAATGCCCGGACATCCTGGTCATCGCCCGCCTGTCGGACGGCTGCCTGATGGAGGTCAATAAGGCATTCGAAGACCAGATCGGCCTGAGCGCCGAAGCAGTCGTAGGAAAAACCGCCACTGAACTGAATATCTGGGGCATCCAGGGCGTAGGCCCCGGCCTGCTGCAACGGGTACAGACCACCAGCATCCGCAACCTGGAAATGCCCTTCCTGCGCAGCAACGGCCAGGCCTTCACCGGACTGATCTCCGCCGAACCCTTTCAACTGGATACCACCGAAGCTCTGGTCGTGGTGGTGCGTGACATCACCCAGCTGAAAGAAACCCAGCAGCGACTGCAGACCTCCGAAGAGAAATTCGCCAAGGCCTTTCATGCCTCTCCCGACGGCCTGCTGTTGTCCCGCCAAAGCGACGGTTTGCTGATTGAGGTCAACGAAGGATTCAGTCGAATTACCGGCTTCAACAGCGTGATGTCGCTGGACCAGTCAACCCTGGACCTCGGGATCTGGGTCGACCTGAACGAACGCAAAGATATGCTGGAACGGCTGCAACGGGATGGATTTGTCCGCGACTTTGTCTGCCACATCCGCCGCAGCGACGGCGAAATTCGCCTATGTGAAGTCTCCAGCCGCCCGCTGCCCATCGGCGACGACGACTGCATGCTGACCATCGCCCGGGACATCACCGAACGCCAACTGATGCAGGAAAAACTGCAACAGGCCGCCACCGTGTTCGAGAGCACGGCCGAAGGCGTACTGATCACCGACACCCGGCAAAACATCAGCGCCGTGAACCGCGCCTTCAGCGAGATCACCGGCTACAGCGAAGCCGAGGCCCTTGGCCAAACCCCGCGCCTGCTTGCCTCGGGCCTGCACGACAGCGCCTTCTACGCGGCCATGTGGCACCAACTGACGGCCAACGGCCACTGGCAAGGCGAGATCTCCAACCGGCGCAAGAACGGCGAGCTGTACCCCAGCTGGCTGACCATCAGCGCCGTGCGCAACCGCGAGGAGTCGATCACCCACTTCGTCGCCGTGTTTGCCGACATCTCCAGCCTCAAGCACGCCCAGGCGCGCCTCGATTACCAGGCCCACCACGACCCGCTGACCGGCCTGCCCAACCGCACCCTGTTTGAAAGCCGCCTGCAAGCCGCCCTCAACAACCAACAGGAAACCGGCAGCCAGGGCGCCGTGCTGTTCCTCGACCTCGACCGCTTCAAACACATCAACGACAGCCTCGGCCACCCGATTGGCGACCTGCTGCTCAAGGACATCGCCGTTCGCCTCAAGGACCAACTGCGAGACGTCGACACCGTCGCGCGCCTGGGTGGCGACGAATTCATCATCCTGCTGCCCGGCCTGCAACAAGCCAGCGACGCCGAACACCTGGCCAATAAGCTGCTGGCCTGCTTCACCCCACCGTTCCAGGCGGGCGAGCATGAGTTCTTCATCAGCGCCAGCATCGGCACCAGCCTGTACCCACGGGACGGCAACGACGTCGCCACCCTGGTCAAAAACGCTGACGCCGCCATGTACCGCTCCAAGGCCAAAGGCCGCAACCGCGTCGAAAGCTACACCCAGGACCTCACCGCGCAAGCCAACGAGCGCGTGGCCCTGGAACACGAACTGCGCCGAGCGATCGAGCGCGACGAATTGTCTCTCTATTACCAGCCGAAACTCAGCCTCGACACCCAACAACTGATCGGCGCCGAAGCCCTGATTCGCTGGCGCCACCCCACCTTCGGCGAAGTGCCGCCCGAGCACTTCATTGCCCTGGCCGAAGAGAACGGCATGATCCTGCAGATTGGCGACTGGGTACTGGAGCAGGCCTGCCGACAGATGCACGACTGGCGAGAAATTTTTGATGACTTCGGCCCGCTGTCCGTCAACCTGGCGGGCGCGCAACTGCGCCACCCCAACCTGCTGGCGCGCATCGAGCAACTGCTGCGGGACAACCGCCTGGAGCCTGGCTGCCTGCAACTGGAGATCACCGAAAACTTCATCATGAGCCAGGCCGAAGAGGCGCTGGAGGTGCTGCACCAGCTCAAGCATCTGGGCGTGCAACTGGCCATTGATGACTTCGGCACCGGCTATTCGTCCCTCAGCTACCTGAAACGCCTGCCGCTGGACTTCCTGAAGATCGACCAATCCTTCGTCCGTGGCCTGCCCGACGACCCACACGATGCGGCGATCGTGCGCGCCATCATCGCCCTTGGGCACAGCATGCAATTCACCATCATTGCCGAGGGCGTAGAAACGCCGGCCCAGCAAGCGTTTCTGGCGGCTGAAGGTTGTGAGCAGATGCAGGGCTACATCGTCAGCCTGCCGCTGCCGCCGGACCTTTTCGCCGCTACGTTCCTTCGTATGAGCGTTTCGGACTTTTCGGATGGCACAGCGAAGAAACCATCGCTATAATCCGCGGCCTACTGAGGGCCTATAGCTCAGTTGGTTAGAGCAGGGGACTCATAATCCCTTGGTCGTAGGTTCGAGTCCTACTGGGCCCACCATCTTGAAAGCCGCGCATTGCGCGGCTTTGTCGTTTCTGGCGCGCGTGAGTCGTGCAGCAATGAAACATTAGTTAGTTGTCCCGAACGGCTACGGCACTGACCATGATTCCCAGTCAACGCCAATTCAGCACGAGGGAAACTTGTTCCATGCATCAGCAAAAACGCTCGCCGCGCAACGCAATCCACGGCCTGGGCATACGTGCCACAGCCGCCGTCGCAATCACCCTCGCAACCTTGAGCGGCGCACAAGCCGCCCCCGCCGCCACTGACTCCATCAAGGCATTCAAGCTCTGCACCGGCGCCGACAACAATTCGCACGTACTGGAAGGCACCATCGACCAGAGCATGCGCAATGACGTGACCGCCATTCACTTCAAGCAAACGGCGGCGCATTCCTCGTATAGCTGGCATAACGACCCGGAGCCACAGTACGTCATGACGCTGTCCGGCACCCTGGCGTTCGTGACACGCGGCGGTGAGAAGTTCACGTTGCATCCGGGTGAAGTACTGATCGCCGAAGACAACACCGGCACAGGGCATCGCTGGAATCTGGTGGACGATCAACCGTGGCGGCGAGGGTACGTGGTGCTGAAGCCGGGCGCGCCGGATTCATTTATCCCGAACGATGCTGCCGCTGCGAAGGTGTGCAAGGGGTCGTAGTCTCGCTGATCACACCTCCTCGAATAAAAGAAAGACTTACGCTTTGCGGCGTAAGCCTTTTTTGTACTGCGTGCTCTACCGGCCCGTTATCAAACGGAAAGTTCGCGCAAAGCCGCCGTCGCCAGGAACCCAGAGCGCGAGGCATAGCGATGGTCTTTTTGCACTCGCTCATCGATACGATTCAAAAGTTGCTCAGGCAGTGAGGCGTTGAACCTGACTGACTTGCCCAGGTAAGGAGTGAGATCAAAGTCGATCACCGCCCACACGCCACCCGCAAAGTCCGGATTCTCCAAATGGACGTCGACCTCTCTAGCCTGAGGAAGCCGCTCCTCATCAGCAACCAATCCCTCGAGGTGCAGCGCTAAAGCTTCGCGGACATTATCCAGAGCTTCGGAAAAGGTTGTGCCCGCAGAAAAGCAACCTGGCACGTCCGGGACGGTCACGCTGTAATCTGAATCAGCGTCTTTGTGTATCACCACTGGAAATTTCATTTTTCCTCCTTTGAATGAGCCGCAGCGGGATCATTCACCACATAACCTACGGTCATCACTTCAGGCCTGCTGATTTCAAAATGCTGTGCAAGGTCCCCTTGGCTATCTCTGATTTAGGATGAGGAACCGTCACCCGGCCGGGCTTGGTTGAGTGCTTGAATTGATGGTGACTGCCTTTCGCCGCCACCTCAAACCATCCATCCGCCATCAGCAAGTCAATTACCTCTCTGCTTCTCATCGCGCCCGCTCCACAGTGTGTATCTTACACACCGAAGGTATCCTGCAGCATCTTTTATACACACAGGACACACCAATGAAAAAAGCCCGCTCATTTCTGAACGGGCTCATGCGAAGAATATGATGACTACGCCTATCGCCGCTTCGCCAGCGAACTAATGTCAGTTTTTGTGCCTTGACTGACTCTCAGCTTACCAACGCATTAACAATGACTTGCGCCGTACCTAGCAACGGCGCATCCCCTCTAAACGCCCCAATTACCTGCAACCCCACCGGCAACTCCCCGTCACCACGCGCCACCGGCACATTCACCTGCGGCAACCCAAACGCGCCCCAGAACTTGATGAGGTCCGACGGCCCCGTGGTCTCCAACCCCACCGGCGCCAACATCCCGCAGGAAACACTCAACATCGCATCAAACGGCTGGCAGATTTGCGCAAGCTGCGGGGCCAGTTGTACCAAGCGGGCCTTGGCTGCCGACTCCTGCTCCCAACTCGTCGTCTGGGCGCGCTCGATCATGGCCAACGTCGAGTCGCTGAGTAGTTCGGGATGAGACTGAAACTCCTTGGCCAATGAGCGGGCACCTTCGCAATCGTTGATCAACTGGTGATCGTCGAATACTCCGTCGAACGCCTCGGGCAACACGACTTCACTGACAAGAGGCCCCAACCTGGCTATCGCTAGCTCAATAGCCTGGGCCACCACCGGCTGCACATCCGACCAGCGAGAAGTACGGCAGAAACCAAGCCGCAAAGGCCGACGATCGACCTCAACAGCCGGAAACCCTCGAATCAACACCCGCGCCACCCGCTCAAGATCACGCACCGAGCGCCCATACCAACCCACCGTATCGAAGCTCGGCGCCAGGGGTTTCACGCCTTCCAGCGAGACCAGTCCAAACGACGGTTTGAAGGCAAACAACCCGCAATAAGCCGCAGGCTTGAGCAACGACCCCGCCGTTTGGGTACCCAACGCCAACGGGAAAAAACCGGCCGCCATCCCCGCCGCGGAACCCGCGCTGGAGCTACCCGGAGTGCAGGACAAATCCAGCGGATTACGCGTCGGCCCGGTGTTCATGTAGGCAAATTCGGTGGTGTGGGTCTTGCCCATGATAATCGCGCCCGCCTGGCGTAGCAGCGTCACCACATGGGCATCCCGCGATGGACGATTACCCAGGTAAATCGGCGAATAGAATTCCGTTGGGTGGTCGGCGGTATCAAAGATGTCCTTGACCCCCACGGGCACGCCGGCGAGCAGACCGGCGCAGCCCTCAAGCCCACAGGCTTGCTTGCTCACCGCCTCAGCGTCGAAGGATACAAACGCCTGGATATCTGGTTCGTCGACACCTATGCGCGCAAGAAAGTGTTCAGCAACCAAAGCCGGCGTAATCGCCCCCGAACCCACCGCCTCGGCGATGCCCGTTGCATCCAGGCCATTCATCAAAGCGCCCTCACTTGGCAAACAACTGCCCAATGTCCTTGAACGCCTTGAACTCCAACGCGTTGCCGCACGGGTCAAACAGAAACAACGTCGCCTGCTCGCCCACCTGGCCTTTGAAACGAATATGCGGTTCCAACACAAACTGGGTATTGCGCGCCTGCAAACGCTCCGCCAACGCATGCCAATCATCCCAACTCAACACCACGCCAAAATGCGGCACCGGCACGTCGTGGCCGTCCACTGCATTGGTGTGCGCCGCCTCTTGAGAAGCGGTTTTCGGATGCTCATGAATCACCAATTGATGCCCGAAGAAGTCGAAGTCGACCCAGTGATCACTGGCACGTCCCTCCTCCAACCCAAACACCTCGCCATAAAACTGCCGCGCAGCCGCCAGGTCGAATACCGGAATTGCCAGGTGAAAAGGAGCCAGTGCCATCAGGTCTAACCTCTATGGGTATTAAGTCCTTGCGAGTCTAGCCTTGCCGTAACCGATGGAAAGACGATAGTTTTCGCAGCGAGCTCAAATTATTTTGATCAATCGAGACGCCCATGCTGCGGGAACTGAAAACCTTTATCGCCGTTACCCGCCATGGCACGTTCGCCGCAGCGGGCATGCATATCGGGCTGACACAATCGGCAGTGAGTGCGCAGATCCGTCAGTTGGAGCAGGTGCTCGGCGTGCAGTTGTTCGACCGAACCGGGCGCCAGGCCACGCTGAACGCGGCGGGGATCCGCGCGCTGCCGCTGGCCAGGGAGATTCTCGAGACGTTCAACCGCATGGCTGTGCCGGTGGATGCCAATGAGTACAGGGGCGAGTTGAAGGTCGGCGCCATCACCACCGCCCAGACCGGCCTGCTGCCCCAGGCCCTGGTGCGTTTGCGCAAGGCGGCGCCGACGGTGGAGTGCAAGTTGGTGCCGGGAGTTTCCCTGGAGCTGCTCAGCCAGGTGGATGCAGGCGAACTCGACTCGGCGATCATCATTCGCCCACCCTTTGACTTGCCCAAGGAACTGCACGTGCAACTGCTGCGCAGGGAGCCGTTTGTGTTGATCGCGCCGCTGAAGGTCGAGGGGGATGACCCGCTGCAACTGCTCGCCGCTCATCCTCACGTGCGCTACGACCGGGCTTCGTTTGGCGGGCGGCTGGTCAGTCGCTTTCTGCGGGATCAGCGGCTGGACGTGCAAGTGGCGCTGGAACTGGACGAGATTGAGGCGCTGGTCAAAATGGTCGAATGCGGCCTGGGCGTTTCACTGGTTCCCCACGCCGGACTATGGCTGGACCGATCCCCGCAGGTGCGTGTCATCCCGCTGGGCGAGCTGACCTTTCACCGGGAAATCATCCTGCTGAGCCGCTACAGCCAGCGCAACCTTCCGGTGCCACAACTCTTTGCCCGATGCCTGCTGGCAGACGTGATCTAAGACGCAAAAAAAAGCCGCACATCCGTGCGGCTTTTTCACGCCCTATTTCTTGGGCAACGCGTAGGCAATCACATAATCCCCACGGTCCGGCGACTGTCGCGCACCGCCAGCGGTGAGCACGATGTACTGCGTGCCGGTCTTGGGCGACACGTAGGTCATCGGCCCCGACTGGCTACCCACCGGCAGCCGTGATTTCCAGATCTCGTTGCCGTTGCCGGTGTCGAAAGCGCGCAGGTAGAAGTCCTGGGTGCCGGCGAAAAACAGCAAGCCGGACTGGGTGGCCAGGGACGCGCCGAGGGTCGGCATGCCGATTGGAATCGGCATGTGCATGCGGATGCCCAGCGGCCCGGTGTCTTCAACCGTGCCCACCGGCACTTGCCACATCAGCTTGTGGGTTTTCAGGTCGATGGCCGACAGGGTGCCGAACGGCGGCTTCTGACACGGAATGCCCGCCGCCGAGAGGAAGCGCTCGCGCATCGCACCGAACGGCGTACCTTCTTGCGGCACCACGCCCATTTCGATGCCACTGGCACCGGCGGCGATCTTGTCGCGCGGGATCATGTAGTTGGCCAAACCCAGGCGCATGTCGTTGACGAACATATAGTGGGTATTCGGGTCCACTGACACGCTGCCCCAGTTCATCCCCCCCAGCGAACCCGGGAATTGCAGCGCGCGGTCCAGGCCTGGTGGCGTATAGACGCCCTGATGACGCATGCCCTTGAACTGGATGCGGCACATCAACTGGTCAAACGGCGTGGCGCCCCACATGTCGGATTCGGTCAGTTGCTGATTGCCGATCGAAGGCATGTCGACCGAAAACGGCTGGGTCGGCGAATAGCGTTCGCCGGGCACATTGCCCTGGGGCACCGGACGCTCTTCGACCCGGGCGATGGGCACGCCGGTTGCGCGGTTGAGCAGGAAGATTTCACCTTGCTTGGTGACTTGGGCCAGTGCCGGTTGCACGCCGCCGCTGCCATCCGGAATGTCGTAGAGCAGCGGCTGTGCCGGCAGGTCGAAGTCCCACAGGTCGTGGTGAGTGGTCTGGAAGTGCCAGCGCACTTGGCCGGTCTTCACGTCGATGGCGACGATGGAGGAGCTCCACTTGTCGTCATAGGCGGTACGTTCACCGGCGAAGAAGTCCGGGGTGGCGTTACCGGTGGGCAGGTAGACCAGGCCGAGCTTGGCGTCGTAGGACATGGCCGACCATACGTTCGGCGTGCCGCGGGTGTAGGTCTCTCCTGCAGGTGGGCGTTTGGTGGTGTTCGGGTTGCCCGGATCCCAGGCCCACACCAGTTCGCCGCTGTGCACGTCAAAGGCGCGCACCACGCCTGGCGGTTCACCGGTGGAGAAGTTGTCCGCCACCCGTCCACCCACGATCACAACATTGCCCGCCACCAGTGGCGTCGAGGTTTGCTGGTAATAACCGGGTTTTACTTCGCCCATGTCGGTTTTCAGGTCGACAGTGCCGTGGTCGCCGAAGTCTTCGCAAGGCGCGCCGGTTTCAGCATTGATCGCAATCAACCGGGCATCGCCGGTCGGCAGAAACAGACGTTTCACACAGGCTTTGGCGCCGGCGGGTTGCTCGCTGGCACTGCTGTCGAAATACCCCAGGCCACGGCAACGCTGCCAGTTGGGGCCGCTGCCCTGGGGGTCGAATTTCCAGCGTTGGGCACCGGTATCGGCGTCCAGGGAAAACACTTTGCCGTAGGCGGTGCACACGTAAACGCTGTCACCGATCTGCAGCGGGGTGTTCTGGTCTTCGGCACCGGCGCCATTGCTCTCGGGGATGTCGCCGGTGTGGAAGGTCCAGGCCACCTGCAACTTGTCGATGTTGCCTTTGTTGATCTGGTCCAGCGCGGCAAACCGATTGCCGGCAGTGGTGTTGCCCCAGTGGGCCCAGTCTTTTTGCTCGGTGCCCGGCGTTACCGCAGTCACCGCAGGCTCACTGCTGGCCTTGACCACGTGGGTCGGTACAAACATGTACGCCAGGGTGGCGACCACGCCCAGGCCCAGCAGCCCGGCAACGCCATAGGCGCCGCGCCCGGGTGTCGATCCGGAAGCGCGGGCGAGCTGTGGATAAATCAGCGCGACTACCAGGCCGATGACGGCGAAGGTCAGGACTCGCGAAACCAACGGCCAGTATTCCAGACCGGTATCCCACACCGCCCAGATCGCAGTCAGCACCAATGCCACGGCGTACAGCCATGCGCCCTGAGGCCGGCGCTTGGCGATCAGCACACCAGAGACCAGCATCGCCAGGCCCATCAGCAGGAAATACCAACTGCCGCCCAGCACTACGAGGTAACCGCCACCGCCTGCCAAACCCAGGCCGATCAAGGCGATCAGCAGGCCCAGCCCAACCAGCAACCATCTGCTGCCGGTGGCAGCCCCAAAGTTATTCATCGCGCAAACGTCCTTCCTGTATACCTAACGCAAAATAATGTACCAAACAGTTACTTTTCACAATCTGGCACAAAATAATGTGTTCGATCAGCGGCGAAAATAAATTCCCGGCGGGGCGGGCAGTATCGCCAGGACCGAGCCTGTAACATGCTCGCCCATTGATGCCCGCGCCGGAGAACACCTTGCCCGCCTCTCACCCTCCCGTCCTCGATGAAATCGATCGCCAGTTGATCGCCGCCTTGCAGATCAACGCGCGTGAAAGCGTGGCCATGCTTGCCCGGCAACTGGGCATCGCGCGCACCACCGTCACCTCACGCCTGGCGCGCCTGGAAAAAACCCAGGTGATTACCGGCTATGGCGTGCGCCTCAGCCAGCGGGTGGTGGACGGTGGTTTGCAGGCCTACGTGGGGATCACCGTGCAACCGCGCTCCGGCAAGGAAGTGCTGCGCCGGATCAGTGCCATGGCGCAGGTTCAGCAGTTATGTGCGGTAAGCGGCGAGTTCGATTACGTGGCCTGGCTGCGCACCGATTCGCCGGAACAGCTGGATCAACTGCTGGACCAGATCGGCAGCGTCGACGGCGTGGAGAAGACCACCACCTCGATCATCCTCAGTAACAAACTGGATCGCGGACAACCAATCTGACCAGCAAGCTCGTCACTCTGACTAAAAACAATTCAATCCGACGACACATTGCGTCTTATTAACGAACGCTACGCTCCCTAGAATGGCTGCCATCTTTTCCTATACTCAGCGGGTCGCGCCCCGCCGAGCCGCCAGCAAGGTCAGCCATGAGCATTCCTTCCAGCACCATCAGCAAGACCAATCGCCACCCCGCCACCGGTAAAAAGCCGATCACCATCTTTGGCCCGGACTTCCCGTTTGCCTTTGATGACTGGATCGAGCATCCGGCGGGCCTGGGCAGCATTCCGGCGGCCAACCACGGCGCCGAAGTGGCGATCGTCGGCGCCGGGATTGCCGGGCTGGTAGCCGCCTATGAGCTGATGAAGCTGGGCCTTAAACCCGTGGTGTATGAAGCCTCGAAAATGGGTGGCCGCCTGCGCTCCCAGGCATTTGAAGGCGCCGAAGGCATCATTGCGGAACTGGGTGGCATGCGTTTCCCGGTGTCCTCTACCGCGTTCTACCACTATGTAGACAAGCTCGGGCTGGAGACCAAACCCTTCCCCAACCCGCTGACGCCGGCTTCCGGCAGCACGGTCATCGACCTCGAAGGCCAGACGCACTACGCACAGAAACTCGCTGACCTTCCTGCACTGTTCCAGGAAGTGGCTGACGCCTGGGCCGACGCCCTGGAAGCCGGCTCGCAGTTCGCCGATATCCAGCAAGCCATCCGCGACCGTGACGTACCGCGCCTGAAAGAGCTGTGGAATACGCTGGTTCCGTTGTGGGACGACCGCACCTTCTACGACTTCGTGGCGACCTCCAAAGCGTTCGCCAAGTTGTCCTTTCATCACCGCGAAGTGTTCGGCCAGGTCGGCTTTGGCACCGGCGGCTGGGACTCGGACTTCCCCAACTCGATGCTGGAAATCTTCCGCGTGGTGATGACCAACTGCGACGATCACCAGCATCTGGTGGTCGGCGGCGTCGCCCAAGTGCCCATGGGCATCTGGCGCCATGTGCCGGAGCGTTGCGCCCACTGGCCCGAAGGCACCAGCCTCAGTTCCCTGCACAACGGTGCGCCACGGGCCGGGGTCAAGCGCATTGCCCACGCGCCGGACGGCCGTTTCGCCGTCACCGACAACTACGGTGACACCCGCGAATACGCCGCCGTGCTGACCACCTGCCAGAGCTGGCTGCTGACCACCCAGATCGAGTGCGACGAAACCCTGTTCTCGCAAAAGATGTGGATGGCCCTGGACCGCACCCGCTACATGCAGTCGTCGAAGACCTTCGTGATGGTCGACCGGCCATTCTGGAAGGACAAGGATCCGGAAACCGGCCGCGACCTGATGAGCATGACGCTGACGGATCGCCTGACCCGCGGCACCTATCTGTTCGACAACGGTGACGACAAGCCGGGGGTGATTTGCCTGTCCTACTCCTGGATGAGCGATGCGCTGAAAATGCTTCCGCAACCCATCGAGAAACGCGTGAAGCTGGCTCTGGATGCGCTGAAGAAGATCTACCCGAAAGTCGACATCGCCGCGCGGATCATCGGCGATCCGATCACCGTGTCATGGGAAGCCGACCCGCATTTCCTCGGTGCTTTCAAAGGCGCACTTCCCGGCCACTATCGCTATAACCAGCGGATGTACGCGCACTTCATACAGAAGGACATGCCGGCGGAGCAACGCGGTATTTTCATTGCCGGTGACGACGTGTCCTGGACCCCGGCGTGGGTTGAAGGCGCCGTGCAAACCTCGCTGAACGCGGTGTGGGGCATCATGACTCACTTCGGTGGCAGCACTCACCCGCAGAACCCGGGGCCGGGGGATGTGTTCGACGAGATCGGGCCAATCGCACTGCCCGAGTAAGGAGTTGCCCATGCGTGTTGCCCTGTATCAATGCCCGCCTTTGCCGCTGGATGTGGCCGGCAATCTCAAGCGCCTGCATCAGCTGGCGCAAGAGGCCAATGACGCCGACCTGCTGGTGCTGCCGGAGATGTTTCTCACCGGCTATAACATCGGCGTGGAAGCGGTCGGCGCCCTGGCTGAAACCCAGGACGGCCCCGCTGCCCAGTCCATCGCCGTGCTGGCGAAAAACTCGGGCGTGGCGATTCTGTATGGCTATCCGGAGCGCGGTGCAGACGGGCAGATCTACAACGCCGTGCAGCTGATCGACGCCAATGGCCAGCGCCTGTGCAACTACCGCAAGACCCACCTGTTTGGCGACCTCGACAACTCGATGTTCAGCGCTGGGGACGATGATTTTCCGCTGGTGGAATTGAACGGCTGGAAGCTGGGTTTCCTGATTTGCTATGACCTGGAATTCCCGGAGAACACCCGGCGCCTGGCGCTGGCCGGGGCGGAGTTGATCCTGGTGCCGACGGCCAATATGGTGCCCTTCGATTTCGTCGCCGATGTGACCGTGCTGGCGCGGGCGTTTGAAAACCAGTGTTATGTGGCCTACGCCAATTACTGCGGGCAGGAAGGCGAGATCCAGTATTGCGGGCAAAGCAGCATCGCCGCACCGGATGGCCAGCGGATTGCCCAGGCCGGTCTGGATGAAGCGCTGATCGTGGGCACACTCGATCGGCAGTTGATGGTCGACTCACGCGCGGCCAATCGCTACCTGTTGGACCGGCGTCCCGAGCTTTATGGGGCGTTGCACAAGCACTGATCCCGCAGGTTTGCGCTAGCATAGGCACTTCCTACGTTTCGGAAGTGCTCATGCCTGCGCCGGCCCACCCTCATCACCTTCAATTGACCCTGGCCAGCGGCCTGCGGGTTTCCTTGCATCATGCGCCGCGCTTGAAGCGCGCCGCGGCTGCCTTGCGCGTTGCAGCGGGCAGCCACGATGTGCCCCTGGCGTGGCCGGGACTGGCGCATTTTCTTGAGCATTTATTGTTCCTGGGCACCGGGCGTTTTCCCGCAAGCGACGGGCTGATGGCCTACGTCCAGCGCCAGGGTGGACAGGTGAATGCCAGCACCCGCGAGCGCACTACCGACTTTTTCTTTGAGGTGCCTGTTACGGCATTTGAAGCCGCACTGGAGCGCCTGGGGGACATGCTCGCCCATCCGCGCCTGGCCCTGGAAGACCAGTTGCGTGAGCGCGAAGTATTGCAGGCGGAGTTTATTGCCTGGTCGCAAGATGCCACGGCGCAACAGCAACAAGCGTTGCTGGGAGGTGTTGCGGCGGGTCATCCGTTGCGCGCGTTTCATGCGGGCAACCGGGATAGCTTGGCGGTAGAGCGTGAGGATTTTCAGCAGGCGTTGCGGGATTTTTATGAAGGTTTCTATCATTCCGGGCAGATGACCTTGAGCCTTGCGGGCCCTCAGTCGCTGGTGGAGCTGGAGGCATTGGCGCATCAGTTTGGCGCTGCGCTGAAGACTGCACCTCTGCGGCGACAGACGCCGGCGCCAGCGTTGCTGGCCGGCAATCAACGTACTTATCAACACACCGATGAACACCACTGGCATCAGGTGGTGGCAAGCGAGGCTTCCCCTGAGGCGCTGGATTTCCTCTGCCTGTGGCTGAACACTTCGGCGCCCGGCGGGTTGCTCGCCGAGTTGCAGTCGCGGCAGTTAGTCAGCGCCATTAACGCAACGGCGCTGTATCAATTTGCCGGACAGGCGTTGTTGGATATCAAGTTCACCCTGGACACTCAGGGTGCGCAGCAGACGACACTGATCGAAGAACTGCTGCACGACTGGCTGAGCTTTTTCGCACACAGTGACTGGGCGCCCTTGCGGGAAGAGTACGCCTTGCTGCTTGCTCGCAAACAACAGGTCAGTGGTGCCCTGGCATTGGCCCGGCAGGACAACGAACTGGTCCTGTCCGAGCAAAGCGCCAGCTCCCTCAAGACCCTGCTGGACTCGCTGCAATTGCCGCCGTCCCGGCACGCCTGGCAACTGCCGCCCACCAATCCGTTCCTGCAGCCGGCAGCCAGGGAAGAGCGCCCGGGGCTGATTCGCGGGCAAACCAGCGCCCATCGCGGCCTGCGCACGTTCGCCCAGGATCGCTCCCGTGGACGGAAGGATCTTTCGGCGCTGACCTTCAGCCAGGCCTTGCCAGGCGACACAGATGAAGGTGCGCTCTACCTGCGCTGGCATCTGGGTTCGCCGCTGGATGCAGAGCTTTTCCCACGTCTGCGTGAGAACGCCAGCCAGGCTGGCGTCCAGATGTCTTTCGAGACAATCGGCGGTCACTGGCAGCTGAAGATGCTAGGGCTGCACGAACCCATGCCCGCGATATTGGAGGAAGTGGCACGCGAGCTGACCCGGCTCGACGAAAATGCCGGAGCGTCATCCTCCCCGGCGCCGGCTATGGCGATCCGGCAGTTACTCAAGGCATTGCCCGGGTATTGCGCCGACATCCAAGCTGCACAGCAGGTTGCTGGGCGAGACCGATGGTCAACCGCTCGCTGGCAAGGGCTCGCCGTGGGGCTGCCCGCCGCCTGCGAGACGGCGATAAAAAGTGCAGCCGGGAAACTGCCCGGCCAACCCCAAGCGGCTATCAGCGAACTGCCGTCAATCAGCAGCCAGCATCGTTGGCACGAAGTCAGGACCGATTCCAGCGACGCCGCGTTGCTGCTGTTCTGCCCGACACCCACACGCTCCTTGGCGGACGAGGCTTGCTGGCGCCTCCTCGCACATCTGGTGCAAGCGCCGTTCTACCAGCAACTGCGTGTTGAGCTTCAATTGGGCTACGCGGTGTTCAGCGGCATCCGACAGTACAACGGGCAAACCGGCCTGCTGTTTGGGGTGCAATCCCCAAGCGCGTCTCTTGCGCAAATACTTGATCGCCTGCAGGCGTTCCTGAAGCAACTGCCCGCGCTGATCAACGCCAGCGAACTGTCGAACGATCTGGCCCGGCAATTTTCCCTCGACGCCCTACCCACTTCCCAAGCCGCTGAACTGCTCTGGCACGCGCACTTGGCAGGCCACCCGTCGGATTACATCCAGCAGCTGCAAGATTTCATCCAGACCCGCACCCGCGAGGATTTAATGGTAGCTGCACAGCAACTCGATGCTGCTGCAGGCGGATGGCGCTGTGTGGCCAATGGCGCTTGTGCCGCCGGCTCCTGGCAACGATCTGGCTGATCATTGCCGCTTCGGTAAAAGGCTTTTTCCCGCAGGACAGCGCTATCTTCAAAAGAAGTACGTAATATTCACATGCACACATCTGAACATCTCCGCTTGGAGGTGGACTATATGTATTACCTGGTAGTAAACGTCCCTTCCCTTCGTAGGAGTAAGAACATGACCTGGTCCAAACCTGCTTACACTGATCTGCGTATCGGCTTTGAAGTCACCATGTACTTTGCCAGCCGCTGATTGGCTTTGTATCGCAATGCAACGCCTCGGCTCGCCCGGGGCGTTTTTATTTTTGAGTTGTGTGTAATGGAGCGGCCATGTTTGTCCAGATTCTAGGTTCCGCCGCGGGCGGTGGTTTCCCGCAATGGAACTGCAACTGCGTGAACTGTGCAGGTTTTCGCGACGGCAGCCTGCGGGCCGAGGCGCGTACCCAGTCGTCCAT
This sequence comes from Pseudomonas sp. D8002, assembly GCF_013385695.1. Taxonomy (NCBI): domain Bacteria; kingdom Pseudomonadati; phylum Pseudomonadota; class Gammaproteobacteria; order Pseudomonadales; family Pseudomonadaceae; genus Pseudomonas; species Pseudomonas sp. D8002. The sequence continues at coordinate 71,439 of NZ_JACAPM010000024.1, forward strand.
CGCGATTTCCGATGACGGCGTGAACTGGGTGCTGTGCAACGCCTCGCCAGATATCCGCGCCCAGCTTCAAGGCTTCGCCCCGATGCAACCGGGCCGCGCGCTGCGGGATACCGGCATCAGCGCGATCATCCTGATGGACAGCCAGATCGACCACACCACCGGCCTGCTCAGCCTGCGCGAAGGCTGCCCGCACCAGGTGTGGTGCACCGACATGGTCCATGAAGACCTGAGCACCGGCTTCCCGCTGTTCACCATGCTGACCCACTGGAACGGCGGCCTGGCCTGGAACCGCATCGAGCTGGACGCCAGCTTCACGATCCCCGCCTGCCCCAACCTGCGCTTCACACCATTGCCGCTGCGCAGCGCGGCACCGCCCTACTCGCCTCACCGATTCGACCCACACCCGGGCGACAACATCGGCCTGATCGTCGAAGACCTGCGCACCGGCGGCAAGCTGTTCTATGCGCCGGGCCTGGGCAAGGTTGACGCACCGTTGCTGGAAATCATGGCCGGCAGCGATTGCCTGCTGGTGGACGGCACGATGTGGGACGACGACGAAATGCAGCGCCGTGGCGTCGGCACCCGCACCGGTCGCGAGATGGGCCACCTGGCACAAAACGGCCCCGGCGGCATGCTGGAAGTGCTGGAGCAGTTGCCCAAGCAGCGCAAGGTGCTTATCCACATCAACAACACCAACCCGATCCTGGATGAAGACTCGCCCGAGCGAGCCGAGCTGCTGCGACGCAATGTGGAAGTGGCGTACGACGGCATGAGCATTGAATTGTAGGAGCGAGCCAAATGACTGACACACCGCTGACCACCGCCGAGTTCGAACAGGCCCTGCGCGCCAAGGGCGCCTTCTACCATATCCATCACCCGTATCACGTGGCGATGTACGAAGGCCGCGCCACCCGCGAGCAGATCCAGGGCTGGGTCGCCAACCGTTTTTATTACCAGGTGAACATTCCCCTCAAGGACGCCGCGATCCTGGCCAACTGCCCGGACCGGGAGATTCGTCGTGATTGGATCCAGCGCCTGCTGGATCACGACGGCGCTCCCGGCGAAGACGGCGGCATTGAAGCCTGGTTGCGCTTGGGACAGGCCGTCGGCCTCGACCCGGATCAACTGCGCTCCCAGGAGTTGGTACTGCCGGGCGTACGATTTGCGGTAGACGCCTACGTCAACTTCGCCCGCCGGGCCAGCTGGCAGGAAGCCGCCAGCAGTTCCCTGACCGAGTTGTTCGCCCCGCAGATCCACCAGTCGCGCCTCGACAGCTGGCCCCAGCATTACCCATGGATCGACCCGGCCGGCTATGAGTATTTCCGCACCCGCCTGGGCCAGGCTCGCCGGGATGTGGAGCACGGTCTGGCCATCACCCTGCAGCACTACACCACCCGCGAAGGCCAGGAGCGCATGCTGGAAATTCTCCAGTTCAAACTGGACATTCTTTGGAGCATGCTCGATGCAATGAGCATGGCTTATGAACTGAAACGCCCGCCGTATCACAGCGTGACCGATCAGCGTGTATGGCATAAGGGGATCACCCTATGAGCTTCGATCGCAGCAAAAAACCGACCTGGCGCCAGGGCTATCGTTTCCAGTACGAACCGGCGCAAAAAGGCCATGTGCTGCTGTACCCGGAAGGCATGATCAAGCTCAACGACAGCGCCGCGTTGATCGGTGGCTTGATCGACGGCGAGCGCGATGTCAGCGCAATCATCGCCGAGTTGGACAAGCAGTTCCCTGGCGTGCCCGAGCTCGGTGAAGACATCGAGCAATTCATGGAGGTTGCCCGTGCTCAGCACTGGATCGAACTTGCCTGACCTGCCACCCAAGCCGGAAATCGGCCTACCGCTCTGGTTGCTGGCCGAGCTGACCTACCGCTGCCCGCTGCAATGCCCGTACTGCTCCAATCCGCTGGATTTCGCCGAGCAGGGCAAGGAACTGAGCACGGAACAGTGGATCAAGGTATTTCGTGAAGCCCGGGAAATGGGCGCTGCGCAACTGGGGTTTTCCGGCGGTGAGCCGCTGGTGCGCCAGGACCTCGCCGAACTGATCGCCGAGGCGCGCAAGCTGGGTTTCTATACCAACCTGATCACATCCGGCATCGGCCTCACCGAGCAGAAGATCAGCGACTTCAAGAAGGCCGGCCTGGACCATATCCAGATCAGTTTCCAGGCCAGTGACGAGCAAGTGAACAACTTGCTGGCCGGCTCGAAAAAAGCCTTCGCGCAAAAACTCGAAATGGCCCGGGCAGTGAAAGCCCATGGCTACCCGATGGTGCTGAACTTCGTCACCCATCGGCACAATATCGACAAGATCGACCGCATCATTGAGCTGTGCATTGCCCTGGAAGCGGACTTTGTCGAGCTTGCCACCTGCCAGTTCTACGGCTGGGCCCAGCTCAATCGGGTCGGCCTGTTGCCGACCCAGGAACAGCTGGTGCGCGCCGAACGCATCACCAACGAATACCGCGCCAAGCTCGAAGCCGAGGGCCACCCGTGCAAGCTGATATTCGTCACGCCGGATTACTACGAGGAACGCCCGAAAGCCTGCATGAATGGCTGGGGCAGCATCTTTCTGACAGTAACGCCGGACGGTACTGCCCTGCCGTGCCACGGAGCCCGACAGATGCCGGTGCAATTTCCCAATGTGCGCGACCACAGCATGCAACACATCTGGTACGACTCGTTTGGCTTCAACCGCTTTCGCGGCTACGACTGGATGCCCGAGCCGTGCCGTTCATGTGACGAGAAGGAAAAGGACTTCGGTGGGTGCCGCTGCCAGGCGTTCATGCTGACCGGGGATGCCAGCAATGCTGACCCGGTGTGCAGCAAATCGGAGCACCACGGCATGATCCTCCAGGCCCGCGAAGAAGCGGAGCACGCCACCCAGACCATTGAGCAACTGGCCTTTCGCAATGAGCGCAACTCACGGCTGATCGCGAAAGGCTGAGGTCTTTTAGCGTTTGGCGATGATGTACACCGCGTGCACGATGCCGGGAATGTAACCGCACAAGGTCAGCAGGATGTTCAGCCAGAACGCGCCAGCGAAACCCACTTGCAGGAACACACCCAGTGGCGGCAGCAGAATGGCGATGATGATGCGAATGATATCCATGGGTTCAGCTCCAGAAAATCGGCTCGTGTGAGCCGTACAAGCTAATCGACCTTGGCCGTTGGTAAGGGTTCAGTGGGATCTGGCACTCAGCCATCGTCTAATTCGCGGACAAAAAAACGCCCCCAGCCAAAAGAATCAGGCTGGAGGCGCCGCGTATACCGCGAGACGGTTCAGGAAATATGGGGCTTAAACGGCAATGCCCTTGCGGCATTGCAGCTGTGCAGTGCGCACCCGGGAGAAGGCACGGGCCAGACGCAGGAGCATTTCGTCGACGTTGCTTTTGCTCAATGTGAGCGCCGGGGTGAAGCGCAGGCAATCGGGTTGCGGCGCGCTCAGGATCAGGCCTTCACTGAGCGCGGCGTTTACCACCGCATCTGCCGAATCCTCCGACAGAGTCAGTCCCCACATCAGGCCCTGGCCGCGCAGTTCACCCTGGTCATAGCGATGCGCCAGGCGGGCAAGCCCTTCACCCAGGTAAGTGCCGACCTCGCAGACGTGTTCAAGAAATCCGTGGTTCAGCACCGTATCAAGCACCGCCACACCGGCGGAAGCCATCAGCGCGTTGCCGTGGTGGGTGCCTTCCAGCTCACCCAGCTCAAAACAACACGCTTTGCCTCGTGCCAGCAAAGCCGCCAGCGGCACACCACCCCCCAAGCCCTTGCCCAGGGTGATGATGTCGGCGCGAACGCCATAGTGCTGTTCGGCGAGCAACGTGCCACAACGGCCGGTGCCGGTTTGCACTTCATCGAGAATCAACAGGATTCCCAGCTCACGGCACAGGCGTTCGACACCCTTGAGGTAATGCTCGGTCGCGGGAATGACGCCGGCATCGTTCTGGATCGGTTCCAGCATGATTGCCACGGTTTGCGCATCCACCGCCGCGTGCAGCGCCGGCAGGTCGTTGAACGGCACGTGGCTGAAACCTGGCAACTGGGGCTCAAAACGGTTTTCACTGGCGGCTGCCGAGGCCGACATCGCGGCAAAGCTGCGGCCATGGCAACCGTTGCTCGCGGTGATGATGCGATAGGCGCCGCCACGGTGCAGTTGGCCCCATTTGCGCGCCAGCTTGATAGCCGCTTCGCAGGCTTCGGCGCCGCTGTTGAGCAGGTAGGCCTGGTCGCTGCCGGTGCGATGGCACAGGCGGTCGGCGAGGTTCAGTTGAACGCGGTTGTGCAGGCTGTTACCGGGATTGATCAGCGATTGGGCCTGATCGGCCAACGCCTGGGTCAGTACCTGCGGGCTATGGCCCAGGCTGTTGGCGCCGCCACCCTGGCTGAAGTCGAGATAGGCGCGGTCTTCGCTGTCCCACAGCCAGGAGCCCTGGCCGCGTACAAACACCTGGTGCGGGCGGGCCACGCTGGGCATCAGGCAATCGCTGGAAAGATCGTCTCGCAGAGCCGGGGTCTTCGCCTCGAGGATCAGATCATCCAGGCTGGGGGCGGGGCGACGCAGGTTGAACAGGTTCATGGATGAACCCCTTTGGCAATCGCACCTTGGTCGGTATTACCGATAAACCCATGGCGGAGGTTTTTTGCCTTGCCTATGCAAACACCGTCAACATAAACACTACTCATCGTGCTTTCCGGCCCTGTAAGCCCTGTGAATAGGCGCTAGACTAGGCGCCTTGGGGGCACTCGGCCATTTCGATTTTCCAGCATTTTCGATAAGCATTACTTATGGATTTCAAGCAACTGCGTTATTTCGTCGCGGTGTACGAAGAAGGCCATGTGGGGCGGGCAGCGGAGCGCTTGTCGATCTCCCAGCCAGCTTTGTCGCAGCAGATTCGCCAGCTCGAGCAAAACCTTGATGTGAGCCTGTTCGAACGTAGCAGCAAGCGCCTGCTGCCGACCCTCGCCGCCCACACTTTGTATAACCACGCCCTGCCCTTGCTCGACGGTATGCAGCACGCGGTGGAAGCACTGCGCAACTTCAAGGGCCAGGCACTGCGCACCTTGGCGATCGGCGTGCTGCAAACCGTGCACACCAGCCTGGTGCCGCAGATGCTCGAACGGGTGCGCAAGGCCCAGCCGCACCTGGTCATACAGATCTACGAGCTGACCGGGATGGAAATCGAACGCCGGCTGCTCAACGGCTCGCTGGATATCGGCATCAGCTACCTGCCGCCACGCCAGCCGGGGCTGCACGGCGTGCTGCTGTATGAAGATGAACTGAAGGTGGTCATCCCGGCTGATCACCCGCTGCGGGAATTCAAGAAAGTCTCCCTGAAGCAAGCCGCCGAGTTACCCATGTTGCTGCTGGGGGAGGAGTTTCAGGTGCGCCAGATATGGCAAGGTCAATTGGCCAACCTGGGCCGACGCCCGCAAGTGCAGGCCGAGTTGAATACGATGGCGGGGATTCTCGACAGCCTGCCCCATACCAAGCTGGCGACGGTGCTTCCCGGACGCTCCCAGGATGAACACAACAGCAAGGCGTTGCTGTGGAAACCCTTGAGCGAACCACGGGTGCCGTTGAAAGTGGGGTTGGTGTGCCGGGATGTGCAGCGCCAGCAGGCGACGCTGGAATTGTTGCGCACGCTGCTGGAAGACGTGATGAACGCGCCCGCCTGACTTTTTCGCAGGCAAAAGAAAACCCCGCCGAAGCGGGGCTTTGCAGACTGTTTCCCTGACATCCATTTCACTCCGCCTTCCTGGCAGAATCCTACGTGTCCGTGTTGTTGCTTTGCGCTTCCTGCGCGACGTCCATGTGAAGTAGATTATCCGTGGATCCAATTTGGCGATAGAGGACGAATAGCAGCACGTCATGTAAGAGAATGCTTACACGCCCTCCAAGTCCTTAGAACAGTGCTTCATCCAGCAAAAACAGCGATTCGCTACCGGCTTTTACCGAGGCGCTGAGGGACGCGATCCGCGGCAGCAAGCGCGCAAAGTAGAAACGCGCGGTGCCCAGCTTGCTCGCGTAGAAGTCTTCCTGAGCCTCTTTACCCAGAGCCGCCTTGGCCATCAGGGCCCACATGTAGGCATAAGCCATGTAGCCGAACGCGTGCAGGTATTCCACGGATGCCGCGCCGATTTCATTCGGGTTGGATTTGGCGCGGTCCAGCAGCCAGGCGGTCAGTTCGTCCAGGTCATCCACGGCCGCGTTCAGCGGTTTGGTGAATTCGGCCAGTTCGGCGCCGGCAGTGGCGGTGAAATGGCGGATCTCATCAGCGAACAGCTTGTAGAACGCCCCACCGCTGCCGACGATCTTGCGTCCCACCAGGTCCAGGGCCTGAATGCCGTTGGTGCCTTCGTAGATCTGGGTGATGCGCACATCACGCACCAGTTGCTCCTGGCCCCATTCGCGAATGTAGCCGTGGCCGCCGAAAACCTGCTGGCCGTGCACGGTGGTTTCCAGGCCCAGGTCGGTCAGGAACGCCTTGGCAACCGGGGTCAGCAGAGCAACCAGATCGTCCGCGCGTTTGCGGGCGGTGGCGTCTTCGCTGAACTTGGCGGTGTCGAGCTGCATCGCCACATAGGTGGAGAACGCACGGCCACCTTCGTTCGAGGCTTTCATGGTCAGCAGCATGCGCCGCACGTCCGGGTGGACGATGATTGGGTCAGCGACCTTGTCCTTGGCTTTCGGACCGGTTGGCGAACGGCTTTGCAGGCGGTCGCGCGCATATTCGATAGCGTTCTGATAAGAGCGCTCACCGGAGGCCAGGCCCTGGATGCCCACACCCAGGCGCTCGTAGTTCATCATGGTGAACATCGCGGCCAGGCCACGGTTCGGCTCGCCCACCAGGTAGCCCACGGCTTCGTCGAAGTTCATCACGCAGGTCGCAGACGCCTGGATGCCCATCTTGTGTTCGATGGAGCCGCAGGTCACCGGATTGCGCGCCCCCAGGCTGCCGTCGGCATTGACCATGAACTTGGGCACCAGGAACAGCGAAATACCCTTGGGACCCGCCGGTGCGTCCGGCAGCTTGGCCAGCACCAGGTGGATGATGTTCTCGGTGAGGTCGTGCTCGCCACCGGTGATGAAGATCTTGGTGCCGCTGACCTTGTAGGAACCGTCTGCCTGAGGCTCGGCCTTGGTCCGAATTATCCCCAGGTCAGTGCCGGCATGAGGTTCGGTCAGGCACATGGAACCGGCCCACACGCCGGAGTACATATTCGGCAGGTAAGTGGCCTTGAGCTCTTCACTGGCGTGGGTGTTGATCGACACGCAGGCGCCGGAGGTCAGCATCGGGTACAGGCCGAAGGCCAGGCCCGAGGAGTTGATCATCTCTTCCACCTGGGCCGACACCGCCTTGGGCATGCCCATGCCGCCGTACGCCGGGTCGCCGCCAACACCTACCCAACCGCCTTCAGCGTAGGTTTTGTAGGCGTCCTTGAAGCCAGCCGGGGTGAAGACCGCGCCATTCTCCCAGCGGCAGCCTTCTTCGTCGCCGCCGCGGCTGAGCGGGGCGACGGTCTTGGAGGTGACTTTGCCGGCTTCTTCGAGGATTGCCTCAACGGTCTCGGCGTCAACGGTCTCCGCCAGCGCGGGCAGTTGGGCCCAGAGTTTGGCGACCTCGAAAACTTCGTTGAGGACGAAGCGCATATCGCGCAGCGGCGCTTTGTAGTCAGCCATGGCAAACCTCGTGAGAACTTTAACGTTATTCGGGTGGGGTCGGTTTTACAGACCCCGAGTGTAACCGAACAACTTTTGTGACACATAGGGTCTGCTTGTGACCAACAAGTATTTTACGGTCACTAAAGCGCAAACAGCTCCGCCGGCAGACTCATCAGGCACTCACTGCCTGCCTCCACCGCCGCCCGGTGCGCGGCCGTGCGCGGTAGCAGGCGCTTGAAGTAGAACTCGCAGGTCGCCAGCTTGCCTCGGGCGTAATCGGCATCACCGCTACCGCTGTCCAACTGCTCTTGTGCCACCAGCGCCATGCGCAGCCACAAGTAGGCAAGGATGATGTAGCCGCTGTACATCAGGTAATCCAGGGCTGCAGCGCCGACTTCATCCGGGTTTTTCATGGCTGCCATGCCTACCTTGACCGTCAGCTCACCCCACTGCTGATTCAACTGGTTGAGCTGAGCCACATGGGCCTTGAGTTGCGGATGTTCGGCGTTGGCCGCGCAAAACTTGTGGACGATTTTGGTAAAGCCGCGCAGCAGCTTGCCCTGGCTGCCGAGCACCTTGCGCCCGAGCAAATCCAGGGCCTGGATGCCGTTGGTCCCTTCATAGATCGGCGCAATCCGGCAATCGCGAACCAGTTGCTCCATGCCCCATTCACGAATGAAGCCATGGCCACCGAACACCTGCATGCCGTGGTTGGTCACCTCCAGCCCGGTTTCGGTCATGAACGCCTTGCAGATCGGCGTAAGGAAGGCCAACAGGTCTTCGGCTTCCTGGCGTTGCCCCTCGTCGCTACTCAGGTGTGCGGTATCGAGCAACTGTGCCGAGAAGTAGGTCAATGCGCGGTTGCCTTCATTGAAGGCTTTCATGGTCAGCAACATGCGCCGCACATCCGGGTGGACGATGATCGGATCAGCGGCTTTTTCGGGTGCCTTGGCGCCGGTCAGCGAGCGCATCTGCAAGCGGTCGTTGGCGTACTTGATCGCACCCTGGAAGCTCGCTTCCCCCAGGCAAAGGCCCTGCATGCCGGTGCCCAGGCGCGCATGGTTCATCATGGTGAACATGCAGTTGAGGCCCTTGTTCGCCTCACCGATCAGGAAACCCCGGGCGCCATCGAAGTTCAGCACGCAGGTGGCCGACGCCTTGATGCCCATCTTGTGCTCGATGGAGCCGCAACTCATCGTGTTGCGCTCGCCCGAGTCGGCATGGAACTTGGGCACGATAAACAGCGAGATTCCCTTGGTGCCGGCCGGCGCATCCGGCAGCTTGGCCAGCACCAGGTGGATGATGTTGTCACTCATGTCATGCTCGCCGGCCGAGATGAAAATCTTGCTGCCGGTGACTGCATAACTGCCGTCGGCCTGCGGGACGGCGCGGGTCTTGATCAGGCCCAGGTCGGTGCCGCAATGGGCTTCGGTCAGGCACATGGTGCCGGTCCACTGGCCCGCGGTGAGTTTGCTCAGGTAGGTGTTTTTCTGCTCTTCAGTGCCGTGGGCACGGATCGCCGACATCGCACCGTGGGTCAGGCCGGGGTACATGCCCCAGGACGTGTTGCTGGAGGAGATCATCTCCGCGAGTACCAGGCCCAGGGACATTGGCAAGCCCTGCCCGCCGTAGGCCGGGTCAGCCGCCAAACCGTGCCAGCCGCCTTCCACGTACTGCGCGAAGGCTTCCTTGAAGCCCTTGGGCGTGGTCACCACACCGTTGTCGAAATGGCAGCCTTCTTCATCGCCGGAGCGGTTCAACGGCGCCAGGACGTTTTCGCAGAACTTCGCACCTTCCTCGAGGATCGCGCCGACCATGTCCGGGCTGGCATCGCTTGCACCCAGCGCGGCGTAGTGGCCGTGGAAGTCAAAGACGTGATCGATCAGAAAGCGCATGTCGCGCAGGGGAGCTTTATAGTCAGGCATGGCAATGTCTCCGGCAGCAGATGCCTTCAACCTACTGCCCCACGGCCCACCGGACAATCACTGTAGGGCCGCTGAATACACCACCATCACTCAACCGGCAGCGCTGTCCATGCGGACCGCGCCGCGGCGGGTCTGCCCCGCAGCGACCACGCAGTTACGCCCCGCACCCTTGGCGTTGTACAGCGCCTGGTCGGCGGATTTGAGCACTTCTTCAGGGCTGCGCTGCTCGGCCTGGCGTTCGGCCACGCCGATGCTGACGGTCACCGACACGCTGGAAGCGCCATTGCCCACACGACGCTGGCGCCCCTGCTGGTCGTCGTGGGGACGGTCCGGGTTACGCAGTTTGATGTCGTAGTTGGCGATGATTTCGCGGATCTCTTCCAGGTGCGGCAGGCATTCATCCAGGGTCTTGCCGGCGAATACCACGGCAAATTCCTCACCGCCATAGCGGTAGGCCCGGCCGCCGCCGTTGACCTTGGACAACTTGCTGGCCACCAGGCGCAGTACCTGGTCGCCCACGTCGTGGCCATGGGTATCGTTGAAACGCTTGAAGTGATCGACGTCCCCCATGGCCAGCACATAATTGCGCCCCAGGCGTTGCATGCGCTCATTGAGCGCGCGGCGGCCCGGCAACCCGGTCAGCTCGTCACGGAAGGCCATTTGATAAGCCTCGTGGGCCACCCCGGCAGCAATCATCAGCATCACCTGGCTGCACATGATGTTCAGGGTGAACGGCAGGATGAACGTCTGCGGCAACATCCAGAACAACCCCAGCAACCCTACCAGCTGCGCGGCGTGCAGCGGTCTTGGTTGATACCAGTACTGCGCGGCCAGGGTCACAAAACCAATCAGGAACATCGGATAGGACAGCTGGATCAGGCTCATCCAGCGTCCATGCAAGGCGGGCCAGCGAATTTCGGCCAACCAGCTTAACAAGGCATGGGGGAAACTTTGTTCAAGGGCAAGCGCCACGCTGCCTACCGCAAACAGCACCGCGCAGCGTGCGACGAAGTCGCGAAACAGGTGGGTTTTTTCTTGCCAGACCGCGTAGATGCCGAACAGCAACGGTAACAACAGGCAACACAGATGGAAGACCACGGCCGCGTCGTCCCGCACGCGACCGTTATCGCGGTAGTAATCGGTCTGGGTATCCAGCAGGAAATAGACCACGTACACCGTGATCATCAGGAAGAGCTCTCGCTGGCGCCGGTAGACCGCGCAGTACGAACCGCCCAGCAGCAGCACGAGGGTCGGCAGCACATTGAACAGTGAAGTGAAGAACACATTGAGATCCTTCACATACGCAGCCGAGAGCCCCGCCAGCAGTAAAAGCAGTGAAGGTAAAAAATGACTGAAACGTACAGCAGACGCGCGCGACAAGGGTAAAGCTCCGACCCACAAAAAAAGATGGCACAGTGCCTTCACTGATCACAGTTAAGCACATTCAATGTGATGCGTATCACATTGCCATCACTGTAACGGCCGCTCGGAGCAATCCCTGAGTGCGGTACTGTGGTTTTTTATCGCGCAAAAAAAACCGCCGTTCCCGAAGGAGCGGCGGCTTTTGAAGCGAACTGGCCGAGGCTTAGTAGCCCAGGTCGAAGTTCTCTTCTTTCATGTCCATCAGGTTGTTGGCGCCCGACAGCATGGTTGCAACGTGGGTGCGGGTACGCGGCAGGATGCGCTGGAAGTAGAAGCGCGCAGTCTGCAGCTTGGCGGTGTAGAAGCCTTCTTCGCTGGTGCCGGCAGCCAGTTTTTCGGCGGCCAGGCGGGCCATGTCGGCCCAGAAGTAAGCCAGGCAGGCATAACCGGAGTACATCAGGTAATCCACCGAAGCGGCACCGACTTCTTCGCGGTCTTTCATGGCCGCCATGCCGACCTTCATGGTCAACTCGCCCCACTCTTTGTTCAGTGCCGCCAGCGGTGCAACGAATTCCTGTACCGCTTCGTTGCCTTCGTTGGCCTGGCAGAACTTGTGGACGATCTTGGTGAAGCCCTTCAGCGCTTCGCCTTGGGTCATCAGCACTTTACGGCCCAGCAGGTCGAGGGCCTGGATGCCGGTGGTGCCTTCGTACAGCATCGAAATGCGGCTGTCGCGAACGTTCTGCTCCATGCCCCACTCGGCGATGAAGCCGTGGCCGCCGTAGATTTGCACGCCGTGGTTGGCGGATTCAAAACCGACTTCGGTCATGAACGCCTTGGCGATCGGGGTCATGAAGGCCAGCAGTGCGTCAGCCTGTTTCTTGGCTTCGTCGTCAGTGCCGTACTTGACCACGTCAACCTGCTTGGCGGTGAAGTACACCATCGCGCGGTTGCCTTCGGCGAAGGCTTTCATGGTCAGCAGCATGCGGCGCACGTCAGGGTGCACGATGATCGGGTCAGCGGCCTTGTCCGGCGCTTTCGGGCCAGTCAGGGAGCGCATTTGCAGGCGGTCGCGAGCGTATTTGAGGCCGCCCTGGAAGCCGATTTCAGCGTGGGACAGGCCTTGCAGCGCGGTGCCCAGGCGAGCGGTGTTCATAAAGGTGAACATGCAGTTCAGGCCTTTGTTCGCCGGGCCGATCAGGAAACCGGTGGCCGCGTCGAAGTTCATCACGCAGGTGGCGTTGCCGTGGATACCCATCTTGTGTTCCAGGGAACCACAGGACACCGCGTTGCGTTCGCCAATCGAACCGTCGGCGTTCGGTACGAACTTGGGAACGATGAACAGCGAAATGCCTTTGGTGCCAGCCGGTGCGTCCGGCAGGCGAGCCAGCACGATGTGGACGATGTTGTCGGCCATGTCGTGTTCGCCGGCCGAGATGAAGATCTTGGTACCGGAAACCTTGTAGGAACCATCAGCCTGAGGCTCGGCCTTGGTGCGCAGCATGCCCAGGTCGGTGCCGCAGTGCGGTTCGGTCAGGCACATGGTGCCGGTCCACTCGCCCGACACCAGTTTGGTCAGGTAAGCCTCTTGCTGCTCGGGGGTGCCGTGCTCGGAAATGGTGTTCATCGCGCCATGGGACAGGCCCGGGTACATGCCCCACGACCAGTTGGCTTCGCCGACCATTTCGCTGACCGCCAGGCCCAGGGATTCCGGCAGGCCCTGGCCACCGTGCGCCACGTCGTGGGCCAGGCTTGGCCAGCCGCCTTCAACGAACTGTTTGTAGGCTTCTTTGAAACCGGTAGGGGTCTTAACGCCTGACTCGCTCCAGGTGCAACCTTCGATATCACCCACGCGGTTCAGCGGTGCCAGTACCTGCTCACAGAACTTGGCGCCTTCTTCGAGAATGGCGTCAACCATGTCCGGGGTAGCGTCCTGGCAAGCCGGCAGGCTCTGATAGTGCGCTTCATAGCCAAGCAGTTCGTCACGAACGAAGCGAATATCACGCAAGGGGGCCTTGTAGTCAGGCATAGCGATAAACCTCTGCTGATGTATCTGGGATGAACAACCGCATGGATGTGTTGTGGCGGTCAAACAGTTGTTTGAAACATACGTTTACGACCAATCCTTGTCAAGCGTCGCGCAAACGCCGTTTGTCATGACGCAGGTCAACGTCAGGCACGGCAAGGCCTGCAGCGAAATGCCGCATGACGATTCAGGGGGAAAAAGATTATTGAGCGGTGAAGATCAGTGTGGGAGCTGGCTTGCCTGCGATGCGGGCGCCGCGGTGTATCAGGAGGATCGAGGTGACGCTATCGCAGGCAAGCCAGCTCCCACAGAGAAGCCAGCTCGCACGATAAGAGGGGGGGTTATGCGTAAGTATCGATCAAGGTGCCGAGCATTTCGTCGGAAGCCTTGGCGACTTTGGCGCCCAGTTCAACCTGGAACTTGCCTTGGGCCATCTCGACCATGTTGCTCGCCGAGTTGCTGGCCTGATTGGCGTCTACCGAACGCAAACGATCATTTTGCGCGTCCGAAGGCTGGGAAGTGGCGGCGCTGGCAATCTTGCCGGCGGCCTGGTCGACACGGTTCTGCCCGGTCTGAATCGCGCTCAGTCCCGAGTAAAACGCACTGCTACCAGAGATTTCCATGGCGTGAACCTGCCTATAAGAGAATCGTGAACTGTTATTGAAGCAGACCTACCGGCAAAACGCCCGTCAAAAACACTAATGGCATAATGCCTTCGCGATAGGCAAAACTAGTCAAGCAGGTCCAGTTGCAAGTACGCGGCGACCGCTTCGGCGCTGGGATGCTTGAGCTTGGGCACCCTTCCCAGGCATGGCGCGGGGAGTCGTTCAGCCAGGGTCGCGAGGTTTTCTTCCAGACGAGAGGTCTTGGGGTCGATGATATTGGCCACCCAGCCCGCCAGCGGCAACCCGTCCCGGGCGATGGCCTCTGCGGTCAGCAACGCGTGGCTGATACACCCCAGCCGTACACCCACCACCAGGATCACCGGCAGCTTCAGCGCCTGGGCCAGGTCCGACAAATTGTCCTGGTCCGCCAATGGCACACGCCAGCCGCCCGCACCTTCGATCAAGGTGAAGTCCGCCTGCTTGGCGAGAACGTGCTGCATGGGTTTCAACAACGACTGCACCGTCAGCGCCACGCCGGCTTCACGGGCCGCCAGATGCGGCGCGATGGCCGGCTCGAAGGCCACCGGGTTGACCTCGGCATAACTCAACGGCAACGAACACTCGGCCAGCAACGCCAGGGCGTCCGAATTGCGCAGGCCCTTGGGCGTCAGCTGGCACCCAGAGGCTACCGGCTTGCCCGCCGCCGTACTTTTGCCGGCTTGCCGCGCGGCATGCAGCAGGCCGGCAGCGACGGTGGTCTTGCCGACGTCGGTGTCGGTCCCCGTGATGAAGTAAGCGGCATTCATAGAGGTTTCTCCAGGACGGCGTACACCACTTGATAAGTTGCCGGCAGGCCCTGGGCCTGGCGGAACTGCTCGTAGGCTTGCACCAGTGCAACAATCCGCGCCCGGCCCGTCAACCCTCCTGGGCGCCCCGGGTTCAGATTGTGCGCACCCAACGCTTTCAGTTCGTGGGTCAGGCTGCGCACGTCGGGGTAATGCAACACGTGGGGACACTGCTCCAGGCCGCGCACCCGCAAACCACTGGCTGCGCACAGTTGCTCATAAGCACTGAACGGCCGGAAGCGGTTCACATGAACCATGCCATCCGCTGCGCGCCAGCTTTCGCGCAACTCATCCAGCGTACCCACGCAGAGGCTGGCAAACGCCAGCACGCCACCGGGCTGCAATACGCGCCGCGCTTCGCTGAGCACTGCGGCAAAATCCGAACACCACTGCACTGCCAAACTGGAGTAGATCAGCCCGCAACTCGCGTCCTGCAAGGGCAAGCGCTCGGCATCGCCAGCGATGAAATGTTGTGCACCGCCCAGCGGCCGGGCGTGTTTGAGCATGCCCTCGGCGATATCCAGGGCCAAACCCTGGCTACCCGCAAATGACTGGCCCAGCACACGACTGAAATAGCCCGTGCCACTGCCCAGGTCCAGCCAGCGTTGTGGAGAAAGACCTTCGGGCAAACGCCGCAGCAGCTCGCTGCCCACCGCACGCTGCAACTCGGCAACGCTGTCGTAACTGGCGGCTGCGCGGGAAAAGGAGGCCGCTACCTGGCGCTTGTCTGGCAAGCCGCCGGGCAACACATGGGACAAATCAGTCATCACCGCACTCATGCAAAAAAGCCTGGATGGCCCCCGCCACACCGTGGGGGTCCTCCAGTAGAAAAGCGTGACCGGCCTGTTCAATCAGGCCGATTTCAACATCAGGCAACAAGGCGAACAACTCACCGGCCACTTCAGCCGGAACCAGCCCGTCCAGCCCGGCAAACAGATGCAACTGCGGCCCTTGAAAGTCGACCAACGCCTGGCGGGTGTCCAATCGGCCCAACAGCTCCAGACCACTGAGCAAGGTCTGCGCGGAGGTTTTAGGGGCACCCGCCAGCAATAGCCGAGCAAGTGATCGGGGATCGCTGGAGCCCCGGGCGCAAAGCAGACTGAAGCGTTTTAACGTCGCAACCGGATCAAGGCGGCAACCGTTAAGAAACGCAATAAAATCCTCTTCGTGCATGCCATGGTCCCAGCGGGGCCAGGCCACGAAGCTTGCGTTGCTGGCAAAGGTGAGCAAACCGCAACAATGATCACCGCGCCGCGCGGCCAACTCGGCAGCAAGCATGCCGCCGAGGGACCAACCACCCAGCCAGACGTCTTGGGGCAAGGTCGAATCCAGCTCATCGAGCCACTCTTGAAGGTCGTCCGACTCCACGTCCGGCAACGGTTCGATCTGCACCTGCAAGTGTTCATCCAGCCCCTGCAACGCCGCCGCCAGCGGTTCCAGCGGCGAAACGCCGAGGCCCCAGCCAGGCAGCAGTATCAGTCGATCACGCATGGTCGGGCTCCTGGCCTAACAAGCAGAAACACTCTTCCAATGCGCTTAACAATAGCTGCACCTGGGCTTCACTGTGGGCCGCCGTGAGAGTCACCCGCAGACGGGCACTGCCGGCGGGCACGGTCGGTGGGCGGATCGCGGTGACCATCAGCCCGCGCTCGCGCAGCATCTGCGACAAACGCACGGCGCGGGCACTGTCGCCAATCATGATCGGCTGGATCGGCGTGAAACTGTCCATCAGTTCCAGGCCAATCTGCTCTGCGCCCTGGCGGAACTGGCGGATCAGCCCATTGAGATGCTCCCGCCGCCAATGCTCGGTGCGCAGCAGTTCCAGGCTTTTCAGCGTGGCGCAGGCCAATGCCGGCGGTTGGCTGGTGGTGTAGATATACGGGCGGGCGAACTGGATCAGGCTCTCGATCAGCTCTTCGCTGCCCGCCACAAAGGCGCCAGCGGTACCGAAGGCCTTGCCGAGCGTGCCGACCAGCACCGGCACATCTTCCTGGCTCAAGCCAAAATGCTCGACGATCCCACCACCGTTGGCGCCCAAAGGCCCGAAGCCATGGGCGTCATCCACCATCAACCATGCGCCCCTGGCCCGGGTTTCACGGGCCAGCGCCGGCAAGTCGGCCAGGTCACCGTCCATGCTGAACACGCCGTCGGTCACCACCAGCGTATTGCCGGTGGCTTTCTCCAGGCGCTTGGCCAGGCTTTCAGCATCGTTGTGCAGGTAACGATTGAAGCGCGCACCCGAGAGCAAACCGGCATCCAGCAACGAGGCGTGGTTAAGGCGGTCTTCCAGCACCGTATCGCCCTGCCCCACCAGCGCGGTGACGGCGCCAAGGTTGGCCATGTAACCGGTGGTGAACAGCAGCGCCCGCGGGCGACCAGTGAGGTCGGCCAGGGCCTCTTCCAGTTCATGGTGCGGCGTGCTGTGGCCGATCACCAGATGCGAAGCGCCGCCACCCACGCCCCAGCGAGCCGCGCCCGCGCGCCAGGCTTCAATCACTTGCGGGTGATTGGCCAGGCCCAGGTAATCGTTGTTGCAGAACGCCAGCAACGGCTGGCCGTCGACCACCACGTCAGGGCCTTGCGGGCTCTGCAGCAGTGGACGTTGGCGATACAGGTGTTCGGCACGACGAGCCGCAAGACGCGCGGCGAGATCGAAAGACATGAGACCTCGGTAGATCAGGTTGAACGCAGTCAAAAATGTGGGAGCGGGCTTGCTCGCGAAAGCAGTGGATCAGTCAGCTTATGTATTGGCTGACACACCGCCTTCGCGAGCAAGCCCGCTCCCACATTTGGATGGCATTCCAAAATGGACTTATCAAACAGCCGCGTTATAGAACTGCTCGCTACTCTTCTGCTCCACCAGCGCCTGCTCGATCGCCGCCTGGTGCACTTCATCGGCGTGCTCTTCACGAGCTTCCGGCAAGATGCCCAGGCGCGAGAACAGTTGCATGTCCTTGTCCGCCTGCGGGTTGGCAGTGGTCAGCAGCTTGTCGCCGTAGAAAATCGAGTTGGCGCCAGCAAAGAATGCCAGGGCCTGCATCTGCTCGTTCATCGCCTCACGCCCGGCCGACAGCCGCACATGGGACTGCGGCATCAGGATGCGCGCCACCGCCAGCATGCGGATGAAGTCGAACGGGTCGATGTCGTCGGCGTTTTCCAGCGGCGTGCCGGCAACTTTCACCAGCATGTTGATCGGCACCGATTCCGGATGCTCCGGCAGGTTGGCCAACTGGATCAGCAGGTTGGCGCGATCGTCCAGGGACTCGCCCATGCCGAGGATGCCGCCGGAGCAGATCTTCATCCCCGAATCACGCACGTACGCCAGGGTTTGCAGGCGCTCGCCGTAGGTGCGGGTGGTGATGATCGAACCGTAGAACTCCGGCGACGTGTCGAGGTTGTGGTTGTAGTAATCGAGGCCGGCCTGGGCCAGGGCTTCGGTCTGGTCCTGGTCGAGACGGCCGAGGGTCATGCAGGTTTCCAGGCCCATAGCTTTCACGCCTTTGACCATCTCCAGCACGTAGGGCATGTCTTTGGCTGACGGATGCTTCCAGGCGGCGCCCATGCAGAAACGGGTCGAACCGATGGCCTTGGCGCGAGCGGCCTCTTCGAGGACCTTCTGCACTTCCATCAGCTTCTCTTTTTCCAGGCCCGTGTTGTAGTGGCCCGACTGCGGACAATATTTGCAATCTTCCGGGCAGGCGCCGGTCTTGATCGACAGCAGCGTGGAAACTTGGACGCGGTTAGCGTCGAAATGCGCGCGGTGCACGGTCTGCGCCTGGAACAACAGGTCGTTGAAGGGCTGTACGAACAGCGCTTTGACTTCGGCTAAAGACCAATCGTGACGCAGGTTGGCAGTGATGCTGGCGCTCATGGGCGATTCCTTGATTATGCTTTGGCAAGCCCTGTGGGAGTAATACCCACAGGTACGACACGGATGCTCGGCATATTTAAGGAAGATTCATGCACTGTCAACTTGAGAACAAACACGAGGTTTACATCTGGTTAAAAAGCGACCAACCCTGTTTAGTTTGCGATGAAAGCAGCGGAACGGCCGATCCCGTCTGCAGCGCCTGCGAAACCGAGCTGCCCTGGCTGATGGAACATTGCGAGGTGTGCGCACTGCCGTTGCCGGCGACTGGCCTGGTGTGCGGCCAGTGCTTGAAGCAACCTGCGGCGTTCAAGCAGGTTGTCGCGCCGTGGACCTACAGCTTCCCCATCGACAGCCTGATCAGCCGTTTCAAGCATCAGGCCCGCTGGCCGCTGGGGCATCTGCTTGCGCACCTGTTGGGACAATTCCTGCAACACCGCTATGAAGATGCCGCGCTGGCTCGCCCCGACTGCCTGCTGCCCGTGCCCCTGGCCCGCAAACGCCTGCGGGAACGGGGCTTCAACCAGGCGGCAATGCTCGCCCGCTGGCTGAGTGAGGACTTGAACATCCCCTGGGATGAGCACCTGCTGTCACGGCCGCGTGAAACCGTGGCGCAGCAAGACCTCGACGCCAGGACCCGCAAGCGTAACCTGCACCAGGCCTTCGCCCTGGCCGACGGCGCGCAAGTCAAAGGCCGGCACTTGGCGCTGATCGACGACGTACTGACCACCGGCGCCACCGCCAGCAGTCTCGCCCGCCTGTTGATGGATGCCGGCGCCCGACAGGTGGATGTGTATTGCCTGGCACGGACGCCCAAGCCCGGCACATGACTTGACTCGCGGGCGTCCTGCCCGCAACGTCAGCCCATTCCATCGAAGCGTGTAACCATGTCCCTGCCAACCCTCTTGAGCCAACACATCGTCCGTCGCCCGCAGCGCATTGCACTGCTGCAACATATTGCCGAACAAGGCTCCATCACCCGCGCCGCAAAGAGTGCGGGGCTGAGCTACAAGGCGGCCTGGGACGCCATCGACGAACTGAACAACCTGGCGCAAAAGCCGCTGGTGGAACGCAGCGTTGGCGGCAAGGGCGGTGGCGGCGCCAGGTTGACGGCCGAGGGTGAGCGGGTATTACGCCTTTACCAACGCCTGCAGGTGTTGCAAGCCCAGGTGCTGGATTGCGCCGAAGACGCCAGCGACTTCAACCTGCTGGGCCGCCTGATGCTGCGCACCAGCGCACGTAACCAGTTGCACGGCCGGGTGATCGCCATCGACAGCCACGGCCGCAATGACCTGATTCGCCTGGAGCTGGCAGCCGGGCTGCGCCTGGATGCGCAGATCACCCACGACAGTACCTTGCGCCTGGAGCTGGAGATCGGCACCGAAGTCGTCGCCCTGATCAAGGCCGGCTGGCTTGAAGTACTGGCCGTCACGCAGGCAGCAACACCTGGACACAATTGCCTGGAAGGAAAAATCGAGGCCATTCTCGATGCCGAAGATGGCCCCAGCGAGGTGCGGATCACCTTGCCCAACGGCCAGGTTCTCTGCGCCCTGGCCCGGCCCGAGGCGCTTGCACAGATTAATGCCGCCGAAGGCCTGCAAGTGAAGGTGCAGTTCTCCCCCAGTAACGTGCTGCTGGGCACTCCGGTGTAGCGCTTCAAACTGCAACAATTTCGTCACGACTGCTCCCTAAGGTGGCTGCAAAAACCCGCAGGGAGCCTGAAATGAGCCTATTAGAAGAAAACCAAACCACCGACCTGGAACAGATGGTCGGCCTCACCCGCCGGCGTTTTATCGGTGCCGGCGCCCTGTGCGGTGCCGCGATGTTCCTCGGCGGCAACCTGCTGACCCGCAGTGCCCTGGCGGTCAACGCCGCGTCGAACAGCCCATTGCTGGGTTTCACCAGCATCGCCGCAGCCACCAGCGACACCATCACCCTGCCGCCCGGCTACAGCGCTTCGGTACTGATCAGTTGGGGCCAGCCGCTGCACAAGAACGCGCCGGCCTTCGACCCCAGCGGCAACGGCACCGCCAAGGCCCAGGAACAGCAGTTCGGCGACAACAACGACGGCATGAGCCTGTTCGCCTTCCCCGGTGACGACAACCGCGCGCTGATGGCGATCAACAACGAATACACCAACTACCGCTACCTCTACGCCCACGGCGGCGCGCCGCAATCGGCCGAAGACGTGCGCAAGGCGTTGGCCAGCGAAGGCGTGTCGGTGATCGAAGTACGGCGCAAAGGCGACACCTGGCAGTTCGTCCAGGACTCGCGCTACAACCGGCGCATCCACGGCAACTCGCCAATCCGCTTCGGCGGCCCTGCGGCGGGCCATGCCTGGCTGAAAACCAGCGCCGACAAAACCGGCAAAAAAGTCCTCGGCACCTTCCAGAACTGTGCCAACGGCAAGACCCCGTGGGGCACGTATCTCACCTGCGAAGAGAACTTCACCGACTGCTTCGGCAGCAGCAACCCGCAACAGACCTTCGACGCCGGGCAGAAACGCTATGGCGTGGTCGCCGCGAGCAAAGACATCAACTGGCACCCCCACGACCCGCGCTTCGACATGGCCAAGAATCCCAACGAACTCAACCGCCATGGCTGGGTAGTGGAAATCGACCCGTTCGACCCGCAATCCACACCGGTCAAGCGCACCGCCCTCGGCCGCTTCAAGCATGAAAATGCTGCGCTGGCGGAAACCCGCGACGGCCGCGCCGTGGTGTACATGGGCGACGACGAGCGCGGCGAGTTCATCTACAAGTTCATCAGCCGCGACAAGATCAATCACAAGAATCCCAAGGCCAACAAGGACCTGCTGGACCACGGCACCTTGTATGTGGCGATTTTCGACGCGGGCGACGGCAATGCCGACCATCCCAAGGGCCAGGGCCAATGGGTCGAACTGACCTACGGCAAGAACGGCATCGACGCCAACAGCGGTTTTGCCAGCCAGGCCGAAGTGCTGATCCACGCGCGCCTGGCCGCCAGCGTGGTGAAAGCCACCCGCATGGACCGCCCGGAATGGATCGTGGTCAGCCCCACCGACGGCCAGGTGTATTGCACCCTGACCAACAACGCCAAGCGCGGCGAAGACGGCCAGCCGGCGGGCGGCCCGAACCCGCGGGAGAAAAACGTCTACGGGCAGATCCTGCGCTGGAAGGCCAATGCCAACGACCATGGCGCGCCGGACTTCAGCTGGGATTTGTTCGTGGTGGCCGGCAACCCGACCGTGCATGCCGGCACGCCAAAAGGCGGCTCGTCCAACATCAACCCGCAGAACATGTTCAACAGTCCCGACGGCCTGGGCTTCGACAAGGCCGGGCGGTTGTGGATCCTCACCGATGGCGACTACAGCAACGGCGGCGACTTTGCCGGGATGGGTAATAACCAGATGCTGTGTGCCGACCCGTCGACCGGTGAAATTCGGCGGTTCATGGTGGGGCCGGTGGCCTGTGAAGTGACCGGGATCAGCTTCTCGCCGGACCAGAAAACCCTGTTTGTGGGGATTCAGCATCCGGGGGAAACCGGTGGTTCGACCTGGCCGGAGCATCTGCCAAATGGCAAGCCACGGTCCTCGGTGATGGCGATTCGTCGGGATGATGGCGGGATCGTCGGCGCCTGATAAGGCCTCTTCGCGAGCAAGCCCGCTCCCACACTTGACCGCATTCCAAAGCCAGGACTCGGTTTAATGTGGGAGCGGCGGTGCGACGATTCGACTTGCTCGCGAAGGCGTCAGAACAGTCACCACCTATCTCGACCCCGGTGCGTTACCATACCCGGCCGGACGCGGCGCCCTGCTGCGCGCAGGAGTTCGCATGGCACACCCGTTTGAAACACTGACCCCTGACCTGGTGCTCGACGCAGTCGAAAGCATCGGTTTCCTCAGCGACGCCCGCATCCTCGCGCTCAACAGCTACGAAAACCGTGTCTACCAGGTCGGCATCGAAGACTCCGAGCCCTTGATCGCCAAGTTCTATCGGCCGCAACGCTGGACCAACGAAGCGATCCTCGAAGAACACAGCTTCACCTTCGAACTGGCCGAGTGCGAAGTGCCGGTGGTGGCGCCGATGATTCACAACGGTGAAAGCCTGTTCGAGCACGCGGGTTTCCGCTTCACCCTGTTCCCGCGCCGTGGCGGACGCGCACCGGAGCCGGGCAACCTCGACCAGTTGTATCGCCTCGGCCAATTGCTCGGCCGCCTGCATGCGGTCGGTTCCACCCGCCCCTTCGAACACCGCGAAGCCCTGGGCGTGAAGAATTTCGGTCACGATTCCCTGAACACCCTGCTGGAAGGCAACTTCATTCCTCGCAGCCTGCTGCCAGCCTACGAGTCCGTGGCCCGCGACCTGCTCAAGCGTGTGGAGGAGGTCTACAAGGCCACGCCCCACAAGAACATCCGCATGCACGGCGATTGCCACCCCGGCAACATGATGTGCCGCGACGAGATGTTCCACATCGTCGACCTCGATGACTGCCGCATGGGCCCCGCCGTTCAGGACCTGTGGATGATGCTCGCCGGTGATCGTCAGGAATGCCTGGGGCAACTGTCGGAATTGATGGACGGCTACCAGGAATTCCACGACTTCGACCCGCGCGAACTGGCCCTGATCGAACCCCTGCGTGCCCTGCGCCTGATGCACTACAGCGCCTGGCTTGCACGGCGCTGGGACGACCCGGCGTTCCCCCACAGCTTTCCCTGGTTTGGCAGCGAACGTTACTGGGGCGACCAGGTGCTGGCGTTGCGCGAGCAGTTGTCGGCGCTCAATGAAGAACCGTTGAAGCTGTTCTGATCCCTACCGTCTGGGCCCTGACCTTGGGCCCTACACTTTCAACACACATCCCCTGACAAATATCCTTACAATCGCGGCTTTGTTAGCTGCCTAAGCAAGGATTCTGCATGCAAGCCGCCAACCCCCGTCGCGGGTACATATTGGGCCTGAGCGCCTACGTCATCTGGGGCCTGTTCCCGCTCTACTTCAAGGCCATCGCCAGCGTTCCCGCCGCAGAAATCATCGTCAACCGCGTGCTGTGGTCGGCGCTGTTCGGCAGTGTGCTGTTGATGGTCTGGAAACACCCCGGCTGGTTTCGCGAACTGCGGGACAACCCCAGGCGCCTGGCGATCCTGGCCCTGAGCGGCACCTTGATCGCAGCCAACTGGCTGACCTATGTGTGGTCGGTGAACAGTGGCCGCATGCTGGAGGCCAGCCTGGGTTACTACATCAACCCGCTGGTGAACGTGCTGCTGGGCATGGTGATCCTCGGCGAGCGCCTGCGCCGCCTGCAATGGGTGGCCGTGGGCCTGGCAGCGGTAGGTGTGGCGCAACAGGTATGGCAAGTCGGCAGCCTGCCGTGGGTATCCCTGGTCCTGGCGGCGACCTTTGGTTTCTACGGGTTGATCCGCAAGCAGGCGCCGGTCAAGGCATTGCCCGGGCTGGTGGTGGAAACCTGGATGCTGGTGCCGATTGCCATCGCATGGTTGCTGTTCAACCCCTCGGCCCACAGCGCACAGATGGAATTCTGGAGCACTTCCGAAGCGTGGTGGCTGGTGGCCGCAGGCCCGGTGACGCTGATCCCGCTGGTGTGTTTCAACGCCGCCGCACGGCATTTGCCCTACACCGCCCTGGGCTTCCTGCAATACGTGGCGCCCACCCTGGTGCTGCTGGAAGCCGTGCTGTTGTTCAACGAACACCTGGCACCCGCCACGCTGATCGCTTTCTGCTTTATCTGGGCCGGCCTGGTGGTTTACAGCATCGACGCCTGGATGACTGTGCGGAAAAACTGATCAAATAACGTACAAACCTCTGCAAGCCACAGCCGGTGTGGCTTGCAGGCATTCACCCCAAGGTTATCCACAGCCTGGTCCCCGGCGTTTGTGCACAAGCCCTTGAAACTGTTCGTTTTTTAGCCAGCTGGCGAAGAGCCACGGCCCGCCTGGGCCGGACGCGGGTCTCTACAGGTTATCCACAGGCCCATGCAAGATTTCCATGCATAACCTTGTGGGCAACTATTCCTCGCTGCGTAGTTCCAGTTCCACCATCAAGTCGTCGGCCAGGGTTTCCAGCGCCGCCTGCAAGGTTTCCAGCGGCAGCGTCAACGGCACCGCCAGCAAGGCTTCGGCGTGGAACAGCAGGTCGCTGCTCATGGGCGCCGGGCGCACGTCGGTGATCAAGCGCTCCAGGTTGACACCCTGCTTGCTGAGCAGCGCGGTGATGTCGCGAACAATCCCCGGCCGGTCGTTACCGACCAGTTCCATCGCGATGGGTTGCGACTCGCTGGGGGCGAGCGAACTGCTTTCGCCCAGCAGCACGCGAATGCCGTGGGTGGACAAGTCTTCCAGCGCGCCAATCAAGTCCAGCCGATTTTCCGCCGGCACGCTCACCCGCAAAATCCCGGCAAACTGCCCGGCCATGTGCGCCATGCGGCTTTCCAGCCAGTTGCCGCCATGGGCGGCGATGCATTGGGCGATGCGTTCGACCACACCGGGTTTGTCCGGGGCGATGACAGTCAGTACGAGATGGTCCATGGTGTCGTCCTCTTCTTATGATTCTGTAGGAGCGAGCTTGCTCGCGAAGAACGTGAGAGCACCGTTGGGTGTCAGGCATCCCGCGTTATCGTTAACGATCTTCGCGAGCAAGCTCGCTCCTACAAGGTGGACGCAGGCGCCCGCGAAAACAAATCGTGTACCATTTTTATATTTATATGGAACAATCCAATAGTTTTTTGAGAACATCCCGTACCCCACTGTGACCGTACGACCAAAGTGGGTCGCTAAACGACGTATTTAGTCTAATTTTCACAACCGCAACTCATCATGTAGTATGCCCAATCGCGCACTACATAACGTTAGGTCGATGTCTGCCAAGGCAACCACGCACCGCGACGCAGCCCGCCCAGCCGCCTTCTACGGCATGTACTGGTGCAGCGTGTTCACGGTTTACATGGCCAGAGGCTTCATTGGTAAATTGAAAAGCTGAAAAGCGCATAAGCTCCGCAGAGTGAGGCAAGCAATGACTGAACACGTTCAAGTCGGTGGCCTGCAGGTCGCCAAAGTCCTGTTCGACTTCGTGAACAACGAAGCCATTCCTGGTACCGGCATTACCGCCGACCAGTTCTGGGCCGGTGCCGACAAGGTCATCCACGACCTGGCGCCGAAGAACAAAGCCCTACTCGCCAAACGCGACGATTTTCAAGTGCGGATCGACACCTGGCACCAGGCACACGCCGGCCAGGCACACGACGCCGTGGCCTACAAAGCCTTCCTTCAAGATATCGGATACCTGCTGCCAGAAGCCGCGGATTTCCAGGCCTCGACCCAAAACGTCGATGAAGAAATTGCCCACATGGCCGGCCCGCAGCTGGTAGTGCCGGTGATGAACGCCCGTTTCGCCCTCAACGCCTCGAATGCGCGCTGGGGTTCGCTGTATGACGCGCTCTATGGCACCGATGCCATCAGCGAAGCCGACGGCGCCGAGAAAGGCAAAGGCTACAACAAGGTGCGTGGCGACAAGGTCATCGCCTTCGCCCGCGCCTTCCTCGACGAAGCCGCACCACTGGCTGCCGGCAGCCATGTGGATTCCACCGGCTACAAGATCGTCGACGGCAAGCTCGTGGTCAGCCTCAAGGGCGGCAGCAACAGCGGCCTGCGCAGCGATGCCCAGTTGATCGGCTACCAGGGCGACGCAGCCAAGCCGACTGCCATCCTGCTGAAGCACAACGGCCTGCACTTCGAAATCCAGGTCGACGCCAGCACCCCGGTCGGCCAGACCGACGCCGCCGGCGTAAAAGACGTGCTGATGGAAGCCGCCCTGACCACCATCATGGACTGCGAAGACTCCGTCGCCGCCGTCGATGCCGATGACAAGGTGGTGATCTACCGCAACTGGCTCGGCCTGATGAAGGGCGACCTGTCGGAAGAAGTCGCCAAGGGTGGCAAGACCTTTACCCGCACCATGAACGCCGACCGCGTCTACACCGGTGCCGACGGCAAGGAAGTGACCCTGCACGGTCGTTCGCTGCTGTTCGTGCGTAACGTTGGCCACTTGATGACCATCGACGCGATCCTCGACAAGGATGGCAACGAAGTGCCGGAAGGCATTCTCGACGGCCTGCTCACCAGCCTGTCGGCGATCCACAGCCTTAACGGCAACACCAGCCGCAAGAACAGCCGCACCGGTTCGGTCTACATCGTTAAACCGAAAATGCATGGCCCGGAAGAAGCCGCGTTCACCAACGAGCTGTTCGGTCGCATCGAAGACGTGCTGAAGCTGCCGCGCAACACCCTCAAAGTCGGGATCATGGACGAGGAGCGCCGTACCACGGTCAACCTCAAGGCCTGCATCAAGGCCGCCAGCGAGCGCGTGGTGTTTATCAACACCGGCTTCCTCGACCGTACCGGCGACGAGATCCACACCTCCATGGAAGCCGGCGCGATGGTGCGCAAGGCCGCCATGAAGGCCGAGAAGTGGATCGGCGCCTACGAAAACTGGAACGTGGACATCGGTTTGAGCACCGGCCTGCAAGGCCGCGCACAAATCGGTAAAGGCATGTGGGCGATGCCCGACCTGATGGCCGCCATGCTGGAGCAGAAGATTGCTCACCCGCTGGCCGGCGCCAACACGGCGTGGGTTCCTTCGCCGACGGCGGCTGCGCTGCATGCGCTGCACTACCACAAGGTTGACGTGTTCGCCCGCCAGGCCGAACTGGCCAAGCGCGAACGTGCTTCGGTAGACGATATCCTGACCATTCCCCTGGCCCAGAATACCGATTGGTCCGAGGAAGAAATCCGCAACGAGCTGGACAACAACGCCCAGGGCATCCTCGGTTACGTGGTGCGCTGGATCGACCAGGGCGTGGGTTGCTCGAAAGTCCCGGACATCAACGACGTCGGCCTGATGGAAGACCGCGCCACCCTGCGTATCTCCAGCCAGCACATTGCCAACTGGTTGCGCCACGGCATCGTCAATGAAGCCCAGGTGATGGAAAGCCTCAAGCGCATGGCGCCGGTGGTGGACCGTCAGAACGCCGGGGATGCGCTGTATCGCCCGCTGGCTCCGGATTTCGACAGCAACATCGCGTTCCAGGCAGCGGTGGAGTTGGTGATTGAAGGGACCAAGCAACCGAACGGCTATACCGAGCCGGTGTTGCACCGTCGGCGTCGGGAGTTCAAGGCTAAAAACGGCCTGTAAATAAAAAAGCCCTGGTCGAGAGATCAGGGCTTTTTTGCAGCGGTTTAAGAAGAACTGAGTTTATAACCGCCATTGAGAACGACCGTATTACCGTCCGACTCGAACCGCACATTCAAAAAGTTACCCTTGTGCGTGAAAGCGGTACCGGTCGGGGGGCGTTCAACTTCAAGAAAGATCTTCCCTTCAGTAGGTCCGAAATAATCCTTACCGTCCGGCGCCCGGTAAGTCACGCGCCTGCCCCTTGCCTCGAATTCATGAAGGCCGTTCGGCACATCGTGCCCATAATCCAGGTCAATACGCTCTTGACCTGCCCCAAGCACCGCTGTCCATGACAGGAACCCGAGGACTTCCTTGGTGCTGAAAAACCGAAACTTGCCGGGAGCAAGCACAAGAACAAAAGCATCCCCGGATAGTGCCCTCACCCTTGCGTCCTGCAAGGCCTCATCTTCAACTCGAAAAAGTTTGGTGCTCATAGCGAACTCCTGTTCATGGCTTTATGAGGCGCTGATCGACGATCAGCACACCCCAAACCAGTAAACAGACGCTCTCAAGCTATTCCTACTGTCAGAATTGACAGTTCTTCGCGATATCAGACCAATGGCACTGTCTAGGACGCCATCCCCAACTCCCGCTTCACCATCTTCGCCAGCTTCACGCTATCAATCGGCTTGAGCAAAAAGTCCACCACGCTCAAGTGCATCGCATCAATCACATCCGGCGCTTCGGCGTCACCCGACATGATGATGATCGGCAGCGCCGCCCGGGTGGATTCGCGCACCTGGCGAATCAATTGCAGCCCGTTGCTCGGCGTCATGCGCAGGTCGGTGATCAGCAAGCCGATGGAGCTGCTGGAACTCAACAAGTCCCATGCAGCCTCGCCGCTGTCGGCGGTCATGCAACGAATGCCGTCCAGGCCAAGAATTTCTGCCAACAGTTCGCGCGCGTCCTTGTCGTCATCCACGATCAAAACCCGTTGTGGCGGCAAATCCGGCTCCTGCATAACAGCACTCAGGGCCTCGCGCTCGGCATCACTCAAAATATCGTGGTCGGACATACGTTTCTCGGCAGTTCTATTCAATCTCCCAGCACAGAAGTCAGACATCGCCGGAAGGGCGAACAATGTGCACTTCGTCGGAAAGTTTGCCTAGTGGGCGTTCTACGGGGTTTGGACGATATTCATGTAAGGTTTTTCCCTAGTAAGTGAGGGCGAATCGCTACCTAGACTTACGTCCAATGGGCACCCGCAGCGCAGGAGTCGACCATGGGGCACGATAACGACAAAAAAACTGCGGTCATAGGTATGAGTAAAGCTGATGCTTTCACACAAGCGGGGAAAACCGCTGTGTTGCAGAACATCCACGGCACCCTGCAATTCCTGCAACGTTTCCCGCCGTTCAACCAAATGGAAAACGCCCACCTGGGATTTCTGGTAGAGCAGTGTCAATTGCGCTTCTACGGCCCCGGCGAGAGCATCCTCAAGCCCTCGGGCGGGCCGGTGGAACACTTCTATATCGTCAAGCAGGGGCGCGTAGTCGGCGAGCGGCCGGACTCGACAGAAACCACCTTTGAAATCACCACCGGTGAATGTTTTCCGCTGGCGGCGCTGCTGGGGGAGCGGGCCACCCGTACCGAGCACAAAGCCGCCGAAGACACCTTCTGCCTGCAACTGAACAAGCCGGCCTTTATCAAGCTGTTCGCCCTTTCCAGCGCGTTTCGCGACTTTGCCTTGCGCGGCGTGAGCAGCTTGCTGGACCAGGTCAACCAGCAAGTCCAGCAAAAGGCCGTGGAAACCCTCGGCACCCAATATTCGCTGAACACCCGCCTGGGCGAATTGGCCATGCGTCACCCGGTCACCTGCAGCCCGCTGACGCCGCTGCGTGAAGCGGTCACGCAAATGCACGAGCAGCAAGTGGGCAGCATTGTGATCGTCGATGAACACAAGGCGCCCCTGGGGATTTTCACCCTGCGGGACCTGCGCCAGGTGGTGGCCGACGGCACCAGTGATTTCAACCAGGGCATCGAGCGCCATATGACCCAGGCGCCGTTTTTCCTCACGCCGGACCACAGCGCCTTCGACGCGGCGATTGCGATGACCGAACGGCATATCGCCCACGTGTGCCTGGTCAAGGATCAGCGCCTGTGTGGCGTGGTGTCCGAGCGTGACCTGTTTTCCCTGCAGCGGGTGGACCTGGTGCACCTGGCGCGCACCATCCGCAATGCGCCCAGGGTCGAAAACCTGGTGGCGATTCGCGGCGAAATCGGCCAGTTGGTGGAGCGCATGCTCGCCCACGGCGCGTCGTCTACGCAGATCACCCACATCATCACCTTGCTCAACGATCACACGGTGTGCCGTGTCATCGAGTTGACCCTGGCCGACAAGGGCGACCCGGGCGTGCCATTCAGCTGGCTGTGTTTCGGCAGCGAGGGCCGCCGCGAGCAGACGCTGTATACCGACCAGGACAACGGCATCCTGTTCGAAGCCCGGGACGCCGCCGAAGCCGCCGAGATTCGCGGGCGCCTGCTGCCGCTGGCACAACAGATCAACCAGAGCCTGGCGCTGTGCGGCTTCAGCCTGTGCAAGGGCAATATCATGGCCGGTAACCCGGAGCTGTGCCTGTCCCGGGCGGAATGGGCGCGGCGCTTTGCCGGGTTTATCCGTGAGGCGACGCCGGAGAATCTGCTGGGTTCGAGCATCTATTTTGATTTGCGGGTGGTGTGGGGCGATGAGCAAGGGTGCGAGCAATTGCGCCAGGGCATTCTCGACCAGGTGGCAGACAACCGTTTGTTCCAGCGCATGCTGGCCGAGAACGCGTTGCGCCAGCGCCCGCCGGTAGGGCGCTTCCGGGATTTTGTGTTGACGCGCAGAGGCGCCGACAAGGCAACCCTCGACCTCAAGGTGCAAGGCCTCACGCCATTTGTCGACGGTGCCCGTCTGCTGGCATTGGCCAACGGCATCAGCGCCATCAACACCCTGGAGCGCTTGCGCCAACTGGTGGCCAGGGAAGTCATCGAACGCCTTGATGGCGCCGCCTATGAAGAGGCCTATCACTTCATCCAGCAAACCCGCATGCAACAACACCAACTGCAAACCCGCGAGAACCTGCCCTACTCCAACCGCGTCGATCCCGACAGCCTCAACCACCTCGACCGGCGCATCCTGCGCGAATCCCTGCGCCAGGCCCAACGCCTGCAAGGCAGCCTGACGTTGCGGTATCAGCTGTGAGCTGGTTTGGCTGGTTGCGCAAACCCAAACCTGGCCTGGATGCGGCACAACAACGGCGCGTCGAACAATTGCCCACACCTGGGGAGCTGGGGGACGGATCGCTGCGGGCCCAGCGCTGGGTGGTGGTGGACCTGGAAACCAGCGGCCTGAACCTCAATCGTGACCAGGTGCTTTCGATTGGCGCCGTGGTGATCGAGGACGGCGCAGTGGACTTCTCGCAATTATTCGAGCGCACCCTGCACCGGGCCGAGACCAAGCTCAGCCCCAGCGTGCTGATCCATGGCCTGGGGCCCAGCGCCATTGCAGCGGGCAGTGACCCGGCAGAAGCGCTGATGGACTTCATGGAGTTTGTCGGCGACAGCCCGCTGCTGGCGTTTCATGCGCCCTTCGATCAACACATGCTGTGCCGGGCACTCAAGGACAGCCTGGGCTATCGCTTGAACCACCCGTTCCTGGACGTGGCCGACATCGCCCCGCTGCTGTGCCCCGACGCGAACATCCGCGAGGCCGGGCTGGATGACTGGATCACGCATTTCAAGCTGCAAGTGGGCGAGCGTCACCATGCCAGTGCGGATGCGCTGGCAACGGCGGAACTGATGCTGATTTTGTTCAGCCGCGCACGGCAGCAGCAGATCGACAGCCCGCACGCGTTACAACAGCGCCTGGGCCAATGGAAACGCCGCAAGCAGGCGCCCTCATTCTAATGGTGGCGAGGGAGCTTGCTCCCGCTGGGGTGCGAAGCGCCCCCAAATCAGCCAACCCATTTCCAACTGAATAAATGCATTGCCTGGATTACGACTGCTGCGCAGCCGAGCGGGAGCAAGCTCCCTCGCCACAGTAAGCGGCATCACCATGATAGATAGCATTACGCCGCCGCCCGACCAACGCCAATTGCACCCGCCTTACACCTCTGCCACAATCGCGAATAATTCTCGTTAGTTTAAACTTTCCGATCGGTGTCGCCTTGTCGTCAATCCAAAGTCCCCACAGTGAGCTTGTTGGCGCGTTGTACCGCGACCATCGCAGCTGGCTGTTGGCGTGGCTGCGACGCAACGTGGCCTGCCCCAGCCGCGCCGAAGACCTCAGCCAGGACACCTTCATGCGCCTGCTGGGCCGTGAAGAACTGCGTGAACCCCGCGAGCCGCGGGCGTTTCTGGTGGCCATCGCCAAGGGCCTGCTGTTCGATTATTTCCGCCGCGCCGCGCTGGAACAGGCTTACCTCACCGAACTGATGCTGATCCCGGAAAGCGAGCACCCGTCCCCGGAAGAACAGCAACTGATCCTCGAAGACCTCAAGGCCATCGACCGCCTGCTGGGCAAACTCTCGAGCAAGGCCCGCGCGGCCTTCCTCTACAACCGCCTCGACGGCATGGGCCACGCCGAAATCGCCCAGCGCCTGGGGGTTTCCGTGCCGCGGGTGCGGCAATACCTGGCCCAGGGTATCCGCCAGTGCTACATCGCCCTGTATGGCGAGCCGGTGTGAGCCCGGTCAGTTCCAAGCCGGTGTCGGCGCGGGTGCTCGACGCGGCCATTGCCTGGCAACTGTCCCTCGACTCGGGCGACGGCAGCGCCGTGGAGCAGGAAGAATTCGCCAAATGGCTGGCCAGCAACGAAGAACACGCCCGCGCCTGGCGCCAGTTGGGCATGCTCGATCAGCGTTTCAGTGTGGCCTCGGGCCCGGCCCGTGCGGCATTGCTGCAGTCGCGCGAAGGCATTCGCCGCCGCGTGCGCAAGCTCGGCAGCGGCCTGGCCAGTGTGGTGCTGGTGTGCGGCCTGGCATTGTTCGTCGGCCAGCGCTACGTGCCGCTCAACTATTGGCTGGCAGACCAGCGCACCGCCACCGGTGAACAGCGCACCCTGAAGCTGGCGGATGGCACCGTGATCAACCTCAACACCCACAGCGCCATTGACGTGCGCTTTGACGAGAAACGTCGGCTGATCGTATTGCAGGAAGGCGAGATCCTTGTCGAAACCGGCCACAGCGACGCCCGCCCGTTTTTTGTCGAAACCCGCGAAGGCAGCCTGCGCGCCCTGGGCACACGGTTTATCGTCAAGCGCGAGGAAGATGGCACCCGCCTCAGCGTGTTGCAGTCTGCCGTCGGCGCACAGCCTGAAGCGCTGCATCAAGAGCAGATCTTCAAGGAAGGCCAGCAAGTGCTGATGCGCCGCGACAGCCTCGGCCCGATGCTTGCCGTCAGCCCCGGCACCGACGCCTGGACGCGCGGCATGCTGGTGGTGGACAACGCGCGGCTCGGCGATGTGGTTGCCGAACTGAGCCGCTACCGCACCGGTTACCTGGGTGTGGATAAACAGGTGGCCGACCTGCGGATTACCGGCAGCTTTCCGTTGCACGACACCAACCTGGCACTGAACGCGCTGCTGCCGACCTTGCCGGTGCAGATTCAACAACACACGCCGTGGTGGGTGACGGTGGCGCCCAAGCCTTAGGCTCCTGTGGTGCATAGGCCATTGTCATCGCAGGCAAGCCAGCTCCCACAGGTGGAATGCGTTCCCCTGTGGGAGCTGACTTGCCTGCGATGAGGCCCTCAAAAACAGCACTCACCCACTAATCGAAATTATTTTCATCGAGCCCTATCACTTTTTGCATCTCGCTCGGCACATAGGCAATTGAGAAATATTTCCATTCAGGAGCCGCCCTATGTCCCGCACGCTAGACACCTTGTTGCGCCCCAGCCTGTTGGCCGTGGCCATTGCCCTCAGCGCCCCGCTGGCCAGCACCCAGTTGCTCGCCGCCGAACAAGCGTCCAGTGTGCGCGCCTACAATCTGCCGGCAGCGTCGCTGGCCACCACCCTGAACCAGATCGCCAGCCAGGCCGGTTTGGCGCTGACGCTGAACCCGGGGTTGGCAGCGGGCAAGACTTCCGCGCCGGTAAAAGGGCAATTCGATGCACAAGGCGCATTGCGTGAAGCGTTGCGCGGGACCGGGCTGCAACTGGAGCAAAGCAGTGCAGGCACGTTCAGCCTGGTAGCGATCCCGGATGGGGTCGTGGCATTGCCGGAGACCAGCATTACCGGCCAGGCCGACGCGGAAAGCGCATGGGGGCCGGTTGATGGTTACCTGGCGACCCGCACCGCTGCCGGCACCAAGACCGATACCGCACTGGTCGAAGCCCCGCGTTCGATCTCCGTCGCCACTCGCCAGCAAATGCAGGACCGCAACGTCCAGAACCTGGATGACGCCGTCAAATACATGCCCGGTATCGTGTCCGCCAGCTACGGCAGTGACACCCGCTACGACTGGATGCGTGTACGCGGCTTCGAACCCACCCAGTTCCTCGACGGATTGCCGCTGCCACGCGGCGTGTATGCCAACCCGAAAGCCGAAACCTGGAACCTCGACCGCCTTGCGCTGCTGCGTGGGCCGGCCTCGTCGGTCTACGGCCAGACGCCACCGGGTGGCCTGCTGGATATGGTCAGCCGCCGCCCCAGCGCTGAATCGAGCAATGCCATCCAGGTGCAGTACGGCAGCGACAACTACCGCCAGATCAACTTCGCCAGCACCGGCAAGATCGATGATGAAGGCCAGTTTCTCTACGGCCTCAGCGGTGTGGTGCGCGACGCCGGCACCCAGGTCGATCACATCGACAACAAGCGCTACAACATCGCCCCCAGCCTGACCTGGAATATTGATACCGACACCAAGCTGACGTTCCTGTCGCAGTTCACCCGCGACGATACCGGTGCTACCAGTCAGTTCCTGCCCATTGTCGGCACCAAGATCAAATCGCCGCTGGGGGACATCTCTCATCACAAGAACCTCGGCGACCCGGACTACGAGTACTACGACCGCACCTACTACGCGCTGGGCTACGCCTTCGAGCATCGCTTCAACGATACCTGGCAGTTCAAGCAGAACCTGCGTTACACCAAGTCGGAGCTGGCTTTCCAGCAGCTGACCGTGGGTTCCTACGGTTACTCGACCATTGATGCCGAGGGCAATACCAGCCGCTCGTCGACCAACGTGGACGAAAACATCGGCCAGTTCGCCGTCGACAACAATTTCCAGGCTGACTTCGCCACCGGTGATATCACCCACACGCTGTTGCTCGGCCTGGATCACCAGCGCACCGACACCTCGTACCTGTCGATCTTCGGTGACGGCGGCACAGTCAACCTCTACAACCCCGTCAACACCAAGCCGGTGGTGCGTCCGGCGCGCTCCACCGCTTATTACGACTACAACCAGAAAACCATCCAGACTGGCCTTTACGCCCAGGACCAGATGGCCCTGGACAAGTGGCGCCTGACCCTCGGCGGGCGTGAAGACTGGGTGCACCAAGGCACCACCTACTTCAACAAAAACGATGCAACCAATACCGACCGCAGCAAGAACTTCAGTGGCAACGCCGCGCTGAGCTATGTGTTCGATTCGGGCTTCGTTCCGTACCTCTCCTACGCCGAATCGTTCCAGCCAGCGAGTAACGCCAGCGTCTCGCCAACCGAGTCGTACAAACCCACCGAGGGCAAGCAATGGGAGCTGGGGGTCAAGTACCAGCCACCCGGCTCAAATACCCTGCTGAGCGCTGCGGTGTACGACCTGACCCAAAAGAACGTGCTGGTTACCAGCTTCGGTGCCGGTGGCCAGTCGATCACCGACCAGACCGGCGAAGTGAAGGTCAAGGGCCTGGAATTGGAAGCCGTCTCTGACGTGACCGAGAACCTTAAGGTCATCGCGGCATACACCCTGGCCAAATCCGAAGTGCAAAAAGGCCAATACAAAGGCAACCGCCTGCAACTGATGCCAAACCAGCAAGCCTCACTGTGGACCGACTACACCTGGCACGCCGGTGTGCTCGACGGTTTCGGCATTGGCGCGGGTGCCCGCTACACCGGCAATACCTATGGCGACCAGGGCAACACCTGGCTGGGCAAGGCCAATGCCTACACCGTGTTCGATGCCTCCGTGCATTACGACCTCGGCCGCCTGGACAACAGCCTCAAGGGGGCTTCGGTGAAACTGAATGCCACCAACCTGTTCGACAAGGACTACATTTCCACCTGCGATGCTTCCTACTGCTACTACGGCGACCAACGCAGCGTCGTCGCCAGTGCCACCTACCAGTGGTAATCGGCTGAGTTAACAACCGGGCCGCCCCCGTGGGCGGCTTCGGTGTGTCTGAAGGCTAGAAAATGAAAAGCAAAACCATCCGCCGCTGGTCCTTCATCCACACCTGGACCAGCCTCGTCTGCACCGTATTCCTGCTGCTGCTCGCCCTCACCGGCCTGCCGTTGATCTTCCACCACGAGATCGACCACCTGCTGGGCAACGAACCCGAGCTGGCACAGATGCCCGCCGATACCCCACAGCTGAACCTCGAACAGCTTGTTGCCAAAGCCCAGGCCCATCGCCCCGGCGAAGCCATGCAATACCTGGCCTGGGACGAAGACGACAAGAACGGCGTGATCGCGATCATGGCCGCCACCGCCGGCACCGAACCCAATTCCTCCCACACCTTCATGCTCGACGCCCGCACCGGCGAGGCCGTGGAAACGCCTTCGGCCAACGGCGGGCTGACGATGTTCCTGCTGCGCCTGCACGTTGATATGTTCGCAGGGCTGCCGGGCAAGTTGCTGCTGGCGTTCATGGGCATTCTGTTTGTGCTGGCGATCATCTCCGGCACGGTGTTGTACCTGCCGTTCATGCGCCGGCTGAAATTCGCCACCGTGCGCCAGGACAAATCCACGCGCCTGCGCTGGCTCGACCTGCACAACCTGATCGGCGTGGTCACCCTGACCTGGGCGCTGGTAGTGGGCGTGACCGGCGTGATCAGCGCCTGCGCCGACCTGATCATCGCCGCGTGGCGCACCGACAGCCTCAGCGCAATGATCGAGCCTTACAAAAACGCCCCGCCGCTGACCCTGCGCGCCCCCGCCACAGACCTGCTGACGATTGCCGCCAAGGCCGCGCCCGGGATGGAGCCGGACTTTATCGCGTTCCCCGGCACGCGTTTCTCCAGCGAGCATCACTACGCGGTGTTCATGAAAGGCAGCACCCACCTGACTTCACACCTGCTGACGCCGGTATTGATCGACGCCAGCAACCTGCACGTCACCGCCATCGCCGAACGGCCGTGGTACATGGACGCCATGGGCATGTCCCAGCCGCTGCACTTCGGTGACTACGGCGGCATGCCGATGAAGATCCTGTGGGCGGTGCTGGATGTGCTGACCATCATCGTCCTGGGCAGTGGCGTGTACCTGTGGCTGGTGCGGCGCAAGGCGGCCAAGTCATGAAGCCGAGGCAATCGAGTTTCTGGAAGGTATTCGGCATTCCGCTGGCCATCGGGTTGTTGAGTGCTGCCGGATTGTTTGCGGCATTGCTGGGGGACGGCTTGTGGGATTCGCTGAGCTGGGTGGGGCTGGGCATTCCGGCCGCCATAGGTAGCTGGGCGTTGCTCAAGCGTTGAGATAGATTAGCGCTGCCCTTTTCCGAGGAATGCCCATGTCCACCCCCAGCATGACGTTGTTCCACAACCCTGCCTCGCCGTTTGTGCGCAAAGTACGGGTGTTGTTGCACGAGACCGGTCAACTGGACCGCGTGACCTTGCACGCCTGCGTGCCGACGCCGGTCAAGCCCGACGCCGATGTAATCCTGGACAACGCGCTGGGCAAGATCCCCGCCCTGCGCCTGGCCGACGGCAATGCGCTGCACGACAGCCGGGTGATCCTCGATTACCTCGACTACCAACACACCGGGACTCCACTGATCCCCCGTAACGGCCCGGCCCGCTGGCGGCGCCTGACCCTGGCCTCGACCGCCGACGGCATCATGGATGCCGCCGTACTGGTGCGTTATGAAACCGCCATGCGCCCCGAGGAAAAACATTGGGACCTGTGGCTGGAAGGCCAGCGCGACAAGATCCGCCGCGCCCTCGACATGCTCGAACAGGACGCCATCGCCGAACTGGCCGGGCCGTTTGACGTGGCCGCGATCAGCGTGGCGTGTGCACTGGCTTATCTGGACTTCCGCCACCCGGACATGCAGTGGCGGTCGAGCCATCCGAAGCTGGCGGCGTGGTATGCCGAGGTGAGTCAGCGGCCGTCGATGCTCCAGACCCAGCCACCGGCCTAACCTGCTGCAAGGGTTCTTTTGTGGTGAGGGAGCTTGCTCCCGCTGGAGTGCGAAGCGCTCCCAGGATTTTTGGGGCCGCTGCGCAGCCCAGCGGGAGCAAGCTCCCTCGCCACAAAAAGCTCCCGGGCCAAAGGGAATAGCGCGTTAATCCTCACCACTAACTGCGCGCCCTCTTGCTGATCTTCCCGCAACCCCAACGACTTACTCATCACCCATCTCCTTGCGTTTGCCCACGCCATACCAATCCAGCTTGCGGGTCAGCACCATCACCGTGCCCAGCAACCCGAACAGCAGCAACGAGCCCATCAACAACGCGTAATCCTCGGCACTCAGCAACCCGTACAGCAAGCCATACAACGCCGCCAACCCTGCTGAAAACCCCAGGCCATGGGCGACACTGCGCAGCACATGGCAGACGTAAAACCCGATCAACAACACACAGGCCGCCGCCGATATCAGGTACGCCGGGCCAAACCCGATGTGCTCGGACAATGACAACAACAGCAAATAGAAAAACGCCAGGGCAACCCCCACCAACGCGTACTGGATCGGGTGCACCGCCAGGCTCTTGAGCACCTCGAACAGGAAGAAACCGGCAAACGTCAGGGCAATGAACAGCAGCGCATATTTGATCGCCCGATCGCTCTTGAGGTACTGGTCCACCGGGTCGATAAAGCTCACGCCGAAGCTGCGGCTGTTGAAGTCGTCACAGCCGCGCTCGGCCAGGCAACCGCGCAGTGCTTCTTCCAGGTTGGTGGAGAAGAATGTGGTCTGCCAATTGGCGCTGAAGCCTTGGGCGGTGACCTCGCGCTGTGTCGGCAGGAAGTTGCCGATAAAGCTCGGGTGCGGCCAGTTGGACGCCAGCTTGACCTGGCTGGTCTTGCCCACCGGCACCACTTGCAGCTGCTCGGTGCCTTGCAGGCGCAGGTCAAAGGCGAAGTCAAAAGGCGCCGGCTTCTTGCTGTCCTGCTCGGGCAGCACCACGTGCACACCCTCCCCCAGCCAAGCCACTTGAGTGCCCGGGGAAAACGCCAGTTGCTGGCTGCCCAGCTCCAGCTTCAACGCATTTTCGATGCCGCGAATGTCGCTGATACCCACTGCCAGATACGCCGGGTCAAAGCGGTAATCGGCAAAGTTTTCCGTGATGCCCCACTGCTCCGGCAACACAAACCGCCCACTGATACGGCTGTCGGCGTGGAACAACCGCGCCTGGTAGATGCCCCGGGCGCGCACTTCGGTTTGCACCTGCCCGTCGAGGGCAAATTGCTCCGGCAGGAAATACAGATGACCACGCACCTCGCGGGTTTCTTCGTAGCGTTCGTTGAGCTTTTCATTGAGCTTCCACTCCCGGACGGTCTTGCGATAAGGCACCACCAGCACCGGGCCATTGAGGCGCTGGCTGTAGCTGGAACTGCGGGCGATATCCTGCAAGACGTCGTCGCGCAGTTGCTGACGGTCGGTAATCACCCCGTGGATCATCAGCAACGGAATCAACAACAGCACGATCAGCAGCGCGATGGCGCCCAATTTGAAAAGCAGATTGCGGTTCATGAAGCTCTCCCTGTTTTGATGGGGGAGAGTCTGGCGGGCGCTTAAGGGGGATTTATGAAGGGAATGTGGAGACTGTGTGGAGATGCAGTTTTACCTGCACGCCGCCGGGCACGTTGCCGATCTGCAGTGAGCCGCCGTGCAGCTTCATCACCTCTTCGACAAAATTCAGCCCAAGGCCGGTGCTCTTGCGCCCACTGGCCGGGCGCGGCAGGGAATAGAAGCGCTCGCTCAGGCGCGGCAACGCGTACTCGGGAATGGCGTCGGCCTGGTTGAACAGGGTGAATTCGATCCCGTCATCCAAGGCCTTGGCGCTGAACCGCAATGTGCCACCGGGCGGTGTGAAATCCAGCGCGTTTTCCAGCAGGTTACCCAGCGCCTGGCGCAGCAGGAACGGCTCGCCATACACCTGCAGATCCGCGGCAATCGCCTGCTCGACCTGCAACCCGGCGCCTTCAATGCGCGCACATTGAGCCCTGAGCACTTCGTCCACCAGCGCCGCCAACGACAGGCTGGCCTGGTCCTCAAGGCCCTGGCGCTGCTCCACCTGCGCCAGGTTCAGCAAGCGTTCGATCAACTGCTGCAAGCGCGCACTTTCACTGTCGATATTGCTCACGAAACGCTGCTGCTGGTCACGGGACATGTCGCCCTGCAACAGCTCCGCCGCACCACGAATCGCCGCCAGCGGGCTTTTCAATTCGTGGGTCAGGGTGTGCACATAACGTTCGACGTACGCCTTGCCTTCCAGCTGGGTGCGCATGTGCTCCACGGCGGTGGACAACTGCTCCAGTTCACCGCCGCGATAGTGCGGCAACTCGGCACGCCGGCCTTCACTCACCGCCTGGGCATACGCCGTCAGCCGGCGCAGTGCGACACTCAACCACCACGACAACAGCGCACCAAACAGCAAGCCCAGGGCGACCAGCCCGGCGCCGTACCACAGCAGCCGGTCTTCGGTGCGGTCCACATAGGGTTGCAGTGAACTGTTGGGCTTGGCCACAGTAACCACGCCGATGATCTGCCCGCTATCGCGGATCGGCGCGCCGACGTGCATCACCGAAGAGGCAGGGTCGTCCAGTTCGCTGCGGGTCGAGCGCGCACCGTATTCGCCGCGCAGGGTCAGGTACACGTCATTCCACTTCGAGTAATCCTCGCCTACGGCCTCGCCGCTGGAGTCCAGCAGCACAATGCCCTTGGCGTCGGTGACGTAGATGCGGTGGTTGACCTGGTTTTTCGGCAGGCCCCAGATATTCGC
This sequence comes from Pseudomonas sp. D8002, assembly GCF_013385695.1. Classification (NCBI taxonomy): domain Bacteria; kingdom Pseudomonadati; phylum Pseudomonadota; class Gammaproteobacteria; order Pseudomonadales; family Pseudomonadaceae; genus Pseudomonas; species Pseudomonas sp. D8002. The sequence goes on from NZ_JACAPM010000024.1 coordinate 112,048, forward strand.
GCCGGGCTGACGCTCACCGTAGGCCTTGAGCAGTTCGGGCCAGTGGCTCTGGCCGAGGGTGCCGTTCTTCACATCGTCGCGCAGGATTTCCGCCAGCAGGTTGGCGGTGTCCACCAGGGTTTCCTCGGTGGACTGGCGCACGCCGGGGCGGATTTCCTTCATCACGGTGCTGAGTACGAAGTAGCCTGTCAGGCCGATAAACAATGCGTACACCAGGAAGAACCGAATCCCCAGGCGCATCAGCTGTTGCCCGGGCTGTAGCTGTAGCCAAGGCCGCGATGGGTCTGGATGGGCTCCGCCTCGGGCGCCACCGCGCGCAATTTGCTGCGCACGCTTTTGATGTGGCTGTCGATATTGCGCTCGTAGCCTGCGTCCGCCGCCACGCCCACCGCATCCAGCAGTTGCTCGCGGCTGAACACGCGCTCGGGTTGCTCCAAAAGGCTGTGCAGCAGACGGAATTCATGGCGAGTGAGGCTCAGGGGCTGGCCGCGATAACTGATCTGCATGCGCTCCAGGTCCACCTGGAACACCGCCGGAGCAGCACCGGGGCCCACGCGCTTGAGAATGGCCCGTACCCGCGCTGCCACTTCCCGCGGGCTGAACGGCTTGACTACATAGTCGTCAGCGCCGATCTCAAGACCCACCACGCGGTCGATCTCACCGTCCCGGGCGCTGAGGAACATCACCGGTACTTCGCTGAAACGCCGCAGTTGCTTGCAGGTTTCGAAGCCGGTGATGTCCGGCAGGCCGATGTCGAGGATGACCAGGTCCGCCGGGGTTTGCCGCTGATGGGCCAGCGCCGCCTGGCCGAGGCTCAACCAGGTGGTGGTGAAGCCCTCGCCTTGCAGGGCGAAAATCAGCGTGTCAGCGATAGCCGCTTCGTCTTCGACAATCAGGATATGCGCCATGGTGTTCCGTCAGCAGTCCGGTTTGTCCGCAGTGTAACGGCGGGCCGGGTTTACCGCAGCGCCGAATTCACGCAGGGCCTTGGCGCCGATCAGCAGCGGGTAGTTGAAGCTGCTGCGGTCGGTGAGGTTGACCTCGACGGTGCGCTTGACGTTGCCCAGGCACATTTCCAGGTCGATCACCGGGCGCTTGGCCACGGTGGCTTCGTCCTTGTCGTCATCTTCGTCGGCGCGGCTCTTGATTTTGCTGATGCGCGAAACCTTGTGCTCGTACACCTTGTTGGTGGCGTCCTTGCCGCCGAGGCGGAAGCGTACCCAGTCGTCGCCATCACGGGTGAAGGTCTCGATGTCCCGGGCCGACAGCGAGGCGGTCAGCGCGCCGGTGTCCATCTTGGCCTTGAAGGTCTCACCGATTTCCGGCAGTTGGATGTATTCGTAGCGACCATAAAGGGTCGGCTCGGCGGCCATGACAGGCAAGGCCACCAGCGTTAGCAGGGCAAGGATGGATTTCACGTAGGAGGTTTCCTTGAAATAAGTGGGCCAATTCTAGACTGCAAATTCGCTGCTTAGTTAGATCACAGAGCATACCCAGCCCGCTGTGAAACATTCGTAAGCTTATTTGCGATTTGGTCTCCAGGCCCAAGCTGCTTATCATGGCGGGCCAAAAATGATTCCAAGAGTTACTTATGCGCCGCCTGCTCACCGGCTGTTTCGTCACATTGCTGCTGTTGCTCAACACCCTGGTGCTGTTCGGGCCGCTGATGGTGTTTGCCCTGCTCAAGCTGGTGGCCCCCGGTCGCTTTCGTGACTATGCCTCCTGGGCCGTCATGTGGATCGCCGAAACCTGGGCCGAGATCGACAAGCTGATCTTCGCCCTGTGCATCCCCACCCAATGGGACATTCGCGGCGGCGGCGACCTGCGGGGTGACACTTCTTACCTGGTGATCAGCAACCATCAATCCTGGGTCGACATCCCCGCACTGATCCAGGCCCTCAACCGGCGCACGCCGTTCTTCAAGTTCTTCCTGAAAAAGGAACTGATCTGGGTACCCTTCCTGGGCCTGGCCTGGTGGGCACTCGATTACCCGTTCATGAAGCGCTACAGCAAGGCATTCCTGGCCAAGCACCCGGAACTGGCAGGCCAGGACCTGAAAATCACCAAAGAGGCCTGCGAGTTGTTCAAGCGCCAGCCGGTCACCGTGGTGAATTACCTGGAAGGCACGCGGTTCACCCCGGCCAAGCGCAAACAGCAGGCTTCACCCTTCGAGCGCCTGCTCAAGCCCAAGGCGGGTGGCGTGGCGTTCGTGCTCGCGGCGTTGGGCGAACAGCTGGATGCGGTGCTCGACGTCACCGTGGTTTATCCACAGGAAAACATTCCGGGCTTCTGGGACTTGATCAGTGGTGCGGTGCCGAAGGTGATCGTGGATATCCGTACCCGAGAGCTGGATCCGGCGTTGTGGCAGGGGGATTACGAGAACGATCCGGCGTTTCGCCAGACCGTCCAGAACTGGGTCAACCAGCTCTGGAGGGAGAAGGATGCGCGCATCGCCCAACTGCGCGCGGAGCGGCCTTAGCCGCCAGTGCCCCAGGCCGAAGCCAGTTTGCCCAGCACCGATTCGCTGGCGCCCTGGCCGCCCAGGTATTTCAGGATAACCGGCGCAAACTGGCCCACCATCCCGCTGTCCATGCCCAGCGCGCTGAACGCAGTGTTCAGGTCGTTGGTGTTTTTCACGTTACCCAACACGCCATCCAGGCCCGAGGTCTTGCTGCCGCCGCTCTGGCCGAGCATGCCGCTCAGGGCGCCGAGGCTGCCCAGGGAGTTGCTGCCGGAGAGCTTGTCCAGGCCCGGTACGCTTTTGGTCAGTTGCGAGTAATCACCGCCGCCCAATTTATTCTTGGCCAGGCCCAGCATTGCGCCGGTACCACCAACGGCCTGCTCAGGGGTCACGTTCAATTGCGAGGTCAGTGCCTGCAGCAGACCAGCGGTCTGTGAAGTGGGTGCAGCCGCTGCTGCCTTGTCGCCACCTTGTGCACCGGACACGGCATTGGCCACGTCGCCGAGGCTGAAACCTGCCGCAAATACCGGGCTGGCCGCCACGGTCAACAGGCAGGACAGGGCAAAACCGCGTGAAATCTTCATCAAGACAACCTCTGAAAGTAAGCGCAAAAAGCAGGAGTTTGACTGGGTACGCCGAAGGATTGTTCCCTCCCTGCAGATTAGTTCAGAAAACCACTGCATCCGATGCGCCTTGCGCTGCGTATATCCACCACGAGCCGCACGGAGGTAGATGGAATGAATGCCCAAGCTGGACTAACCTCAGCCTGCCCTCTTTACCGTGCGCCGTCCCATCGCTCTGTTGCAAGCGCCTGGAGAAGCCCTATTTCGACCCACGATGCAGATCAGCTACGGCAATTGCTGGCCCAGTGTTCCCTGGGTAATCGCCAGGCGTTCGAAACGCTCTATCGCAGCGTTTCCCCGCGTTTGCACGGTGTTGCCTTGCGTTTCATGGGTCGCAAGGATCTGGCCGAGGAGGTGTTGCAGGAAAGCTTCGTGCGCATCTGGTACAACGCCTCACGCTATGAGGCCCATCTGTCGGCGCCCATGACCTGGATGGTCAATATCACCCGCAACCTGGCGATCGACCAGTTGCGCAAACACCGCGAACAACCCTTGAGCGAAGGCCAGGAGGACGCCACGGCCGACGAAAGCCCCAGCGCCCATGAACAGTTCGACAGCGAGCGTGAAGCCCTCGCCCTGAACCGCTGCCTCGACAGCCTCGAAGGCATGCAGCGTCAATCGATCACCGTGGCTTACTTCCAGGGCTTGTCGTGCTCGGAATTGGCCGAACATCTGGCCGCGCCGCTGGGCTCGGTCAAATCCTGGATTCGCCGCGGCATGGAGCGCTTGCGCAGGTGCCTTGAATCATGAACTACCAGACCACCGCCCTGCGCCGCGCCCTGGCGGCTGACTACGCCATCGGGCTGATGCCTGCCACCGCCCGCCGGCGCTTTGAAGCGCTGCTGCGGGATGACGCGGCGCTGCGCGTCGAACTCGGGCACTGGCAGGATGCCCTCGCCAGCCTCACCGGGCCGCTGCCTGAACGGCCGGTGCCGGACCACGTATGGGAAGGGATCAAGGCGCGCATTGAGCCGCAAGTGCTGCATATGCCGGCGAAGAAACCGTTCTGGATGAACCTGCGCTTGCTGGTAGCGGCGTGCGGGGTGGTGATCGCGGTATTGGTGGGTGTGTTGTACCAGCGCGATCTTGGGGTGGAGTACAACGCCACGCTGGTGGCGGCTGATCAGCAGCCGGCGCTGAAGATCCAGGCCTACGCGGATCACCTGCAAGTGGAACCGCTGACCCTGGCGGCCGTGGAGCCGGCCCGCGCGCTGGAACTGTGGGCAATCCCGGCAGGCGGCAAACCCATCTCCCTGGGGTTGTTGCCGGTGTCGGGTAACGGCCGAATCCAGTTGAGCAAAGAACACCAGGCGCTGCTGACGGCGCCGCTGACCCTGGCAGTGAGCCTTGAGCCTGAGGGCGGCTCGCCGACCGGACAACCCACCGGGCCGGTGCTGTACCAGGGCCAATTGGCATCACTCTGATCCGAGGCTCAATACGACGGATGAGGAACCGATCGCCGTTAACCGGGTCCATGAAAGACTACAAAACATGTCAGGAAGAGCCTAATGACTGCGATCAACCCCCAAGTGATTGAGCACAAGCCTTCATTCTGGAACCGCCCACGCCTGTTCATCGGCGCCTGTTTGGTGATAGTGGCAGGCGTCGGCGGCGCCCTCTACACCCAGGACAGCGTCAAGGCTGCCGCATTGCTGGTGAACACCACCCAGCAACCGGCCACGCAAATCGTGGCCCACAAGGATTACCTCGAAGTGCAGCCGATTGCCGCCACGGCACCGGCTCCGGACCAAAGCCTGGAGCTGTGGGCGGTTCCGGCTGACGGCACGCCAGTGTCGCTGGGCCTGCTGCCGGAAGACGGCAAAGGCATTATCGGCATCAACCCTCGCCAGCAGGAGTCGATCAGTAAACCGGTGACACTGATGGTCAGTTCGGAAACCAAGGGTGGCTCGGTGAGCAAGCAGCCGACGGGGCCAACGGTGTATCAGGGGGCTTTGGCGATCCGCTGATTTTCCCACCCAACCGCAGATGCAAAAAAGGCGACCCTGAGGTCGCCTTTTTAATTGCCCGCGATTTAAGCCGCGCTGAACAACTTGTGCGGATCAATCACAAACTTCTTCGGCACGCCCGCATCGAACTCACCGTACCCGCGTGGCGCGTCATCCAGGCTGATGACTTCCACACCGACGATGTCGGCAATGTTGATACGGTCCCACATGATCGCCTGCATCAGTTGGCGGTTGTACTTCATCACAGGGGTTTGCCCGGTGTGGAAGCTGTGGGACTTGGCCCAGCCCAGGCCGAAACGAATGCTCAGGCTGCCCATTTTTGCAGCGGCATCCACGGCACCCGGGTCTTCGGTGACGTACAGGCCCGGAATACCGATTTTGCCAGCCACCCGCACCACGCCCATCAACGAGTTGAGCACGGTGGCCGGAGCCTCTGCCTTGGCCCCTTCATGACCATGGCCACGCGCTTCGAAACCCACGGCATCGACGGCGCAATCCACTTCCGGCTCGCCCAGCAACGCAGCGATCTGTTCGTGCAGCGGGGTGTCTTTCGACAGGTCGGCAATTTCAAAACCCTGGGCCTTGGCGTGGGCCAGGCGGATCGGGTTGACGTCACCGATGATCACCACCGCAGCGCCCAGCAGGCGAGCGGAAGCGGCAGCCGCCAGGCCTACCGGACCGGCACCGGCGATGTAGACCGTGCTGCCCGGGCCAACGCCCGCAGTGACTGCGCCGTGGTAGCCGGTGGGCAGGATGTCGGAGAGGCAAGTCAGGTCGCGGATTTTCTCCATGGCCTTGTCGCGGTCCGGCAGTTTCAACAGGTTGAAGTCGGCGTAAGGCACCAGCACGTATTCGGCCTGGCCGCCAGTCCAGTCGCCCATGTCGACATAGCCGTAGGCGCCACCGGCACGGGCCGGGTTGACGGTCAGGCACACGCCGGTGTGCTGCTCTTTGCAGGAACGGCAACGGCCGCATGCGACGTTGAACGGCACCGACACCAGGTCGCCGATCTTCAGGTTCTCGACGTCGCTGCCCTTCTCGATCACTTCGCCGGTGATTTCGTGGCCGAGGACCAGGCCGGTCTGGGCAGTGGTGCGGCCGCGCACCATGTGTTGGTCGGAGCCGCAGATGTTGGTGGAGACCACGCGCAGGATGACGCCGTGCTCAATCTTCCTGCCACGGGGGTCCTGCATTTTGGGATAGTCGATTTTCTGTACTTCGACCTTGCCGTTGCCGAGATACACGACACCACGATTACCAGACATGCTTTCACCTCGCTGTTGTTTTTATGGAACCGCGTTGCCCAGGCAGGCAGCGCGTTTAAGTGCTCGGGTACAGATGCTGTTTTTGCGTTGTTAGTAAGGGCCTCTTCGCGAGCAAGCCCGCTCCCACAGTTGACCGAGTCCTACCTTTGAAATGCGGTCGAATGTGGGAGCGGGCTTGCTCGCGAAGGCGTCCATCAGAGCACCACTGTCCGATTGGCGTTCAAGAACACCCGCCGCTCAATGTGATACCCCACGGCCCGGGCCAGGGTCAGGCCTTCGATATCCCGTCCCTTGGCAATCAAATCTTCCGGATAGTGACTGTGGTCCACCACCTCCACGCCCTGGGCGATGATCGGGCCTTCGTCCAAATCGTTATTGATGTAATGCGCAGTGGCGCCCACCAGTTTCACCCCCTTGTTGTAAGCCTGGTGATACGGCTTGGCGCCCTTGAAACCGGGCAGCAGGGAGTGGTGGATGTTGATGGCCTTACCGTCGAGCTTGCGGCACAGCTCCGGCGACAGCACTTGCATGTAGCGCGCAAGAATCACCAGTTCGGCGCCGGACTCTTCGATCACCTGCCACACCTGGCGCTCTTGCGACGGCTTGTCGTTGGGGTCCAGGGGAAAGTGGTAATACGGAATCTGGTGCCAGTCGGCCAGGGGCTTGAGGTCGGGGTGGTTGGAGACCACGGCGACCACGTCCATCGACAGTTGGCCGATGCGCTGGCGGTAGAGCAAATCGTTGAGGCAGTGATCGGCCTTGGAGACCATGATCACCACTTTCGGCCGGTAGTTCGGCGCGGTCAGTTCGAAGATCATGCCGAAGGCTTCGCCACGGGTGGCCAGGCCATCGCGGAAGGCTTGTTCGTCGAAACCATCGGGCTGGCGGAACTCCACGCGGATGAAGAACCGGCCCGAGAGCCGGTCATCGAAGGAGTGGTGCTCAGTGACGTAGCAGCCCTGCTCGAACAGGTAGCGAGTGACCGCGTCCACCGTGCCGAGCACGCTGGGGCAGTCGGCGGTCAAAATCCATGTATCGGGTACGCGGCTCATTATTCGTGACTCCTTGATCGTTCCCACGCTCTGCGTGGGAACGCCGCAATGGACGCTCTGCGTCCGCTCTTGGGACGCGGAGCGTCCCGGGATGCATTCCCACGCGGAGCGTGGGAACGATCAGGCCTGGACGCTTAAACCATACTCAGCCGCCGCATCCTGCAACCACAGCCACCAGTAATCCGAGAAGCTGCGACGAATCACCAGCTCCCAGGTGTCTTCAGCAGTATGGCGAATCACCAATTGCGACTTGGCGAACACCGTGCCCACTGCCTTGCCCACCGGGAAGCTGTTGGGGTGCACGTCGTAGCTGGTGGATTTCATCAGCACATCGCGCACGTTCGGGCCGCTGAGTTCGAGAATCTGCTGGCCGCCGCTGACGTTGACGACCTGGATATGCAAATCACCCAGCGCCTCACGCAAACTTTGCTCGGCGGCGAATTCCTCACCGCCTGGCACTACCAGCAACCACTCATCCGGACCGAGCCATTGCAGGCTGGTCTCACCCTTGACGATGACTTGCAGGGCACCGGGCAATTCGATACCCAAGGCTTTGTGCACACCGGCGGCGAAGGCTGCGTCATGGCCATCGCCACGAATGATCAGGTGGCCGAGGAGTTTCTTTTCACGCACGGTCACGCCGGCGTTCTTGCGACCCTTGCCTACCAGGCTGGCGAGGTCGGCATGGTGCAGCGACGACTCGGCCTTGGCTCCGGAGGTGGGGCGTTGTTGGTAAACATTGGCTGCTGTCATAAAGCACCTGTGTTGAATTTGATCGTTCCCACGCTCTG
>NZ_JACAPM010000024.1:120227-208376 GCF_013385695.1 Pseudomonas sp. D8002
CGGAGCGTGGGAACGATCAGGTGTCAGATGTTCTGACGATCGCCTTTAGGATCGAAGAACACCGAAGAAACAATCTCCGCCTCGATCACGCTGCCATCCGCCAGCGGTGCAAACACCCGCTCGCCGATGCGCTTCAAGCCGCCCTTCACCACGCCCATGGCAAACGAATAACCGAGGGAGTTATGGGCATAACTGGAGGTGACGTGGCCGACCATCTTCATCGGGATCGTCTGCTTGGCGTCGAACACCAACTGCGCGCCTTCCGGCAGCCACACGTTCGGGTCGATCGGCTTGAGTCCGACAAGCTGCTTGCGGTCTTCACGCACGCAATCCTCGCGATTCATCCCGCGCCAGCCGAGCCACGAGAACGGTTTGGTGCGGCCTACACACCAGCCCATGTTCAGGTCGTCCGGGGTCATCGAGCCGTCGGTATCCTGGCCAACGATGATGAAACCCTTCTCGGCCCGCAGCACGTGCATGGTTTCGGTGCCGTACGGGGTCAGGTTGTACTGCTTGCCGGCCTCGACGATTTTCTCGAGCACACCCATGGCGTAGTCGGCCTGCACGTTGACTTCGTACGACAACTCACCGGTAAACGAAATCCGGAACACCCGTGCCGGCACGCCGCCTACCAGGCCTTCTTTCCAGGTCATGAACGGGAAGCCGTCCTTGTCCAGGTCGATGTCGGTGACTTCGCTCAGCAGCTTGCGGCTGTTGGGGCCGGACAAAGTCATGGTTGCCCAATGGTCGGTGACCGAGGTGAAGTACACCTTGAGGTCCGGCCATTCGGTCTGCTGGTAGATTTCCAGCCACTGGAGTACGCGTGCTGCGCCGCCGGTGGTGGTGGTCATCAGGAAGTGGTTGTCGGCGAGGCAGGCAGTCACGCCGTCGTCGAAGACCATGCCGTCTTCCTTGCACATCAGGCCGTAGCGGGCCTTGCCCACGTCGAGCTTGGTCCAGGCGTTGCTGTAGATGCGGTTGAGGAACTCGCGGGCATCCGGGCCCTGGATGTCGATCTTGCCGAGGGTGGACGCGTCCAGCAGGCCGACGCTGTCACGCACGGCCAGGCATTCGCGCTTCACTGCGGCGTGCAGGTCTTCACCGTTGCGCGGGAAATACCATGGGCGTTTCCACTGGCCGACGTCCTCAAACTCGGCGCCGTTTTTCACGTGCCAGGCTTGCAGCGCGGTGTAGCGCACCGGCTCGAAGATGTGCCCACAGTGCCGGCCTGCTACCGCGCCGAAGGTTACCGGCGTGTAGTTGGGACGGAACATGGTAGTGCCCATCTGCGGGATGGTCACATTCAGCGAACGGGCCGCGATGGCCAGGCCGTTGACGTTGCCGAGCTTGCCCTGGTCAGTGCCGAAGCCCAGTGCGGTGTAGCGCTTGACGTGCTCCACCGACTCGAAACCCTCGCGGGTGGCGAGTTCGATGGCGGCCGCGGTGACGTCATTCTGCAGGTCGACAAATTGCTTCGGCGCCCGTGCGGTAGCTTTCTCGTGAGGCACCTGGAACAGCGCCAGAGTCGGTTCCTCCAGACGGCTCAAGGCTTTTGGCAGCGTACCTTCCACCGGCGCAAACCCGGCTTCGCTGGCAGCGCGCACGCCACCTTCAAAACCGTCGGCCAGGGAATCGCCGAGGCCGTAGACGCCATTGATGCCACCGACGCACACGCGTTTCTGCGGTGCTTCGCCCGGTACAAAACCGAGGATGTCTTCACGCCAGGTCGGCTTGCCGCCCAGGTGCGAGGCCAGGTGGACCACCGGGCTGTAGCCGCCGGAGCTGGCGACCAGGTCGCACTCCAGCCACTCGCCGGGGCTGGTGACTTTATGAGCTTTGACATCGATGGCCGCAACACGGGCACCAGTGACGTGCTTGCTGCCACGGGCCTCGATCACGGCGCTGCCGGTGAGGATGCGAATGCCTTTGGCACGCGCCTCTTCAACCAGCGCGCCCCGTGGGTTGTGGCGGGCATCGGCTACGGCGACAACGCTGAGGCCGGCGTCGAACCAGTCCAGCGCCACGCGGTAGGCGTGATCGTTGTTGGTGGACAGCACCAGCTTCTTGCCCGGTGCCACGCCGTAGCGACGCACGTAAGTGGAGACCGCTCCCGCCAGCATGTTGCCCGGTACGTCGTTGTTGCCGTACACCAGCGGACGCTCGCAAGCACCGGTGGCCAACACGACACGCTTGGCGCGAACCCGGTGGATACGCTGACGCACCTGGCCGATCGGCGCACGGTCACCGAGGTGGTCGGTGAGGCGCTCGTGAATGGTCAGGAAGTTATGGTCGTGGTAACCGTTGACGGTGGCGCGAGGCAGCAGCACCACGTCCGGCAGGGCCTTGAGTTCAGCAATCACACTGGCAACCCACTCGGCCGCAGGCTTGCCATCGAGGCTTTCGCGGGAGTCCAGCAGGGAGCCGCCGAATTCTTCCTGCTCGTCCGCGATGATCACCCGGGCGCCACTGCGGGCGGCGGCCAACGCAGCCGCCAGGCCGGCAGGGCCCGCGCCCACAATCAGCACGTCGCAATGACGGTTCATGTAGTCGTAGGTGTCCGGATCGTTCTCGGTCGGCGAGCGGCCTAAACCTGCAGCCTTACGGATGTACTTCTCGTAAGTCATCCAGAACGATTGCGGGTACATGAAGGTTTTGTAGTAGAAACCCGGCGGCATCAGCTTGCCGCCGACCTTGCCGAGAATGCCCATCATGTCGTTGTTCACGCTCGGCCAGCCGTTGGTGCTGGTGGCGACCAAACCCTGGTATAGCGCCTGTTGCGTGGCGCGCACGTTGGGGATTTGCGTGGCTTCGGTCGCGCCGATCTGCAGCACCGCGTTCGGCTCTTCGGCACCGGCGGCGAAGATGCCGCGCGGGCGGGAATACTTGAAGCTGCGACCGATGATGTCGACGCCGTTGGCCAGCAGCGCAGCGGCCAATGTGTCGCCTTCAAAGCCTTTGTAGCTCTGGCCGTTGAAGGTGAAGCTCAGGGCTTTGTTGCGGTCGATCCGGCCACCGTTGGACAGGCGATTGATCTGGCTCATACCTTCTCTCCAGAAGCCTTGGCGGTGAATTGCGGCTTGGTGCCTATCTTGTAGGTTTCAAGAATTTCGTAGGTCACGGTGTCGCGGGTCGCGTTGAAATACTGGCGGCAACCGGCAGCGTGAATCCACAGTTCGTGGTGCAGGCCGCGCGGGTTGTCGCGGAAGAACATGTAGTCGCCCCACTCCTCGTCGGTGCAGGTGTTCGGGTCCAGTGGGCGCGGGATGTGCGCTTGGCCGGAGGCGTGGAATTCCTCTTCGGAGCGCAGTTCGCCACAGTGAGGACAGAAGATATGCAACATAGGGAATTTCTCCTGTTAGTGGGCGACGGCCGCAGCGCCGTGTTCGTCGATCAGCGCGCCGTTGTGGAAACGGTCGATGGAGAATGGAGCTGCCAATGGGTGCATTTCACCCTTGGCCAGGCTGGCGGCAAATACGTTGCCTGAGCCTGGAGTCGCTTTAAAACCACCGGTGCCCCAACCGCAGTTGAAGAACATGTTCGGGACCGGGGTCTTGGAGATGATCGGGCAGGCATCCGGCGTGGTGTCGACGATGCCGCCCCACTGGCGGTTCATGCGCACGCGGGACAGCACCGGGAACATCTCTACGATGGCCTGGATGGTGTGCTCGATCACCGGGTACGAGCCGCGCTGGCCATAGCCGTTGTAGCCGTCGATACCGGCGCCGATCACCAGGTCGCCCTTGTCGGACTGGCTGATGTAACCGTGCACGGCGTTGGACATGATCACGCTGTCGATGATGGGTTTGATCGGCTCCGACACCAGTGCTTGCAGCGGGTGGGATTCGATCGGCAGGCGGAAGCCCGCCAGGGATGCCATGTGGCCGGAGTTACCGGCGGTCACTACGCCGACGCGCTTGGCGCCGATGAAACCCTTGTTGGTTTCCACGCCGATGCACACGCCGTTTTCCTTGCGGAAACCGATGACTTCGGTCTGCTGGATCAGGTCCACGCCCAGTGCGTCAGCGGCGCGGGCAAAGCCCCAGGCCACGGCATCGTGACGGGCCACGCCGCCGCGACGTTGCACGGTGGCGCCCATGACCGGGTAGCGAGTGTTCTTGGAGCAGTCGAGGTACGGGATCTCGTCGGCCACTTGTTTGGCGTTGAGCAGTTCGCCGTCCACACCGTTGAGGCGGTTGGCGCTGACGCGACGCTCGGAGTCACGGATGTCCTGCAGGGTGTGGCACAGGTTGTAGACGCCACGCTGGGAGAACATCACGTTGTAGTTCAAATCCTGGGACAAACCTTCCCAGAGTTTCATCGCGTGTTCGTACAGGTGCGCCGACTCGTCCCACAGGTAGTTGGACCGCACGATGGTGGTGTTGCGCGCGGTGTTACCGCCGCCCAGCCAGCCTTTCTCGACCACCGCCACGTTGGTGATGCCGTGCTCCTTGGCCAGGTAGTAAGCCGTCGCCAGACCATGCCCGCCGCCGCCGACGATGACCACGTCGTAGACCTTTTTCGGGGTGGGCGTGCGCCACATCTTCTGCCAGTTTTCGTGGTGGCTGAGTGAGTGCTTGAAGAGGCCGAAGCCCGAGTAGCGTTGCATAGTCATTACTCCAAAACCGCGCTCAGCGATAAACCGGGAAATCAGCGCACAGGGCGGCCACATGCTTGGCGACGTTGGCCTCCACATCGGCGTCGCCGAGGTTGTCGAGGATGTCGCAGATCCAGCCGGCCAACTCCAGGCATTGGGTCACTTTGAAGCCGCGTGTGGTCACCGCCGGCGTGCCGATACGCAGGCCCGAGGTCACGAACGGCGACTGCGGGTCGTTGGGCACGGCGTTCTTGTTGACGGTGATGTGAGCGCGACCGAGGGCGGCGTCCGCATCTTTGCCGGTGAGGCCCTGACGGATCAGGCTGACCAGGAACAGGTGGTTATCGGTGCCGCCGGACACTACATCGTAGCCGCGTTTGATAAACACGCCGGCCATGGCCTGGGCGTTGTCGATCACTTGCTGTTGATAGGCCTTGAAACCTGGTTCCTGGGCTTCCTTGAAGCACACCGCCTTGCCGGCGATCACGTGCATCAGCGGGCCGCCCTGGGCGCCCGGGAATACCGCAGAGTTGAGTTTCTTTTCAATTTCTTCGTTGGACTTGGCCAGGATCAACCCGCCACGTGGACCGCGCAGGGTCTTGTGGGTGGTGGTGGTGACCACATCGGCGTAGGGCAGCGGGTTCGGGTACAGACCGGCGGCCACCAGGCCGGCGACGTGGGCCATGTCGACGAACAGCAGCGCACCGACCTTGTCGGCGATCTGGCGAAAGCGCGGGAAATCCAGGGTCTTGGAGTAGGCGGAAAAACCCGCCACGATCATCTTCGGCTTGTGCTCCACGGCCAGGCGCTCGACTTCGTCGTAGTCGATCAGCCCGGTGTTGGTGTCGATGCCGTATTGCACCGCGTTGTACAGCTTGCCCGAGGACGACACTTTGGCGCCGTGGGTCAGGTGGCCGCCGTGGGCCAGGCTCATGCCGAGGATGGTGTCGCCGGCGTTCAACAGCGCCAGGTACACCGCACTGTTGGCGGACGAACCGGAGTGCGGCTGCACGTTGGCATAGTCGGCGCCGAACAGTTGCTTGGCGCGCTCGATGGCCAGCACTTCAACCTTGTCCACATGTTCGCAGCCGCCGTAGTAACGCTTGCCCGGGTATCCTTCGGCGTACTTGTTGGTGAGGCCGCTGCCCTGGGCTTCCATGACACGCTTGCTGGTGTAGTTCTCTGACGCGATCAGCTCGATATGATCTTCCTGGCGCTGCTCCTCGGCATTCATGGCCGCCAGCAGTGCATCGTCATAACCCTGGATCTGGTCTTGCTTGCTGAACATCGCGTCTCTCCCAGCGGCGGCGGTGCGCCAATCGTATTGTTGGGGCCGCCGCACGACGGAGGGGCCCTTTGATGCGATGGTAGGGCTGGCGCAGAGAGGTCAAATGCCTATGGACGCCACGCAAAGGTGCGTTTACGACATGGCCCCCGGCATTTGTAGGAGCGAGCTTGCTCGCGAAAAACCTGAGGGCGCCGCGCGCATCCAGACAGCCCTCGTAATCGTTGACGTTTTTCGCGAGCAAGCTCGCTCCTACAAGGGGTTAGGCGATGATCTTTCGAAGGAGTAGCAGCAGCAGGAAATGCGCCGGATAAAGCGCATACGCCCAGCGCCGCATGGCCGGCGGCGACACCTGCCTGGCCTGTCGCAACAAGACCAATCCGGCCAGCGGCGCAATCAGGCATGTCGCCAATCCCAGCATCGCCACCAGCGTGCCGCTGTCGAGCAGGACCTGCCATTGGTTGGCAGCCAGGCACACCACACCCGGCAGCACGCTGAAATACCACGGCCGGCGAAACACCAGCAACATCGCCAACGGCAGCAGTACGCCAAAGAAACCGAACATCAGCTCCGCCGAGAAAAACCCCGCCAAAACCAGCGCGATCAACGCCAATCCTCGATCAATAACCGTCTTCTGCTGCCATCCCCGGGCAACCAGCAAACCCAGCGCCAGGGTCGGCAGTACGTTCAGCGTATCGGCGTCGTCGATGAACATCCGGTACGGCACCTCACTGATCACACTGAACAGCATCAACCAGCCCAGATAGCGCCACTGCCCCGTCACCGGCGCGTCCTTGACCCGATGCAGATTCGCTGCGATCGCCAGGCAAAACCACGGGAACGCCAGGCGCCCCGGCACATACAGCCCGTCCAGGCTCAAACCGACATACCGCAGGTGGTCCAGCACCATACTCAGCAGCGCCAGCCACTTGAGCAGGTCCAGGGCGCCATCGCGGACGCGGCTTACAGGAACGCTTTCAGAACCGTGCATAATTCCCCAATGACTTTGCATTAACAGTGCGTGCGCCCGCCCGACAATCTTGGGTAAAGTGCGCACCAACATCGACCACAGGACTGGGCCATGACCGACAAGAGCCAACAATTCGCCAGCGACAACTATTCCGGCATCTGCCCGGAAGCCTGGGCCGCCATGGAACTCGCCAACCAGGGCCATCAACGCGCCTATGGCGATGATGAATGGACCCACCGCGCCGCCGACGGTTTCCGCAAACTGTTCGAAACCGACTGCGAAGTGTTCTTCGCCTTCAACGGTACCGCAGCCAACTCCCTGGCGCTGTCCTCCTTGTGCCAGAGCTACCATAGCGTGATCTGCTCGGAAACCGCCCACGTCGAAACCGACGAATGCGGCGCGCCGGAGTTTTTCTCCAACGGCTCCAAGCTGCTCACTGCCCGCACCGAAAACGGCAAGCTGACCCCGGAGTCGATCCGCGAGATCGCCCTCAAGCGCCAGGACATTCACTACCCGAAACCCCGCGTCGTGACCCTGACCCAGGCCACCGAAGTCGGCAGCGTCTACACCCCGGAAGAAATCCGCGCCATCAGCGCCACCTGCAAGGAACTGGGGCTGAACCTGCACATGGACGGCGCACGGTTCTCCAACGCCTGCGCATTCCTCGGCTGCTCGCCGGCCGACCTGACCTGGAAAGCCGGGGTCGACGTGCTGTGCTTTGGTGGCACCAAGAACGGCATGGCCGTGGGTGAAGCGATCCTGTTCTTCAACCACAAGCTGGCCGAAGACTTCGACTACCGCTGCAAACAAGCCGGGCAGCTTGCCTCAAAGATGCGCTTCCTCTCCGCCCCGTGGGTGGGCCTGCTGGAAAACGACGCCTGGCTCAAACACGCCCGCCACGCCAACCACTGTGCACAATTGCTCAGCAGCCTGGTGGCGGATATCCCGGGTGTGGAGTTGATGTTCCCGGTGCAGGCCAACGGCGTGTTCCTGCAACTGTCGGAACCGGCAATTGCCGCGCTGACGGCCAAGGGCTGGCGCTTCTACACCTTCATCGGTAAAGGCGGCGCGCGGTTCATGTGCGCGTGGGATACCGAGGAAGAACGCGTAAGAGAATTAGCCGCAGATATTCGGGAAGTGATGAGCGCCTGAAGTAGGCATCAGCCCCTCAGATAATGGCGAAAGGCCGAGACTGTTTTTTGATATTTCTGACAGCAACCAACTTCGTTTTCATTGACTAGCCTCTTGGAACCCGGAAGGAAAAGGCCGCCTTTCGGGACTAACCGCCAGCCGAATAATCGGCCGGAAACGGAAATCCAGCAGAGGGCAATACCATGGAAGCGCAACGCTACGGAAACAACTTGCTAGGCGAAGGCACTATCAGCACCACCGTCATCGACTGGGACGAATTCAGAAAATCCGCGAAAATCGGTGACACCATCAGCGAACCGACGAGGACATTGCGGATCACTGACAAGGTCTATGAACTGACAGCATCCGGCCAGCACTTCGTCGTGCATATCTATGCCCAATAACCTCTAACTGATCGTTCCCACGCTCTGCGTGGGAACGCCTCCCCGGACGCTCCGCGTCCAGGCCACACCACGGTTCAAGGACGAATTGATGGGCAGAAGCCGCTACACCATTACCGAACCTGAAAAACCACACTTCCTGACATGCACTGTCATGGAATGGACACCGCTATTTACCCGCGACTACCTTGTCGGCCACCTATTGAGTTGCTGGCGATATCAACAAACCCACGAACATTTCAATCTCTACGGCTACGTCGTTCTCGAAAACCATCTGCACTTCGTCGCTCAAGCACCTGACCTGGGTAAATGTGTCAGCCAGTTCAAATCCTTCACCGCTCGAACCATCATTGACGACCTGCAGAAACGAGGAGCGGAGCGAGTGTTGCAGCGTTTGCGTTTCAGCAAACGGGCGCATAAAACGGACCGGATTTATCAGCTATGGCAAGAGGGGTCACACGCCGAGTTGGTGTACAGCGAAGCGGTGATGCGCCAAAAGCTTGATTACATTCACCACAACCCTGTGAAGCGTGGTTATGTGGACTTGGCCGAGCACTGGCGGTATTCCAGCGCCCGCAACTATGCAGGACAGGATGGCCTGATTGAAATTCAGCGCTGGGCCTGATCGTTCCCACGCTCTGCGTGGAAATGCAGCCCGTGACGCTCCGCGTCACACAGCGGGACGCAGAGCGTCCAAGGAGGCATTCCCACGCGGAGCGTGGGAACGATCGATTCCTGTGAAGCGGGGTTGTGTGGACTTGGCCGAGCTGGCGGTATTCCAACGTCCGTAACTATGCAGGACCGGACGGCCTGATCGAGATTCAGCGCTGGGCCTGATCGTTCCCACGCTCTGCGTGGGAATGCAGCCCGTGACGCTCCGCGTCACACAGCGGGACGGGACGCGGAGCGTCCAAAGAGGCATTCCCACGCGGAGCGTGGGAACGATCATTAGAACTCGATGCGCACATCACCCTTCGGCACGCTGCAGCACGACAGGATGTAACCCTCGGCTTCGTCTTCCTCGGTGATCCCGCCGTTGTGGTCCATCTCGACCTCCCCGCCCAGCTTCAGCACCTTGCACGTCCCACAGATCCCCATGCCGCAAGCTTTCGGAATCAGCAGGCCAAGCTTGGCCGCCGCTGCGTGCACGGTCTCGCCCGGTGCCACGCGAATGCTCTTGCCAGAGGCAATGAATTCCACCTGATGCAGGTCCGCCAGGTCGATCTCCGGTGCATCCGCCGCTTGTTCGGCTTGTTCCACCGCGTCGGCCCGGGCTTCCGGTGGCGTCGCGCCGAAGGATTCTTCGTGATAACGCGCCATGTCGAAGCCGGCGGCTTCCAGCAGGCGCTTTACCGCGTTCATGTAAGGCGTCGGGCCGCAACAGAAGACTTCCCGCTCCAGGAAGTCCGGCACCATCAGTTCGAGCATCTTGTGGTTGAGGTAACCGCGATAACCGGCCCAGGGTTCACCCAGGCCGTGTTTCTCGCAAATCAGGTGCAGGCTGAAGTTATCAATCCGCGACGCCATATGCTCCAGCTCGCGGTGGTAAATGATGTCCTTTGGCGAGCGGGCGCTGTGGATAAACGTCATGTCGACGTTGGCGTTGGTGTCGTAGAACCAGCGCGCCATGGACATCACCGGGGTAATACCGACACCACCACTGAGGTACAGCACTTTCGGGCTCGGGAAGTCGATGGCATTGAACAGCCCCACCGGCCCGTGCACCGCCAGCTCCTGGCCTTCGTGCAGCGTGTCATGCAACCAGTTGGACACCTTGCCGCCCGGCACGCGCTTGATGGTCACCGAAAAGCTGTAAGGCACCGACGGCGAACTGGAAATAGTGTACGAACGCATGATCGGCTGGCCGTCGATTTCCAGCTCCAGGGTGACGAACTGCCCGGGCTTGAAAAAGAACAGGATCGGCTGGTCGGCCATAAAACAGAAGGTGCGCACGTCCCAGGTTTCCTGGATGACTTTGACGCAACGGACGATGTGCCGACCATTGGCCCAGGTCTGGGTTGTTACCGGGTTCAGGAAGCTGTTGGACATGCTGTTCTCCATAGCCGTGTGATCGGCCTTATGGTGGCGATTCTGCGTAACGCGAGAACCACCCATTTACCTATCTGCGACATTCACATACTTATCGCGACCAGCCCCCATACCACGGGGGTTGCGCGTCGGGAACAGAGTGGGCCATGTCGTTCATGGATAAGGTTCTGGCCGTTGTGGGGCCCACACTCGCTCCCAACAAAGACGCTTTCTTTACGCCTTGCTGCAAAACCTAGCCACTATTCGCCGGCCACACAGAATGGCCATGAGGACACACACGATGGACGTCACCGCAACCTTAAGCTTGGGCGATCCGCTGGAACCCGCACGCAAGGCCACTGCGCAAATGCTGCAAGAACGCGAGCGGACCTTTTCGCTGCCACAGCCGTTTTACTCTGATGAACGGCTGTTCGATATCGACATGCAGGAAATTTTCCAGAAAGAGTGGTTGATCGCCGGCATGACCTGCGAGATCCCCGCCAAGGGCAACTACATCACCCTGCAAGTGGGCAAGAACCCGATCATCGTGATCCGTGGCGCCGACGGCGTGGTGCACGCGTTCCATAACGTGTGTCGCCACCGCGGTTCGCGCCTGTGCACCAGCGACAAGGGCAAGGTCGCCAAGCTGGTGTGCCATTACCACCAGTGGACCTATGAACTGGACGGCCGCCTGCTGTTCGCCGGTACCGAAATGGGCGCCGACTTCGACATGAAGCAATACGGCCTCAAGCCGGTGAATGTGAAGACCGCCGGTGGCTACATCTTTATCAGCCTGTCGGAGAACCCGCCGGCCATCGACGACTTCCTGTCGACCTTGAGCCACTACATGGAACCCTACGACATGGAGAACACCAAGGTGGCGATCCAGACCACCTTGTTTGAAAAAGCCAACTGGAAGCTGGTGCTGGAAAACAACCGCGAGTGCTACCACTGCAACGCGTCGCACCCGGAACTGTTGAAAACCCTGCTGGAATGGGACGACGTCACCGACCCGCGGGCCGACCAGGCCTTCAAGGACCACGTGGCCGCCTCCGCCGCCGCCTGGGATGCCGAAAAGATCCCTTACGCCCACGCCAGCTTCGGCCTGCGTAACCGCATCGTGCGCATGCCGCTGCTCAAGGGCACCGTGTCGATGACCCTCGACGGCAAGCAAGGCTGCAACAAGCTGATGGGCCGCATCAAGAACCCGGACCTGGGCTCGATGCGCATCCTGCACCTGCCTCACTCGTGGAACCACTGCATGGGCGACCACATCATTGTGTTCACCGTGTGGCCGATCAGTGCCCAGGAAACCATGGTCACCACCAAGTGGATCGTGCACAAGGACGCCGTGGAGGGTGTGGACTACGACGTCGAGCGCATGCGCAAAGTGTGGGACGCCACCAATGACCAGGACCGTCGCCTGGCCGAAGAGAACCAGCGCGGCATCAACTCCACCGCGTATCAGCCAGGTCCGTACTCCAAGACCTATGAGTTTGGCGTGGTGAACTTTGTGGACTGGTACAGCGAGCGGATGCTGAGCAACCTGGGGGCGGCGCCAGCGCCGTATCTGAAAGGCGTCGCCGTACACGAGTAACCGGCTGACACGCCGCCGATCAAAATGTGGGAGCCGGGCTTGCCCGGCCCCCACACTGGTTTGTGACTGTACAAAATTCATCCAACACCGTGACAGACCGCTGCCCGCCTTACTTCCAGCCATTGCCCAACAACTTATCCACAAAGCCACCCACAGCAATTGTGGGCAACTGCGCTTTCCCGTCGAAATAAAACCAAGAAAATCCGTGACTTATTCAAAGGTACCGGTTTTATCCCACATTGATCATTTTTTGACCTAAAGCCTGAAAGCCACGTCCTGCATGGGCTACAGAGGAACGCAAACACCTTATCCACAGAAGCGCCAACAGACTTTGGGGGCAACTTTGGACCATCTGTGGAAAACCGGCTTAAACCGAGCAAAATCGCGGCTTTGAGAGCAAAACTCAGTTGGAACGGCGATATTGGTTATATTTTAACCAGCACACTGTAAGCCACGTTTTATATGGCCTACAGCGGATAGCGAACATCTTATCCACAGAAGCACCAACAGACTTTGGGGGCAAGTCTGCGCCGGGTATTTTCCTTATCCACAGAAAAACCCAAGGAAAAACCGTCAGTTAGGTTGGTTATTTTTCGTACAGCGAGCTGGAGGGCTTGATTTGCATGGGGTGTGGACAGCCGCGAACAGGTTATCCACAGGTGGGTTAACAGGGATTGTGGGTAAAGGCACAATCGCCGCAAAACAGTGTGGGAGCGGGCTTGCTCGCGAAAGCGGCGGATCAGTCGGTACATGAGTTACCTGACACACCGCCTTCGCGAGCAAGCCCGCTCCCACAGTGGATCAGCGCACTACACCTTCTTCTATAAGCAATTTAAGAATGGCTTCAGCGCCCGCCTCCGGACTCACGCCCTTGAGCACCTGCCCACCGCCGCCGCTGGCCTTGGCCGTAGCGGCCTTCATCCGGTCGGCACCGCTTTTGGCCTTGATCACCTTGAGGCGCTTGGGCCGAGGCTTGGCCGGCTGCAATACAGCGCCTGTGAATAACTCATCCTCCAACACCTCGACGTCATGGGCCGTCAGCTCACCGCGTTGCGCCGGGCCGTAGGCGCTTTGCCGTGGCTTGGGCGCGGCGTTATCCACCGTGGCCATAAACGGCAGGCGCACCTTCAGCCGCCGCCGTTGGCCGCGAGGCAAGGCCTGCAGCACATGGGCCACACCGCCTTCGATGGATTCCACCTGGGCCAGGCCGACAATCAACGGCCAACCCAGTTGCTCGGCCAGCAGGAACGGCAACATGCCCGAGCCTTCGCCGGTTTCCGCCTGGCTGCCGGTGAGCACCACCTGGGCACCCGCGTCCCGCAGATAGTCGCCGAGCACCGGCAAGGCGTCTGCCCCGGCCGGTTGTTCAAGCACGTGCAACTGCGGCAAGCCCATGCCCAGGTAAGCGCGCAGGGTGGGTTCGCCGATGTCGCCGGCGTGCAGCACTTGCAGGTTATCCCCAGCCAGTTGCAGGCCCAGTTCCACTGCGCGCGCGTCTTGCTCGGCCCGGCGTGGACGGCCGGAAGTCGGGTGGGCACCGATGGACACCAGGCTGATTACATTCGTCGTCATGGCCATTTCCTTAAGCCGCATCGCGCTTGGCGCCGTGGCGGTAGGCCTCGACCGCAACAATCAAGGCTTGCAGTATCGCGGCGCTTTCGCCGATCACCGACAGGTCGGCACGCTTGATCATGTCGCAGCCCGAGTCGAGGTTGATCGCCACCACCTTGTCGCAGGCACCAATGCCTTGAAGGTGCTGGATCGCCCCGGAAATCCCCACCGCCACGTAAACCCGTGCAGTGACCCATGTGCCGCTGGCGCCCACCTGGCGATCGCGCGCCATGAAGCCGTCGTCCACCGCCACCCGCGAAGCACCTTCGGTGGCGCCCAACGCGGCAGCAGTCTGGTGGAACAGCGCCCAGTCCTTGACCCCGTTGCCACCGGAGAAAATAAACTCGGCTTCGGCCATGGGAATCGCCGCCGGGTCCACGGCCACCGCACCCAAATCTTCGATACGCGCAAGGCTGCGGGCCAGGCTTGTGGATAACTCCACCGGCAGCACTTCGTGACGGGTTTCGCTGACGGGATCGGCGCACTCCGCCGCAGCCAGGATCATCCGTGGCAGTGGGCGGGCAAGATCCTCCTGACCCGCGCCTGCACGGCCAATACATTCCTGGCCCTTGATCTGCCAGACCCGCGTGGCCGGGCGCTCCTTGAGGCTGGCGGCAAAGCGCCGCCCCAATTCACCACCGCCGCTGCGGCTGTCCGGCAGCAACCAGTGGCGCGGGTTGAACTGGTTATCCACAGCCCGCAGGCCCTGGACGCGTTGCTCCGGTGAATAACCGTCGAATTCATGCCCGTCCAACACCAGCAGCCGATCCACACCGGCGGTGGCGAAGGCGTTTTCCTTGTGTTCGCCGAACACCACGGCCAATACCGCACCGTCGTCGCCGGCCAGTTGCCGGGCCAGGCCCAGCAAGTCGCGGTCGTGGCTGCTCAGGCGGCCGCCGACCATGTCCGGCACCACGTTGATGTAGAAAGCGGGCGCCGGTACCTGATGCAGCGGCAACTGCACTTCCACCGCTGCCGTACGCTTGGCCGCGCCGCCCTGCTGGGCGCCGCTGCGGTCAATACGCTTGATGCCGTTGGGGCCGATAAAACCGACACCGTGCACGTTCTTGCGGATCACCCCATTGGGCCCCATCCAGCTGTGTTGCACCGGCTGCATCGCCGCGTGCAGCGGGTGCAGGCGGTTACGGGCGATCCATTCGGCCCGTGGGTCGCGGCGGATAATGTCGCTCATCAATGCACCTCCGCAGGTTCGCGTTTCGGCGCCTTGGCCGGTGCCGCGTCTTCAAGCAACGCGTCAGCTACCAGTTCGGCAATGTCCTTGATCAAGGGACGCGGTTCGACCACGCCTTCCAGCATCGCCGTGCACTGTGGACAACCCACGGCCACCAGTTCGGCGCCGGTCTCGCGGATGTCTTCCATGCGCATGTCGGGAATCCGCTGCTTGCCGGGAATATCGGTGATCGGCGCCCCGCCACCGCCACCGCAGCAGCGCGAGCGGAAACCGGAGCGCTGCATTTCCTTGACCTCGATCCCCAGCGCCCGCAGCACTTGGCGCGGTGCCTCGTACTCACCGTTGTAGCGGCCCAGGTAGCACGGGTCGTGATAGGTCACGCTGTTGCCTTTGTGCTGGCCCAGGTTCAGGGCGCCGGCGTCGATCAGCTCGGCCATGTAGGTGCTGTGGTGCTGCACGAGGTAGTTGCCGCCGAAGGCGCCGTATTCGTTTTTCAGCACGTGGAAACTGTGGGGGTCGCAGGTGACGATGCGCTTGAAGCTGTACTTGGCCAGGGTCTGGATATTGCGTGCGGCCAGCAGTTGGAAAGTCGCTTCATCGCCCAGGCGCCGGGCCACGTCGCCGCTGTCGCGCTCCTCAAGGCCCAGTACGGCGAAGTCGACCTTGGCGGCTTTCAGCACTTTGACGAACGAGCGCAGGGTGCGCTGGTTGCGCATGTCGAAGGCACCGTCGCCGACCCAGAACAGCACGTCGACGGTTTTCCTGTCGCTGAGCAAGGGCAGGTTCAAATCCGCCGCCCAGTTCATCCGCCCGCCCGGTGCGAAACCGCCCGGGTTGTCGGTGGCGATCAGGTTTTCCAGGACTTCGGCGCCCTTGTTCGGGGTCGCGCCTTTTTCCAGGGTGAGGTGGCGGCGCATGTCGACGATGGCGTCCACGTGCTCGATCATCATCGGGCACTCTTCCACGCAGGCGCGGCAAGTGGTGCACGACCACAGGGTCTCGGCGTCCACCAGGCCATTGACGATTGGCTGGTGCGGGTTGCCGCTGTGTTCGCCGATGGCTTTGCCAGGATACGGGCTGCCGGCGAACTTGGCGTCGGTGCCACCGGCCAGGCCGACGACCATGTCCTGGATAAGTTTTTTCGGGTTCAGTGGCTGGCCGGCGGCGAACGCCGGGCACGCGGCTTCGCACTTGCCGCACTGCACGCAGGCGTCGAAGCCGAGCAGTTGGTTCCAGGTGAAATCCACCGGTTTTTCCACGCCCAGGGGCGCGCTTTTATCGGCGAGGTCCAGGGGTTTCAAACCGGTGGAACGGCCGCCGCCGAAGCGTTCGGCGCGGCGGTGCCAGGCCAGGTGCAAGGCACCGGCGAAGGCGTGTTTCATCGGCCCGCCCCAGGTCATGCCGAAGAACATTTCCGACACGCCCCACAACACGCCCAGGCTCAGCAGCGTGGCGAGCAGCCAGCCGCCGAAGTCCGCCGGCAGAATCCCGGCCACCGGCAAGGTCACCAGGAAGAAGCTCACCGAGAACGCCATCAGGCTTTTCGGCAGGCGCATCCACGGGCCTTTCGACAGGCGTGCAGGCGGGTTGCGACGGCGCAGGTAGACGAAGGTGGCGCCGACAAACATCAGCACCGAAGCCAACAGCAAGGCGTAGCCGAGGATGCGGTTATGCAGGCCGAAACCGTGCACCAGGATCGCCAGCAGCGCCGAGAGCACAAAGCCCAGGGCGGTGGCGACGTGGGTGTTGGCGATGTATTTGTCGCGGGCGACCACATGGTGCAGGTCGACCATGTAGCGCTTGGGCATGGCCAACAGGCCGCCGAGCAAGTCGACCTTGGAGGACCGCCCGCGGCGCCACATGTTCACCCGGCGCAGCGCGCCGAGGACGGCAAGGCCCAGGGCGGCGAAGAGCAGGATGGGAAGAAGGGTGTTCAACATGGTGAAGCTCCCAAAGACCTCGGGGTCAATGATCGTCCCCACGCTCTGCGTGGGGATGCATCCTGTGACGCTCTGCGTCACGACCTAAGAGCGGACGCGGAGCGTCCAGGGCGGCATTCCCACGCAGAGCGTGGGAACGATCAGGCGGATCAGAAATCCTTGCACAGGCGCAGGGCGTCATAGATGGCCGCGTGGGTATTACGCTGGGCCACGCAGTCACCAATGCGGAACAGCAAGTACCCCTCGCCCGGCTCGCTCAGGCACGGCTGCGGCTTGATCGCGAACAGGGCTTCGATGTCCATCTGGCCCTTGTTGCGCGAGCCTGCCTTGAGCCCGTAGTAGAGCTCTTCGTCCGGACGCACGCCGTTCTCGACCACCACCTGGTCCACCACCCGCTCTTCCCTGGCCCCGGTGTATTCGTTCTCCAGCACCGCCACCAGCTTGTCGCCTTCGCGGTAGACCTTTTCCAGCATCATGTCGCCGGTCATGATCACTTCCTTGGGGTACATGCTGCGGTAGTACGTCGGGAACGACGTACCGCCCACGGCCACGCCCGGCTTGATGTCGTCGGTGACGATCTCGACCTGGCTGCCCTTGTCCGCGAGGAAGTCGGCCACCGACATGCCGGTGAACTCGCAGATGGTGTCGTACACCAGCACGTTCTTGCCAGGTAGAACCTTGCCGTCGAGCACGTCCCAGCTGCTGACCACCAGGCCTTCAGCCGCGCCCCAGTGTTCGTTCTGCTCCAGGAACGGATGACCGCCCACCGCCAGCACCACCACGTCCGGGCGCAGGTCAAGGATGGTTGCCGCGTCCGCCGCCACGCCCAGGCGCAGGTCGACGTTCAGGCGCGCCAGTTCCAGCTGGAACCAGCGGGTGATCCCGGCAATCTGGTCACGCTGCGGGGCTTTCGATGCAGTGGTGATTTGCCCGCCGATAAATTCTTTCTTCTCGAACAGCGTCACGTCGTGGCCACGTTCGGCAGCCACCCGCGCCGCTTCCATCCCGGCCGGGCCAGCCCCCACCACCACGACTTTGCGTTTTGGCCCGGTGGATTTCTCGATGATGTGCGGCACGCCCATGTATTCACGGGAAGTGGCGGCGTTCTGGATGCACAGCACATCCAGGCCCTGGTACTGGCGGTCGATGCAGTAGTTGGCGCCGACGCACTGTTTGATCTGGTCGATCTGGCCCATCTTGATCTTGGCGATCAGGTGCGGGTCGGCGATGTGGGCGCGGGTCATGCCGACCATGTCCACGTAGCCGCCTTCCAGGATGCGCGTGGCCTGGTTCGGGTCCTTGATGTTCTGCGCGTGCAGCACCGGGGCCTTGACCACTTCCTTGATGCCGGCCGCCAGGTGCAGGAACGGCTCCGGTGGATAACTCATGTTCGGGATAACGTTGGCCAGGGTGTTGTGGGTGTCGCACCCCGAGCCGACCACGCCGATGAAGTCGAGCATGCCGGTGTCGTCGTAGTACTTGGCGATCTGTTTCATGTCCTCGTGGGACAGGCCGTCCGGATGGAATTCGTCGCCGCACAAACGGATGCCGACGCAGAAATCCGGGCCGACTTCCTTGCGCACCGCCTTCAACACCTCAAGGCCGAAACGCATGCGGTTTTCGAAGCTGCCGCCCCATTCGTCAGTACGTTTGTTGACCCGAGGGCTCCAGAACTGGTCGATCATGTGCTGGTGCACCGCCGACAGTTCCACACCGTCCAGGCCACCGGCCTTGGCCCGTGCCGCAGCGGTGGCGTAGTTGCCGATCACCCGCCAGATTTCTTCAGGCTCGATGGTCTTGCAGGTGGCGCGGTGCACCGGCTCGCGGATGCCCGAAGGCGACAGCAGCGTGGGCCAATGCTCGCCGTCCCAGCGCGAGCGACGGCCCATGTGGGTAATCTGGATCATGATCTTGGCGCCATGCTTGTGCATGGCGTCGGCCAGGTTCTGGAAGTGCGGGATGATCCGGTCATCCGCCAGGTTCACCGACTTCCACCAGCCTTGCGGGCTGTCGATGGCGACACTGGAAGAACCGCCGCAGATCGCCAGGCCGATCCCGCCCTTGGCTTTCTCTTCGTAGTACTTCACATAGCGGTCGGTGGTCATGCCGCCGTCGGTGGCATACACCTCAGCGTGGGCGGTACTGAGCACGCGGTTGCGGATGGTCAGTTTGCCGATCTGGATCGGCGCAAACATTGCTTCGAAAGCCATGGCAGGGTCCTCGACTTACAACGGCTTGACGGTGAACAGGCCGTCGTCGTGGCCCTCTTCGGAGCCGCCGTATACCTGTTCCGCAACGGTGCGGATCTTGCTGCCGCGGGCTTCGAGAATCTGGTCCATCGCGCCGGCAAACCAGCCGGTGAACATGTAGTCGACCTTGCGCCCGACCTTGCCGTACACGTAGACGAATGCCGAGTGCTCGAGCTTGACGCTGGCCGTGCCTTTGTCGAGGTCGATGTCCTGGATCTTGAACAGGCCCCAGCCGCGCTGCGACAGGCGCTTCATGTAGTGCTCGAACACTGCGACGCCTTCCAGGCCGTGGCATTCAGCTTCTTTTTCACACCAGTGCCAGGCGGATTTGTAGCCGGCCTTGTAGAGGATTTCGGCGTAGGCCTCGCTGCCCAGGACTTCTTCGATCCCCATGTGATTATTGACGAAGAAATGGCGCGGCACGTACAGCATCGGCAGGGCGTCGGAGGTCCAGACACCGGTTTCGCTGTCGACTTCGATAGGCAATTGAGGGGCGATCTTGGCCATGGAAACTTAACTCCGGAAAATGCTTTGGTAAGCCCCCGACGCATAAGGTTGGGGGAAAAGAGGCGTGAGTGGTGGCTTATTCGCCCCAGACGTCCTTCAGGACGTTGACCCAGTTTTCGCCCATGATCTTGCGCACCACGCGCTCGGGATGGCCGCGCTTGAGCAGGGTCTCGGTGAGGTTCGGGAACTCGCCCACGGTGCGGATGCCCAGCGGGTTGATGATCTTGCCGAAGCTGGTCAGGCGGCGGGCGTAGCCCTTGTCGTGGGTCAGCATTTCGAAGAAATCCTGGCCATGGCCCTGGGTGAAGTCGGTGCCGATGCCGATGGCGTCTTCGCCCACGATGTTCATGGTGTACTCGATGGCTTCGGCGTAGTCGTCGATGGTCGAGTCGATGCCCTTGGCCAGGAACGGCGCGAACATGGTCACGCCGACAAAGCCACCGTGGTCGGCGATGAACTTCAGCTCTTCATCGGACTTGTTGCGCGGGTGCTCTTTGAGGCCTGAAGGCAGGCAGTGGGAGTAGCACACCGGCTTTTTCGATTCGAGGATGACTTCTTCGGAAGTCTTGGAGCCCACGTGGGACAGGTCGCACATGATGCCGACGCGGTTCATCTCGGCGACGACCTCGCGACCGAAGCCCGACAGGCCGCCATCGCGCTCATAGCAGCCGGTGCCCACCAGGTTCTGGGTGTTGTAGCACATCTGCACCACGCCAACCCCGAGCTGCTTGAAGATCTCGACATAGCCGAGCTGGTCTTCAAACGCGTGGGCGTTCTGGAAGCCGAAGATGATGCCGGTCTTGCCCTGTTCCTTGGCGCGACGGATATCGGCGGTGGTTTTCACCGGGATCACCAGGTCGCTGTTTTCGCGAATCAGGGTCTGGCTGGCCACGATGTTGTTAATGGTGGCCTGGAACCCTTCCCATACCGACACGGTGCAGTTGGCAGCGGTGAGGCCACCCTTGCGCATGTCTTCGAACAGGTCGCGGTTCCACTTGGCAATGATCAGCCCGTCGATAACGATGCTGTCGGCGTGCAATTCGGCTGGGCTCATCAGGCGTCCCCTTATTGGCGATTCATGCGCCGAATCGTCTGCCGGCGCTTTGGGGCCAGCATATGCCCCGGGGCAGAAGGAGCCGGGTGCAAAAACGACAAGGGAATTGCCGAAAGCGTCAATCCGCGACAAAGGCCAACATGACATCTCTGACGGGTGTCTGTTCTTTGTCTTACGCTTGAGCCAGAATTTGCTCATCAACTGATATGAGACGGCGCAATGAAATCGATTTTCCTGGCTTTGGCACTCATCGCAACCGGCGTACACGCTGCTGAAGACACCGACAGCACGCCCTGCGATGGCATCGAGAACGACAAGCAAACCCTGGAATGCGCCACCTACAACAAAACCACCGCCGAACAACTGCTCAAGGATAACTACCAGGGCTTGCTGGAACGCATGGGTTCGACCTATGGCAGCAACAAGACGCAGTTGGCGGACATTACCGCTCGTCTGAAGGATGCCCAACAGAAGTGGGAAAAGTTACGTGATGCGGATTGCGCCGTAGATACCTTCCCGGCAGTGGCGGGAAGCAAGGCACATGCGATCCAGCAGAATGATTGTCTGGCGCGGATGAGTGATGAACGGTCGGAGTTTTTGGAGTCGATTGGGCAGGAATAAGCGACAATCCCCTCCACTCTTTACTCAGAACCAAGGCTATTCATGACAATCTGCGGCATCGAAATCAAAGGCAGCGAAGCCATTATTGCTGTCGCCTCTCTCGACGGTCAGGCATTGAGCCATGCAGCCCTGGCCACCAAGAAAATCGCCCTTGAAGACGATGATGAGGCGGCCAACGTCAAGGCCTTCGCCGCTCAGGTCAGCGCGTTTGTGCGGGAAAACGGCATCAGCCGCATCGCCATCAAGAAGCGCAGCAAGAAAGGCGAATTCGCCGGTGGCCCGACTACGTTCAAGATTGAAGGTGTGTTTCAGTTGCTGGAGGGCGTTGAAGTGACGCTGCTGTCGCCGCAGACCATCAATGCGCAGAACAAGAAACACGACTTTGCCCTGCCGGCGACGCTGAACAAGTATCAGCATGAGGCTTACAAGGCCGCGTGTTCAGCCCTGCTGAAGAAGTAAGCCACACCACAAATCTCCTGTGGGAGCGGGCTTGCTCGCGAATGCGGTGTGTCAGTCAATACATGTAACGACTGATCCACCGCATTCGCGAGCAAGCCCGCTCCCACATTTAATCTTCGCTGTTCTCAAAAGCAGTGTTCATACCGCTTCCCGGCGCCGATCTTCCCTTGGGCACTTGGCAAACCTTGCCCGGTAGCTGCGGGTGAAATACGACGGCGACTCAAACCCGCAGGCGATGCTCACCTCCAGCACGCTCAGGTCGCTCTGGCGCAACAACTGCCGAGCCTTTTCCAGGCGCAAACCCAGGTAGAAGTTGCTCGGTGTGTCGTTCAGGTGCAGCCGAAACAAGCGCTCCAACTGCCGCCGCGTGACCTTGATCGCCTCCGCCAGCGCCAGTGTGCTCAACGGCGGTTCCGTGTGCTGTTCCATCTCCCCAATCACCTGCACCAACTTCTTGTTGTTGATGCCGTAGCGCGTGGCGATCTGCATGCGTTGGTGGTCTTTGCGCGGGCGGATGCGGCCGAGCACGAATTGCTCGGACACCTGGATCGCCAACTCTGGCCCGTGAGCCTGGCTGATCAGGTCGAGCATCAGGTCGATGGACGCGGTGCCGCCCGCCGAGGTGATGCGCCGGCGGTCGATCTCGAACAGCTCCTGGGTCACCGTCAGCTGTGGATAAGATTCCTTGAAGGCGTCGATGGCTTCCCAGTGCAGGGTCAGGCGGTGGCCGTCGAGCAGGCCGGCTTCGGCGAGTACGCAGGCGCCAGTGTCGATGGCGCCCAGGGTCACGCCGTCGTGGTCAAGGCGACGCAGCCAGTGTTCCAGTGCGGGCGTGGCGAACTTCAGCGGTTCGAAGCCGGCCACCACCAGTAAGGTCGAGCCTTTCTTCAGCGGTTCCAGTGCGGCGTCGGCGTTGACCGACATGCCATTGCTCGCCAGCACCGCGCCGCCGTCGGCGCTCAAGACATGCCAGCGGTACAGCTCGCCGCGAAAACGATTGGCGACACGTAAAGGTTCGATCGCGGAGATAAAGCCGATGGCGGAGAAGCCCGGCATCAGCAGAAAGTAGAAATCCTGGGACATGGAGCGCTCTCGTAGGACGGACAGCGTGGTCACTGTGATACGCCAGTTCAATCGGTCATTCAAGGGGGCAGGTCGCTGCAGTGCAAGAGCTGGTCGCCGCCGTGCGTTTTGTCGGGGACCAAGCTGCGTAACTTGGCTGCACGGTGCACAAAGACGCCGGAACCCACAATAACAACCTGCCGAGGGAACCACCATGAACCGACTGATCAGCCGCTGTGTGCTCGCACTCAGCGCCAGCGCCATTTTGAGCACCAACGTCATGGCAGCCGATGCGGCTTCTTGCCAGAACGTGCGCATGGGCGTGGTGAACTGGACCGACGTAATCGCCACCAGTGCCATGACTCAAGTGTTGCTCGACGGCCTCGGCTACAAGACCAAACAGACCAGCGCGTCCCAGCAAATCATCTTTGCCGGTATTCGCGACCAGCGCCTGGACATGTTCCTGGGCTACTGGAACCCGCTGATGACCCAGACCATCACCCCGTTTGTCGACGCCAAGCAGGTCAAGGTGCTCGACAAGCCGTCCCTGGAAGACGCCCGCGCGACCCTGGCGGTGCCGACTTACCTGGCCGACAAGGGCCTGAAGACCTTCGCCGACATCGCCAGGTTTGAAAAAGAACTGGGCGGCAAGATCTACGGCATTGAACCGGGCTCGGGCGCCAACACCCAGATCAAGGCGATGATCGCCAAGAATCAGTTTGGCCTGGGCAAGTTCCAACTGGTGGAATCCAGCGAGGCCGGCATGCTCGCCGCCGTCGACCGCGCCGTGCGCCGCAAGGAGGCCGTGGTGTTCTTCGGCTGGGCGCCGCACCCGATGAACGTCAACGTGGCGATGACTTACCTCACCGGCAGTGATGACGCGCTGGGCCCGAACGAAGGCATGGCCACCGTGTGGTCCGTCACCTCGCCGACCTACGCCGAGCAATGCCCCAACGTGCACAAGTTGCTCAGCAACCTGACCTTCACCGCCGCCGACGAGAGCCGAATGATGCAGCCGCTGCTGGATCACAAGGACGCTTTCGAGTCGGCCAGGCAATGGCTCAAGGATCACCCGCAAGACCAGCAGCGCTGGCTCGAAGGCGTGACCACCTTCGACGGCAAACCCGCCGCAGCCAACCTGCAATTGACCAGCAAATAACCTGTCTTGAATCACCGCTTCGCAGCCGCTCCCGGCTGCGAACGGTATGACTACGCCTGAAAATCACGCCTGTAAGGAACCTGCCTCATGAACCACGACGTCATCATCACCTGCGCACTCACCGGTGCTGGCGACACGACCGCCAGAAGCCCTCACGTGCCGGTCACTCCGAAACAAATCGCTGCCGCGGCGGTGGAAGCGGCCAAGGCCGGTGCCACCGTGGTGCATTGCCACGTACGTGACCCCCAAACCGGCAAGTTCAGCCGCGACGTGGCGCTGTACCGCGAAGTGATGGAGCGCATCCGCGAGGCGGACGTCGACATCATCGTCAACCTCACCGCCGGCATGGGTGGCGACCTGGAAATCGGTGGCGGCGAGAACCCCATGGAGTTCGGGCCCAACACCGACCTGGTGGGCCCGCTGACCCGCCTGGCCCACGTGGAAGAGCTGCTGCCGGAAATCTGCACCCTCGATTGCGGCACCCTGAACTTCGGCGATGGCGACACCATTTACGTCTCCACCCCGGCCCAGCTGCGGGCTGGCGCCAAGCGTATTCAAGAGCTGGGCGTTAAAGCCGAGCTGGAGATTTTCGACACCGGTCACCTGTGGTTCGCCAAGCAGATGATCAAGGAAGGCTTGCTCGACAACCCGTTGTTCCAGCTGTGCCTGGGCATCCCGTGGGGCGCGCCGGCCGACACCACCACCATGAAAGCCATGGTTGACAACCTGCCGGCTGACGCGGTGTGGGCCGGCTTCGGGATTGGTCGCATGCAGATGCCGATGGCGGCGCAAGCAGTGCTGCTGGGCGGCAACGTACGGGTCGGCCTGGAAGACAACCTGTGGCTGGACAAGGGCGTGCTGGCGACCAACGGCCAGTTGGTGGAACGCGCTAGCGAGATCCTCAGCCGCCTGGGTGCGCGGGTCATGACCCCGGCCGAAGGCCGCGTGAAGATGGGCCTGACCAAGCGCGGCTAAAACACACTGCACGACGCCCTGCAGGAACCGAATCAAATGTGGGAGCGGGCTTGCTCGCGAATGCGGTGGATCAGCCACCGAATGCATCAACTGAAAGCCCGCTCCCACATTTTGATCTTGGCTCTCACACAGAATCACCGAACTCTTTAGGAATTTGCCATGAGCTTTATCACTGAAATCAAAACCTTCGCAGCGCTGGGCAGCGGCGTTATCGGCAGTGGCTGGGTATCCCGCGCACTGGCTCACGGCCTGGATGTGGTGGCCTGGGACCCGGCGCCTGGCGCCGAAGCGGCCCTGCGTAAACGTGTCGCGAATGCTTGGGCCGCCCTGGAAAAACAAGGCTTGGCACCGGGTGCTTCACAAGATCGCCTGCGCTTTGTGGCCACCATTGAAGAGTGCGTGAAAGACGCCGACTTCATCCAGGAAAGCGCCCCGGAACGCCTGGAATTGAAGCTGGAGTTACACAGCAAAATCAGCGCGGCGGCCAAGCCGAACGCGTTGATTGGTTCGAGTACTTCGGGGCTGTTGCCGAGCGAGTTTTATGAAGGCTCCACGCACCCGGAACGTTGCGTGGTGGGGCATCCGTTCAACCCGGTTTACCTGTTGCCGCTTGTGGAAGTGGTAGGCGGCAAAAACACTGCGCCGGAAGCGATTCAGGCAGCAATCAAGGTGTACGAATCCCTCGGCATGCGCCCTTTGCATGTGCGTAAGGAAGTGCCCGGTTTTATCGCTGACCGGCTGCTGGAAGCCCTGTGGCGTGAGGCGTTGCACCTGGTGAACGATGGTGTGGCAACCACCGGCGAGATCGATGATGCGATTCGCTTTGGCGCCGGTTTACGCTGGTCGTTCATGGGCACGTTCCTGACCTATACGCTGGCGGGCGGTGATGCCGGGATGCGGCACTTCATGGCGCAGTTCGGCCCGGCCTTGCAGCTGCCGTGGACCTATCTGCCGGCGCCGGAATTGACCGACAAATTGATTGATGACGTGGTGGACGGCACAAGCGATCAGTTGGGCAAACACAGCATTTCGGCGCTGGAGCGCTATCGTGATGATTGCCTGCTGGCGGTGCTGGAGGCGGTGAAGATCACCAAGGAAAAACACGGTATGACCTTCGCCGAATAAGCCCTGTAAAGATCGTTCCCACGCTCTGCGTGGGAATGCAGCCCAGGACGCTCTGCGTCCCAACGCGTGACGCAGAGCGTCACAGGAGGCGTTCCCACGCAGAGCGTGGGAACGATCACGTACCTACCGGGAACCGAACCATGCCCGCACTCACCACCTACACCACCAAAATCCTCCCCGAGTGGGTCGACTACAACGGCCACCTGCGCGATGCGTTCTACCTGCTGATTTTCAGCTACGCCACCGATGCGCTGATGGACACCCTGGGCCTGGACAGCGAAAACCGCGAAGCCAGCGGCCACTCGCTGTTCACCCTGGAGTTGCACCTCAACTACCTGCACGAAGTGAAACTGGGCGCCGCCGTCGAGGTGCACACCCAACTCATCGCCCACGACCGCAAGCGCCTGCACCTCTATCACAGCCTGCACCTGGTGGGCGACGAAAAGGAGCTGGCGGGCAACGAACAGATGCTGCTCCACGTCGACCTCGCCGGGCCGCACTCGGCGCCATTCAGTGAAGCGGTGCTGGGCAAGCTTGCCAGCATCAGCGCCGAACAAACCGACCTGCCGAAGCCCGCCCTGCTCGGCCGCGTGATTGGACTGCCACCCCAAAAATAAGGAATCGCCATGCAAACCGCCGCCGCTGTTGCCGACTTCCGTACTTACCCACTGATCAGTGACCTGGCCGATGTGCAGGTGCACGGCGATCACCTCAGTGTGCGATGGGCCGATGGGCGGGTCAGCCCGTTTCATCACCAGTGGCTGCGGGATAACTGCCCGTGCCCTGTTTGCGTCTACAGCGTGACCCGTGAACAGGTGCTGGAAATCGTCGATGTGGACGAACACCTCACGGCCCTCAGTGCACGTATCGACCAGGGTCTGCTGACAGTGGAATGGAGCGGCGGGCATCGCAGCCAATACGATCCCGGATGGTTGCGGGCGCACGCCTACGACGATGAGTCCCGCGCCGAACGCCGGGCTGCCAAACCGAAATCCCTGCTGTGGGACCGTACGTTCGAGCTGCCCGTATTCGACTACGCAGCGCTGATGGAAGACCCGAAAGCCCTGCTGCAATGGCTGCTGGCTTTGCGTGACAGCGGCCTCACCCAAGTGCGCGGTGTGCCCACCGAACCTGGCTCGCTGGCGCTGATCGCCAAGCGCATTTCGTTCATCCGCGAGAGCAACTTCGGCGTGCTGTTCAACGTGCAGTCCAAGGCCGATGCCGACAGCAACGCCTACACGGCATTCAACCTGCCGCTGCACAGTGATTTGCCGACGCGGGAGCTGCAACCCGGGCTGCAGTTCTTGCATTGCCTGGTGAACGACGCCGACGGGGGCGAGAGTATTTTTGTCGACGGTTTTGCGATTGCCCGGGCGCTGCGGGACGAAGATCCGGAAGCCTTTCGCGCGTTGTGCGAGATCCCGGTGGAGTTTCGCAACAAGGACCGTCACAGCGACTATCGCCGGCTGGCGCCGATCATCGCTCTGGATGCCTTAGGTGAAGTCGCCGAGATTCGCATGGCCAACTTTCTGCGCGGGCCGTTTGAGGCGCCTGCAGAGCAGATGCCGTTGCTCTATCGCGCCTATCGCCGGTTTATTGCGATGACCCGGGAAGAGCGTTTTCGGCTGGTCAAACGTCTGAATCCGGGCGAGCTGTGGTGCTTTGATAATCGCCGGACCCTGCATGCGCGCAATGCGTTTGATCCGGCGTCCGGCGCGCGGCATTTCCAGGGCTGCTATATCGATCGGGATGAGTTGTTGTCGCGGATATTGGTGTTGCAGCGGTAGACCGAGGCTCCCCCTTCGCGAGCAAGCCCGCTCCCACATTTGACCGAGTTCCTCCTGAAAAAACGCGGTCAACTGTGGGAGCGGGCTTGCTCGCGAAGGGGCCAGCAGCTTCACCTCAAATTTCAGCTCAAAAAAAGCCCCGATCCAGCCGTGACAGGATCGGGGCAGAGTGCTTTGTGTGAGCGGCGCATCCCGAGGGTGACCAAACCTTCAAGCTGCTTGCTTGGTGACAGTGTGCACACTCCCCTGCCTTGCGAGTTAGCCGAAAACGACCTGTTCATAGGTGTGCCGGACATTCATGCATTCAGGCCTTGCCGACTCGGTGATGGCCTACCAGAATCGACTTCAATCCCCCGCTCCCCTAACAAGGATTAACGTCATGATGCACGCGGATTTGATTGACCAGGATGACCTGCTGGGCCAGCTGCGGTCGTTGGGTTTCGAGGTGTCCAGCGGCGCTACCGCCGAGCAGGCTTGCGAGTGTGCGGTGCGCGGCTTGAGCGCGGCGCGGGCCAAGGCGCTCAAGGGTATGGTTGAGCAGATGTACACCGGCAGCGCGACGATCTTGCCGGCGGTGAGGCAGGCGATCGACAAGCAGTTGTTGCCGGCTTTGGTGCAGTTTCGGCAGAACTCTGGCGCCTGATATACCGCATTCGCGAGCAAGCCCGCTCCCACATTCGACCGCGTTCCTACTGAAAAAACGCGGTCAAGTGTGGGAGCGGGCTTGCTCGCGAATGCAGGCGACTCGGTCTAAAGCCTTACACTCGCGAAAGTCGACTCATTCCTGGCCTGGCTCAACGCCGACAACGGCCCGGACAACGGTGACAACACCAGCGCCTGCGGAATCGGCATCATCGCCACCTGCTGCGTGGTGTTGGAACCCACACGCTCATCCCGCGGCGGAATGCCGAAGTATTCGCGGTAGCACTTGGAGAAGTGCGGCGTGGAGACAAACCCGCACACCGACGCCACTTCGATGATCGACATCGGCGTTTGCTTGAGCAACTGCCGCGCACGGATCAGGCGCAACTTGAGGTAGTAGCGCGACGGCGAACAGTGCAGGTATTTCTGGAACAACCGCTCCAGTTGACGCCGGGAAACCGCTACGTACACCGCCAGTTCATCGAGGTCGATCGGCTCTTCCAGGTTGGCCTCCATCAGCGCGACGATTTCCTGCAACTTCGGCTGGTTGGTGCCAAGCATGTGCTTGAGCGGCACACGCTGGTGATCCTGTTCGTTGCGGATGCGCTCGTACACAAACATCTCGGAGATCGCCGCCGACAACTCACGGCCGTGGTCGCGGCTGATCAGGTGCAGCATCATGTCCAGCGGCGCGGTGCCGCCGGAGCTGGTGAAGCGGTTGCGGTCGAGGGTGAACAGGCGTGTGCTCATGGCCACGCGGGGAAAGGCTTCCTGCATCGACGCCAGGCATTCCCAGTGCACGCTGCAATCAAACCCGTCCAGCAGGCCGGCGCAGGCCAGGGCCCAGCTGCCGGTGCACACCGCGCCAAGGCGACGGGATTGGCGCGCCTGGCTTTGCAGCCACGACACATGTTCACGGGTCACGGTGCGCTGGATACCCACGCCGCCACAGACGATCACGGTGTCCAGGGCCGGGGCTTTGTGCATGGAAGCATCGGGGGTGATTTGCAGACCGTCGCTGGCCCACACCTGGTTTCCGTCCACACTCAACGTCGTCCAGCGATACAGCTCGCGGCCGGAGAGTTGGTTGGCCATGCGCAGGGGTTCGACTGCGGAGGCCAGGGAAATCAGCGTGAAATTGTCCAGCAGCAAAAAGCCGATGGATTGAGGCGCACGGTTCTGGGGTTGAGCCCCGGAGTTGAACGACGTCATCGCGGTATCTCCTCACACAAAGCGGGTGATGGCCTCAGGCGAGGCTCTTGTTATTGCGCTCATCGCCTTAAGGAAACTCCTATGGCGAGAGGCTTTGTATTGATAGAGCAAATGCCATGCCTAAAGTTGAATGCGTATTCAATAACTCCTGAAAACGACCTCATGACGTGTCTATATAAGCCCGCGCATGGAGTGGGGGATATGACCCAGAAAAGACGTGAGAGAACGCAGGCTCAAGGTGTGTGAGCAGATCGGTAGCACTTGTGGGAAGGGAGAGAAACGACGTGGGAAAAGTCTGTCACCACAGGCACGGGTGACCGATGGTCATGAGGGGAAATCGTTCGGGAGCTACTTATCTAATTGCGACGCGCTAAAAGGTGGCGCTTTTGGTTCTGGTGTTCACTTTATGAGCAGTGTTGCCCGGTCTACCGCATTCGCGAGCAAGCCCGCTCCCACACTTGACCGCGTTTTTTCAGTAGGAACTCGGTCGAATGTGGGAGCGGGCTTGCTCGCGAATGCAGGCGACACGGTCTTTCCGGATCAACACTCCACCGCACTCACCGCCAACCCACCCCGCGATGTTTCCTTGTACTTGTCATGCATATCCGCCCCGGTATCGCGCATGGTGCGGATCACCCGGTCCAGCGAGATGAAGTGCTGGCCATCCCCCCGCAGCGCCATCTGCGCCGCGTTGATCGCCTTCACCGCGGCAATCGCATTACGCTCGATGCACGGCACCTGCACCAGCCCGCCTACCGGGTCGCAGGTCAGGCCGAGGTTGTGCTCCAGCCCGATCTCCGCCGCGTTGCATAACTGCTCCGGCGTCGCACCGAGGATCTCCGCCAACCCCGCCGCCGCCATGGCGCACGCCGAGCCGACTTCACCCTGGCAGCCGACTTCGGCACCCGAGATCGACGCGTTTTTCTTACACAGGATGCCCACCGCCGCCGCGCCGAGGAAATAGTCGACCACGTTGGCCTCGGTCACTTCTTCGCTGAACTTCATGAAGTAGTGCAGCACCGCCGGGATGATCCCCGCCGCGCCGTTGGTCGGTGCCGTGACCATGCGCCCGCCGGCGGCGTTTTCTTCATTCACCGCCAGGGCGAACAGGTTGACCCATTCCATCGCGCTCAAGGTCGAGCCGATCACGTTCGGCTTGCCCAGCTCCTGCAAGCTGCGGTGCAACTTGGCTGCACGCCGCCGAACATTGAGACCGCCGGGAAGGATGCCTTCGTGCTTTAGGCCTTGCTCCACGCAATCCTGCATGGCGCGCCAAAGCTTCATCAGGCCGCTGCGGATTTCTTCTTCCGAGCGCCAGGTTTTTTCGTTCGCCAACATCAGCTCAGCGACGCGCAGGTTGTGGGTCTTGCACAGCTGCAGCAGTTCCACCGCACTGGAAAAATCATAGGGCAGCTCGGTGCGGTCCATGTCCGCCACGCCGCTTTTGGCCTGGGCTTCATCCACCACGAATCCGCCGCCCACCGAGTAGTAGGTGTCGCGGTGCAGCTCGCCGTTATCACCAAACACCACCAGGGTCATGGCATTGGGGTGGAACGGCAGGTTTTCGTCGATCAGGCGCATGTCCCGCGCCCATAAGAAAGGCACCGGCAAACGTGCGTCCAGCAGCAGGGTGTTGGTCTCGCGCAGGGTTTCGATGCGGATGCCGATCTGTGACGGATCGATCGCGTCCGGCCACTCGCCCATCAGGCCCATGATCACCGCGTTGTCGCTGCCGTGACCGATGCCCGTGGCCGATAAGGAGCCATACAGCTGAACTTCGACGCGCCTGACTTGTTCCAACACATCACGTTCACGTAATCCTTGAACGAACAACGCCGCGGCGCGCATGGGGCCGACGGTGTGAGAACTCGAAGGCCCAATGCCGATCTTGAACAGGTCGAAAACGCTGATAGCCATTGCCGTGAAACTCCTCGATGAGCACAGGCCAGGCGCACATAACGCCTGGTGACGGAGCTGCTACGCTCATGTCGCAATCCGCCCAGATGCGGCCATCATCAAGCTTTTGCTGGCGCTCACGGCGTCTCACACCGACGTACCCATGCTCATCAGCGCCGCTGTTGTGGAAGGCGACGTTTTGGCCGTTTTTTGCGGTGCAGATCGGTAAAAAGTGCAGTTTTGCCGTGGAAAAAATCTGTAAGCGACGTCACCGACACTGGATACGACCATCCCTGTACTGGATACGACGCCCCCTGTAGGCGTCAGATTTTCACTGGTACATGATCAGTCTCGACTCGTTTGCACAGTTGCGTGGCAGAGCTGTGCCGCACGCCCAACCGCAACACCTATAAGCGCGGTGTTATTGCCGCCAGAAAAACACCAGGAGTCCACCCCCATGAAAGGTTCCCCGTCGTTGTTGTTGGCCGCCATGCTGAGTCTGCCAGTCGTGGCTCACGCTGCAGAACCGGCGCAATGCCAGACCGTCAACTTCTCCGATGTCGGCTGGACCGACATCACCGTCACCACGGCCACCACCAGCGAAGTCCTCAAGGGCCTCGGCTACAAACCCCGCACCACGATGATTTCAGTACCCGTGACCTACAAGTCCCTGGCCGACGGCAAGAACATGGACATCTTTCTCGGCAACTGGATGCCGACCATGGAAAACGACATCAAGCAGTACCGTGATGCCGGCACCGTGGAAACCGTGCGCGCCAACCTGGAAAACGCCAAGTACACCCTGGCCGTACCGGAAGCGCTGTACAACAAGGGCCTGAAAGACTTCGCCGACATCGTCAAATTCAAGGATGAGCTGGGCGGCAAGATCTACGGGATCGAGCCGGGCAACGATGGCAACCGGACCATCCAGACCCTCATCGACAAGGACGCTTTCGGCCTGAAAACCGCCGGTTTCAAAGTGGTCGAATCCAGCGAAGCCGGGATGCTTTCGCAGGTGGAACGCGCCACCAAGCGCGACCAGGCCATCGTGTTCCTCGGCTGGGAACCGCACCCGATGAACACCCGCTTCAAGATGAAGTACCTGACCGGGGGTGATGATTCATTCGGCCCCAACTACGGCCAGGCCACCATCTACACCAACGTCCGCAAGGGCTACACCCAGGAATGCAGCAACGTGGGCCAGTTGCTGAAAAACCTGTCGTTCACCCTGAACATGGAAAGCACCCTGATGGGTAACGTCCTGGACGACAAAATGAAGCCCGACGCCGCCGCCAAGGCGTGGCTGAAGAAGAACCCGCAAGTGCTCGACACCTGGCTCGCCGGTGTCACCACGGTCGATGGCAAACCAGGACTGGAGGCCGTCAAAGCTTACCTCGCCAAGTAACCGCTGACCCCGGGCCGGTACGCTGGCCCGGGATGTTTTTCCTCTTCGCATGTGGACATTCACTACCATGCTGACTGAACATAAAATCCCGCTAGGCCAGTACATCGCTGCCTTCGTTGAGTGGTTGACCCAACACGGGGCCGCCTACTTCGACGCAATCGCATCGACCCTGGAAACGATGATCCACGGCGTGACGTTCGCGCTGACCTGGTTCAATCCACTGGCATTGATCGGTCTGATTGCGCTGCTCGCTCACTTCATTCAACGCAAATGGGGCCTGACCGTTTTTGTCATCGCCTCCTTCCTGCTGATCCTCAACCTGGGGTACTGGCAGGAAACCATGGAGACCCTGGCGCAAGTGCTGTTCGCCACCCTGGTCTGCGTGGTGATCGGGGTGCCGCTGGGCATTGTTGCCGCGCACAAACCGATGTTCTACACCCTGATGCGGCCGGTGCTCGATCTGATGCAGACCGTACCGACCTTCGTCTACCTCATCCCTACCCTGACCCTCTTCGGGCTGGGTGTGGTGCCCGGGCTGATTTCCACGGTGGTGTTTGCGATTGCCGCGCCTATCCGTCTGACTTACCTGGGTATCCGTGATGTGCCGCAAGAGTTGATGGACGCCGGCAAGGCCTTTGGCTGCTCGCGCCGTCAGTTGCTCTCGCGGATCGAACTGCCCCACGCCATGCCGAGCATCGCCGCCGGCATTACCCAATGCATCATGCTGTCGTTGTCGATGGTGGTGATCGCGGCCCTGGTGGGCGCCGACGGCCTCGGCAAACCGGTGGTCAACGCGCTGAACACCGCCG
Source organism: Pseudomonas sp. D8002 (assembly GCF_013385695.1). Lineage (NCBI taxonomy): Bacteria > Pseudomonadati > Pseudomonadota > Gammaproteobacteria > Pseudomonadales > Pseudomonadaceae > Pseudomonas > Pseudomonas sp. D8002. The sequence continues at coordinate 153,939 of NZ_JACAPM010000024.1, forward strand.
ACATCGCCCTGGGCTTTGAAGCCGGCCTGGCGATCGTATTGCTGGCCATCATGCTCGACCGCATCTGCAAACAACCCGACGCCAAAGTAGGGGGTGATGCATGAGCATTATCCGATTCGAAAATGTCGACGTGATCTTCTCCAAAGACCCACGCGAGGCGCTCAAGCTGCTGGACCAGGGCATGACGCGCAACGAGATCCTGAAAAAGACCGGGCAGATTGTCGGCGTTGAAAACGCCAGCCTGGATGTCGAGAAAGGCGAGATCTGCGTGCTGATGGGCCTGTCCGGCTCGGGCAAGTCGAGCTTGTTGCGCTGCATCAACGGCTTGAACACCGTCAGCCGCGGCAAGCTGTTTGTGGAGCATGAAGGTCGCCAGATCGACATCGCATCCTGCACCCCCGCCGAGCTGAAAATGATGCGCACCCAGCGCATCGCCATGGTGTTCCAGAAGTTCGCCCTGATGCCCTGGCTGACGGTGCGCGAGAACATCAGCTTCGGCCTGGAGATGCAGGGCCGCCCGGAGAAAGAACGACGCAAGCTGGTGGACGACAAGCTGGAACTGGTGGGCCTGTCGCAGTGGCGCAACAAGAAGCCCGACGAGCTTTCCGGTGGCATGCAGCAGCGTGTCGGCCTGGCCCGCGCATTGGCGATGGACGCCGATATCCTGTTGATGGACGAACCCTTCTCGGCACTCGACCCGCTGATCCGCCAGGGCTTGCAGGATGAGTTGCTGGAGCTGCAACGCAAGCTGAGCAAGACCATCGTATTCGTGAGCCACGACCTGGATGAGGCGCTGAAACTCGGCAGCCGCATCGCGATCATGAAAGACGGGCGGATCATCCAGTACAGCGTGCCGGAAGAGATCGTGCTGAACCCGGCGGATGACTATGTGCGGACCTTCGTGGCCCACACCAACCCGCTGAATGTGCTGTGTGGCCGCAGCCTGATGCGCACGGTGGATAACTGCACCCACGTCAACGGCTCCATCAGCCTGGACCCGGGCGGTGACTCGTGGCTGGACCTGGCCGAAGGCAACACCATCAAGGGCGCGCGGCAGAACGGTTCGGTGCTGAACCTGCAGAACTGGGCACCGGGGCAATCGGTGGAGGGCCTGGGCCGGATGCCGACGCTGGTGGATTCGAATATCGGGATGCGTGAGGCGTTGCAGATTCGGTATCAGACAGGGAACAAGCTGGTGCTGCAGGACAACAACAAGGTGGTGGGGATTCTGGGTGACAGCGAGCTCTATCACGCCCTCTTGGGCAAGAACCTGGGCTAACAGACACCGCAAAAAAAATGTGGGAGCGGGCTTGCTCGCGAATGCGGTGTATCAGTGTCAGATGTACTGACTGACACTGCGCATTCGCGAGCAAGCCCGCTCCCACATTTTGCTCAGGTGGTGTCAGTAACGACACCACCTGTCCTTTCAACACTCAGCTATAGACACGGCCAAGGAGCTGCCGATGGCTTTCAAACTGATCGAGCACGTCCCGGGTGATCTGCTCCTGGGTGAAGCCCATCAGGTCGTATTCCTGAGACCCGTTGTGCAGGTAAACCTCGGCGCGGTAGTAGCGCGTGCGTTCTTCCTCGGGCAAGTCGTTCGGTGCCGACGAATAAGCATCCAGGCTGACCTCGTAGACAAACGGATTGCCCTCTTGCATCTCGATGCGCACACCAATGCAGCGCTTGGATTTGCCCAGCAGGGTCTGCACTTCCAGCCCCTGGTCACGCAACGCAGTCGCCGCTTCTTCCAGCGCCGGCGTGACGTGCTTGTCCATAAAGCGTTGCACGGTACCCTGGCTCGGTTGCAGGTCCAGGGCAGTCAAACGCTCGCTGAAACCACGCCGACCACGCTCGGCCAACTGCGCCTGCTCCAACTCGATCGCCACGTCCTGGCGCATCGCCTTGTGCAGGCCGAACATGAAGAACACCAGCACCACCGAGAACGGCAAGCCCGCCAGCACCACCATGGTTTGCATGGCTTCGAAGTTACCGGCGAACAGCAGGCCGATGGTCACCAGGGTGATCACCGCCGACCAGAAAATCCGCAGCCAGTGCGGCGCATCTTCGTCAACGTTGCCGCCCTTGCAGGACAGGTTCGCCATCATCACCGCGCCGGAATCCGCCGGGGTCAGGAAGAGTACGAAGCCGACGAAGATCGACACACCGATGACGATTTTCGACGCCGGGTAATGCTCAAGCAGTTGGTAGATCGCCATGGACGGCTGTTCCAGCGCCGTCTTGCCCAACTCCACCGCGCCATGGTTCACCACCAGGTCCAGGGCCGAGTTGCCGAAGATCGACAGCCACGCCAGGGTGAAGCCCAGCGGGATCAGCAGCACGCCGGCCACCAGTTCACGCACCGTGCGACCACGGGAAATACGCGCGATGAACATGCCCACGAATGGCGCCCAGGAAATCCACCAGGCCCAGTAGAACAGGGTCCACAGGCCCATCCAGCGTTCGGTCTTGTCGGCGTCGCCTTCGTACACGTACAGGTCGAAGGTCTTCAGCACGATGCCGTTCATGTAGTCGCCGATGTTCTGCACGAAGCCGTTGAGCAGGTGCAGGGTCGGGCCGAACAGCAGCACGAAAATCAGCAGGCCGCTGAACAGCACGATGTTCAGGTTGGACAGGCGGCGAATGCCGTTCTCCACACCCGACACGGCGGCAATGGTCGCCACGGTGCTCATCACGATGATCACGATCAGCAGGTTGGTGTTGCTGTGCTGCATGCCGAACAGGTTTTCCAGCCCGGACGACACTTGCATCGAACCAATCCCCAGGTTCGTCACCAGGCCCAGCAGCGTTACGAACATGCCGAAGCCGTCTACCGCGTGACCGGCCGCGCCTTTGACCCAACGCTCGCCCACCAGCGGGTACAGCGCCGAACGCAAGGCCAGCGGCTGGTTATGACGGTAGGCAAAGTACGCCACGGCCAGGCCGACCAGTGCGTAGATCGCCCAGCCGTGCAGGCCCCAGTGCAGGAACGTCAACTGCAACGCCTGACGCGCAGCGTCGCCAGTGGCCGATGCGCCTTCAGGCGGGTTGAAGTAGTGGTCCAGCGGCTCGGACGCACCGAAGTACAGCAGCGAGATGCCGATGCCCGACGAGAAGAGCATGCCGGCCCAGGCGCCGTAGCTGAAGTCCGGGGTGTCGTCCTTGCTGCCCAGTTTCAATTTGCCATAGGACGAAAACGCCAGGCCCACCACAAACACCAGGTAGGCGGCGATCACGACCATGTAGTACCAGCCAAAGCTTTTCGACAACCAGGCTTGGGCCACACCGAGCATCCTGCCGGCTTCCTGCGGGGCGATGATCAGAATCGCGGTCAACAACAGAATCAGCGCGGTGGAGGTGTAGAACACCCAACCGTTGACCCGCACCTTTTCTGGCGGGGTCTTTATAAGAGAGGCAGAACTCATGGCACAGATGCTCCGGGCAGTGCAGAGAAACACAAGGCAACGCTTGACCCGAGCCATCGATTTTTCGGCAGTCGACGGACGGGTGTATAAAGACACCCCGAAAAACCATAAACCCCCGGCGAACCGCTGTGCCGGGCTGTTTCATGGGTTTTCCCGATGTCAGGTGGCGCCACATGCACGTAGGAAATACCTGTAGGCAGCGACCATTTGTCGCAGATCTTATTCTTTGTTGATTGAACGTTCAATCAAAACAAAATAGACTGGCCCTCAAGCCGACGGACGTTTATCGCCCGTTGGCAGGCCTAAGGAGAGGTGCACGATGCCCAAGGTCGGTATGCAACCCATACGCCGCCAGCAGTTGATCGAAGCCACATTGACGGCCGTCGATCAGGTCGGAATGGGGGATGCCAGCATTGCGCTGATCGCCCGTCTGGCCGGTGTCTCGAATGGCATCATCAGTCACTATTTTCAGGACAAGAATGGCCTGATCGCCGCCACGATGCGGTACCTGATGAACGTGCTGATCGAGAACGTCACCGAGCGCCGGTTGGCGCTGAAAGATGACAGCCCGCGGGCCCATCTTCAGGTGATCATCGAAGGCAACTTCGACGCCAGCCAAGTCAACGGCCCGGCTATGAAAACCTGGCTGGCCTTCTGGGCCACCAGCATGCACCACCCGTCATTGCACAGGCTGCAGCGGATCAACGATCACCGTCTGTATTCCAACCTGTGTTGCCAGTTCCGCCGAGCGTTGCCGTTGCCCGAGGCACGCAGCGCAGCCCGAGGCCTGGCGGCCCTGATCGACGGTTTGTGGTTGCGCGGCGCCCTGTCGGGAGACGCTTTTGACACGGAGCAGGCGCAACGGATCGCTTACGAATACATGGATTTCCAATTGGCCAAGCAGGTGAGTTAGAGCACACATAAACGCTCAACTCCCGAACCGCGCCAACCACTAATGCACTTGCGAGGACTTTATGGCCCGTTTCGAACTGCAAAAACTCTACATTGACGGCGGCTACTCCGACGCTGGCAGCGATGCCACTTTCGAAGCCATCAACCCGGCTAACGGTGAAGTTCTCGCCAACGTGCAACGCGCTACCAAAGAAGACGTCGAGCGCGCTGTGGTCAGCGCCGAAAAGGGCCAGAAAATCTGGGCCGCCATGACTGCCATGGAGCGTTCGCGCATCCTGCGTCGTGCCGTCGACATCCTGCGTGAGCGCAACGACGAACTGGCCGCCCTGGAAACCCTGGACACCGGCAAGCCGTATTCCGAAACCCAATACGTCGACATCGTCACCGGCGCTGACGTGCTGGAATACTACGCAGGCCTGGTGCCCGCCATCGAAGGCGAGCAGATCCCGCTGCGTGACACTTCTTTCGTCTACACCCGTCGCGAGCCACTGGGCGTCGTGGCCGGTATCGGCGCGTGGAACTACCCGATCCAGATCGCCCTGTGGAAATCCGCACCTGCCCTGGCGGCCGGTAACGCGATGATCTTCAAGCCAAGCGAAGTCACCTCGCTGACCACCCTGAAACTGGCTGAAATCTACACCGCCGCCGGCGTTCCGGATGGCGTGTTCAACGTCCTGACCGGCAGCGGCCGTGAAGTCGGCACCTGGCTGACCGAACACCCGCGCATCGAGAAAGTCTCCTTCACCGGCGGCACCGACACCGGCAAGAAAGTCATGGCCAGCGCTTCGAGCTCTTCGCTCAAGGAAGTCACCATGGAACTGGGCGGCAAATCCCCGCTGATCATTTTCGACGACGCCGACCTCGACCGCGCCGCCGACATCGCGATGATGGCCAACTTCTACAGCTCGGGCCAGGTCTGCACCAACGGCACCCGCGTATTCGTTCCGACCGCCCTCAAAGGCGCCTTCGAAGCCAAGATCGCCGAGCGCGTTGCCCGCATCCGCATCGGCAACCCGGAAGATGAAAACACCAACTTCGGCCCGCTGGTCAGCTTCGCCCACATGGAAAGCGTGCTCGGCTACATCGCCAAAGGTAAAGAAGAAGGCGCCCGCGTGCTGTGCGGCGGCGACCGTCTGACCGACGGTGAATTCGCCAAGGGTGCCTACGTGGCCCCGACCGTGTTCACTGACTGCACCGACGAAATGACCATCGTCCGTGAAGAAATCTTCGGCCCGGTGATGAGCATCCTCACCTACGACACCGAAGAAGAAGTGATCCGCCGCGCCAACGACACCGACTTCGGCCTGGCCGCGGGCCTGGTGACCAAGGACCTGAACCGCGCCCACCGCGTGATTCATCAGCTGGAAGCCGGTATCTGCTGGATCAACGCCTGGGGCGAGTCCGACGCGAAGATGCCGGTGGGCGGCTACAAGCAGTCGGGCGTGGGCCGTGAAAACGGGATCAGCTCGCTGAACAACTTCACTCGCATCAAATCGGTACAGGTTGAGCTGGGCGACTACGCCTCGGTGTTCTAAAACCTGATTGAGCCTGGCATGGCCCATGTGGCGAGGGAGCTTGCTCCCGTCGGGCTGCGAAGCAGCCCCATGCCAGGTACCGCATTTCTTTCAGACAGAACTCGAGCGCTGACTTTGCGACTGCTGCGCAGTCGAACGGGAGCAAGCTCCCTCGCCACAAAAGCAGCCTGAACCAACTTTCACGAGGGTGCATTTAATGTCCCAAGAATACGACTACATCATTGTGGGTGCCGGCTCCGCCGGTAACACCCTGGCGACCCGTCTGACCGAAGACGAAGGCGTCACCGTCCTGCTGCTGGAAGCCGGCGGCCCGGACTACCGTTTCGATTTCCGTACCCAGATGCCAGCCGCCCTGGCGTTCCCGCTGCAAGGCCGCCGCTATAACTGGGCCTACGAAACCGATCCAGAGCCACACATGGACGGCCGCCGGATGGAGTGCGGTCGTGGCAAGGGCCTCGGCGGCTCCTCGCTGATCAACGGCATGTGCTACATCCGCGGCAACGCGATGGACTACGACAACTGGTCGAAACTGCCGGGCCTGGAAGACTGGACCTACCTGGACTGCCTGCCGTATTTCCGTAAAGCCGAAACCCGCGACATCGGCCCGAACGACTACCACGGTGGCGACGGCCCGGTCAGCGTGACCACGCCAAAGGCCGGCAACAACCCGCTGTTCCACGCGATGGTTGAAGCCGGCGTACAGGCCGGTTACCCCGCTACCTCCGACTTGAACGGCTACCAGCAGGAAGGCTTCGGCCCGATGGACCGTACCGTGACGCCAAACGGTCGTCGCGCCAGCACCGCTCGCGGTTACCTGGACACGGCCAAGAAGCGCTCGACGCTGACCATCGTCACCCATGCCCTGACCGACAAAGTCCTGTTCGAAGGCAAGCGCGCCGTTGGCGTTCGCTACCTGATCGGTGCCGCTGAAGAACGCGTTGAAGCCCGTGCCCGCAAGGAAGTCCTGGTGTGCAGCGGCGCAATCGCTTCGCCGCAACTGCTGCAACGCTCCGGTGTTGGCCCGGCGAAACTGCTGGAAAGCCTCGACATTCCGGTGGTCCACGACCTGCCTGGCGTCGGCGAAAACCTGCAGGATCACCTTGAGCTGTACCTGCAATACGCGTGCACCCAACCGGTCTCGCTGTACCCGTCGCTGCTCTGGTACAACCAGCCGGCCATTGGTGCCGAGTGGCTGTTCAACGGCACCGGCATCGGCGCCAGCAACCAGTTCGAAGCGGGCGGTTTCATCCGTACCCGTGAAGAATTCGATTGGCCGAACATCCAGTATCACTTCCTGCCGGTAGCGATTAACTACAACGGCAGCAACGGTGTGAAAGAGCACGGTTTCCAGGCGCACATGGGTTCCATGCGTTCGCCGAGCCGTGGCCGCGTGCAGCTGAAGTCGAAGAACCCACGGGAATACCCGAGCATCCTCTTCAACTACATGTCTACCGAACAGGACTGGCAGGAATTCCGCGACGGCATCCGCCTGACCCGTGAAATCATGCAACAGCCGGCACTCGACCAATACCGTGGCCGCGAAATCAGCCCGGGCATCGACGTACAGACCGACGAGCAACTGGATAAATTTATCCGTGAGCACGCCGAGACGGCGTTCCACCCGTCCTGCTCGTGCAAGATGGGCACCGACGAGATGGCCGTGGTTGACGCCGAAGGCCGCGTGCATGGCATGCAGGGTCTGCGCGTGGTTGACGCCTCGATCATGCCGATCATCACCACCGGCAACCTGAACGCGCCGACGATCATGATCGCCGAGAAAATCGCCGACAAGATCCGTGGCCGCAAGCCACTGCCGCGCAGCACTGCGGATTACTACGTGGCAGGCGATGCGCCGGTGCGTGGCAAGCCGATGCGTGAAGTGGGTCCTACTGCGCAGTAACTGATGGACCGAGGTGCTCCCTTCGCGAGCAAGCCCGCTCCCACATTTTTGACCGTGTGAACCCGATCAAATGTGGGAGGGGGCTTGCTCCCGAAGAGGCCCGATCTGACACCGCAAGACCTCCCGCCCGCCTACACTTTCCTTGATCAGCTCCCAGCCCAGGCCTACTCTGTTTGCCTGCCCGCGCCGAGCCGCCCACAAGGAAGGCCCCATGTTCGAACACCACGCCACACTCAAAAAGCAGTTCAGTGCCCTGCGCACCACCGCCGAATTCTTTTCCCTGCGCTACGTCCGCGAGTCCGGCCAGTACCTGTCGGTACGCAAGAACGTCGCCGAGCCGCCACACCTCAGCCAGGACGAAGGTGCGATGCTCACCGTGCGCCTCAATGGCGTCGAAGCCTACGCCGCCACCCACGACATTTCCCTGCCCGGCCTGCAAGCCGCCCTTGAGCGCGCCGAACAGCAAGCCCGGCTCATCAAGCCCCACGCCCTGCTCGACCTGCGCGACCAGCCAGTGTCCAGCGACATTGCCGACTACCTGTCGCCGAACCTAGACCAGCCCTTTCCGTCCCTGAGCGACTGCTACCAACTGCTCGGCGCCGAATCGGCCGCCGTGCCCAAGGACGAGCGCCTGGTGAACTGGGAAGTCAGCCTGGGCACCACCCACGTCGAACAGATCTACCTCAACAGCGCCGGCGCCGAACTGCGCCAGGCCCAGCGGTTTGTGTTCCCGGGTGTCAACGTCACGGCCTACGACGGCAACGACAGCCAGACCCGCACCCTGGGCGGCACCAACTTCGGCCAGCAAGGCGGCTTTGACGTGATCAGCCGCTTCGGCCTGGTGGGCGCGGCCCCAAAAGTCGCAGACAGCGCCCTGCAATTACTGTTGGCGCCAAACACGCCCAACGGCAAACGCGACCTGCTGCTGACGCCCGACCAGATGATCCTGCAGATCCACGAATCCATCGGCCACCCGCTGGAACTGGACCGCATCCTCGGCGACGAGCGCAATTACGCCGGCACCAGCTTCGTCAAGGCCAGCGATTTCGGCCATTTGCAATATGGCTCCAACCTGTTGAACGTGACCTTTGACCCGGACATTCCCGAGCAGCTTGCCAGCTATGGCCATGACGACGACGGTACCAAAGCCAGCAAGCAATTCCTGATCCGAGAGGGTCTGCTGCTCAAACCGTTGGGCGGGGCGCTGTCTCAATACCGTTCTGGCATGGACGGCGTGGCCAACAGCCGTGCCTGCAGCTGGAATCGCGCGCCGATCGACCGCATGGCCAACCTCAACATCGAGCCCGGCAACAAAAGCATGGCGCAGCTGATTGGCGGTATCGAGAACGGCATCCTGATGTCCACCAACCGTTCGTGGTCGATTGACGACGCGCGCAACAAATTCCAGTTCGGTTGCGAATGGGGCCAGTTGATTGAAAACGGTGAACTCAAAGGCGTGGTCAAGAACCCCAACTACCGGGCGATCTCCGCACAGTTCTGGCGCAACCTCAGCGCTGTAGGCGACGCCAGCACCTCCAGGGTCCTGGGTACGCCAAACTGTGGCAAGGGCGAACCGAACCAGGTGATCCGCGTCGGCCATGCATCGCCGGCCTGTGTGTTCAGCAATATTGATGTATTTGGGGGAGATGCCTGATGAACAACTTCAAGGCATTGGTCGATTGGCTCAAGCAGGCCATCACCGAGACAGAACAATTCCACCTCGGCTACGCCGACGAGTCCTCCGAGTTTGTGCGTTTCAACCACGGCAAAGTGCGCCAGGCCGGCCAGGTGCAACAAGCCAGCCTGAACCTGAAGCTGATCAACGACGGGCGCCACGCCGACCTCGGTATCACCCTGGCGGGCGAGCCTGAACTGGATCGCCAGCGCCTGGCCGACGGCCTGCAACAACTGCGCGAGACCTTGCCGTTGTTGCCGCAGGATCCGTACCTGCTGCTCAACCACAACGCCTGGCAAAACAAGGACCAGCAGGACCGACCACTGCCGGACCTGGCCCAGGTGCTGGAAGCAGTCAGCCTGGCCGCTGAAGGTGTGGACATGGTCGGCTTCTACGCCGCCGGCCCTATCAGCCGTGGTTTCGCCAGTTCATCAGGCGCCTTCGGCTGGCACCAGGCCAACAGTTTCAACTTCGACTTCAGCCTGTTCCACGCCAACGGTGAAGCGGTGAAAGCCAGCTACGCCGGCAACGATTGGGACAGCGTGGCCTTCGCGCAGCGTTTCAAGCAGGCCCGTGAGCAACTGGAATACCTTGGTCGCCCGCTGCACCCGCTGGCACCGGGGCAATACCGCGCCTACCTGGCACCGGCGGCCATGGAAGAGATCATCAGCATGCTGACCTGGGGCGGGTTTTCCGCCCAGGCCATCGCCAGCAAAGGCAGTCCGTTGCAACGGTTGTATGGCGGTGATCAGTCCTTGAGCCCGCTGGTGACCCTGGACGAACAGGTCAGCGGCTCCCTGAGTTCGGCGTTTTCCCGTGACGGCTATCCGCGCAGTGATGTGAAGCTGATCAATGCCGGCAAGGCTGAAGGCCAATTGGTGAACTCTCGCAGTGCTGCCGAATACGGCTTGAGCACCAATGGCGCCAGCGGCGATGAATCTCCAAGCGCCCTGCAGATGGCCGCCGGCGACCTGGCTCAGGCCGATATCCTCAAGCAACTGGGTACCGGCTTGTACATCAGCAACCTGTGGTACCTGAACTACTCCGACCAGCCCGCCGCACGCCTGACCGGCATGACCCGCTTCGCCACGTTCTGGGTCGAAGACGGCGAGATCAAGGCGCCGGTCAGCACCATGCGTTTTGATGACAGCGTTTACAACCTGCTGGGCTCGCAACTGGAAGCGCTGACCGCTGATCGGGAATTGCTGCTGTCGGCGAGTACGTACAGCCAGCGCAATACCTCGTCGAATCTATTACCGGGCGCATTGGTAAAACGCCTGACCCTGACCTTATAAGCAACGCAAAACCCATGTGGGAGCGGGCTTGCTCGCGAATGCGGCGTGTCAGCCACTACATCTGTGACTGAGGCACCGCATTCGCGAGCAAGCCCGCTCCCACAGTTGATCGCATTCCACATTTTGATTCGGTTCATCCTCAAAGCCCCACTCCAGACACCTGGCCGTCCGGCCAGTTGTCGCTCGCGAAAAACCTCGTTATAAAGGTTGGTGGCACCTAGCCACGTCCGCGCGGTAAAAAAACTCAAACAACACCCCGCCGTCCTCAACCCACTTGCACGCAAGTGATGCACGACCTTGCCCGGGATAGGGCAAGCTGGAGCGTTGACATGAACCATGGAAGTTTTGTCATTGAAAAGCTGTTCAAGCACTACAACGTTCACGTAGAGCAGCTTGGTAACAACCCAGAGAAGAAAACCGTGCTGTTGGTCAACGGCGCGCTGTCCACCACCCGCTCGTTTGCACGCACCAGCAAGTGCCTGTCCGAGCACTTCAATGTGCTGATGTTCGACCTGCCGTTCTCCGGCTATTCACGCCCGCACAACACCGACCTCGACCTTGTGACCAAGGACGATGAAGTGCAGATCCTGCGCGCTCTGGTGGAACGCTTTGAGGTCAACCACCTGGTGTCTGCCTCATGGGGCGGGATTTCCACGCTGCTGACCCTCGCCCATAACCCGCCGTCGATTGAAAGCTCGGTGGTGATGGCACTGGCGCCCAACCTCAACCAGGCCATGCTCGAATACGTAGAGCGGGTGCGCGTGCTGATCGAGGCCGATGACAAATCCGCCGTCGGCCATCTGCTGAATGAAACCGTGGGCAAATACCTGTCGCCCCGGCTCAAGCGCAACAACCACCGGCACCTGTCGACCATGGCCACCACCGAGTATCGCCAGGCACGCTTCCATATCCATCAGGTGCTGGCCCTGGGTGACGGCAACTACCTGCCGCAACTGACCCGGATCGAAACCCCGGTGCACTTCCTCAACGGCGTGCTGGACGAGTACACCCCGGCAGACGAAGCCCAACTGTTCAAGAAATACGTAGGCCGCAGCAGCTTCGCCACCGCCGAACACACCGGCCATTTGCTCGACCTGGAATCCCGCGAAGCGGCCCTGGCCGTGCACCGCGCGCTGATTGATTTCCTGGTGGGCAAACACGTGGCGTTGTCAGATATAGACGAAGGGCCTGTGGGAAAAGGAGCCGCCGATGGCGCATAATCGCCGACACATAGGCTGCTAACAAAAAGGTAACTCATGCCGAATCGCGCCCCTCTCGATGCCAAGACCGCCCGCTGGCTACCCTGGGTGGTAGCGATTGCCTTCTTCATGCAGTCGCTGGATGGGACGATTCTCAACACCGCCTTGCCGGCCATGGCTCGAGACCTGGCGGAGAACCCCTTGCGCATGCAAGGCGTAGTGATTGCCTACATGCTCACCGTGGCCCTGCTGATTCCCGCCTCGGGTTGGGTGGCCGACCGCTTCGGCACCAAGAAGATTTTCTTCGGCGCGATCATGCTGTTCAGCATTGGCTCGTTGCTCTGCGCGCTCTCCAGCACGCTGACCATGCTGGTGGGCGCCCGGGTGATCCAGGGCCTGGGCGGTGCGTTGATGTTGCCGGTGGGCAGGCTGGTGGTGCTGCGCGCCTACCCGCGCTCGGAGCTGGTGCGGATCATGGGTTTCATCACCATTCCCGGGCTGCTGGGCCCGCTGCTCGGCCCGACCATGGGCGGCTGGATGGTGCAATACCTGACCTGGCACTGGATCTTCCTGATCAACCTGCCAGTGGGCATCATCGGCTGCTACGCCGTCTGGAAATTCATCCCCGACCTGCGCGGCAGCGAACGTACGCGGTTCGACGGCGTGGGTTTCCTGCTGTTCGGCGCGGCGATGGTGCTGATCACTATCGCCATGGAAGGCCTCGGCGAATTGCACCTGCCGCACCTGCGGGTGATGTTGCTGCTGTTCGGCGGCCTCGCGTGCCTGGCGGCGTATTGGCTGCGCGCCGGGCATATCGACAACCCGCTGTTCTCGCCGGTGCTGTTCAAGACCCGGACCTTTGCGGTGGGCATCCTCGGCAACCTGTTCGCTCGCCTGGGCAGCGGCGCGTTGCCTTTCCTGGTGCCGCTGTTGCTGCAGGTGGCGCTCGGTTACTCACCGTCCGAAGCCGGGATGAGCATGCTGCCCCTGGCGGCGGCGGCGATGTTTGCCAAGTCCATCGCCCGGCCGCTGATCGAGCGCCTGGGCTACCGCGTGGTGCTGACCGGCAACACCCTGGCGCTGGGCATCATGCTGGCAAGCATGGGCCTGGTCAGCGAACACACGCCCTACCCGCTGCTGCTGAGCATGCTGGCGATCCTCGGGGCGATCAACTCGCTGCAATTCACCGCGATGAACACCGTGACCCTGATCGACCTCGACGACGCCCAGGCCAGCAGCGGCAACAGTTTGCTGTCGGTGGTGGCGCAGTTGTCCCTGAGCCTTGGGGTGGCCTGCGCCGGTGCGCTGCTGGGTGGTTTTACCGCCGAAGTGGGCAACGACGGGGTCGACACCGTGCTCGGCGCGTTCCAGTTGACCTTCGTCACCGTGGGCATCATGGCGATGCTGGCGGCGGCGATCTTCCTGCAATTGTCGCCAAAAGACGGCAAACGCGTGGTCAGCCGTGAGCACGACATTGAGCATTAACAGGCTTCTCGTCTAGAACTTGCAGGGAAAATCCCACGGGGCTGGTACACTGCGCGACATTTTGTTTTGCAGAGCCAGTCCCGTGACTACCATCGCCACCGCTTTTAATACTTTGCCCCTGTCCGCCGCCATGCTGGCTAACCTCGACTCGCTGGGTTATGTCGAGATGACGCAGATCCAGGCGCAAAGCTTGCCGGTGATCCTCAAAGGGCTGGACCTGATTGCCCAGGCCAAGACCGGCAGCGGCAAGACCGCAGCCTTCGGCATCGGCCTGCTGAACCCGATCAACCCGCGCTACTTCGGTTGCCAGGCACTGGTCATGTGCCCGACCCGCGAGCTGGCTGACCAGGTGGCCAAGGAAATCCGTCGCCTGGCCCGCGCCGAAGACAACATCAAGGTGCTGACCCTGTGCGGCGGCGTGTCCCTCGGCCCGCAGATCGCCTCCCTGGAGCACGGCGCCCACGTCATCGTCGGCACCCCGGGCCGCATCCAGCAGCACCTGCGCAAGGGTTCGCTGGTTTTGGACGGCTTGAACACGCTGATCCTCGATGAAGCCGACCGCATGCTCGACATGGGCTTCTACGACGCCATCGAAGACATCATCAGCAAGACCCCGGCCCGCCGCCAGACCCTGCTGTTCTCGGCCACCTACCCGGTGAGCATCAAGCAACTGGCCTCGAAATTCATGCGCGCGCCGCAACAGGTCAAGGCCGAAGCGTTCCACTCGGACGATCAGATCGAGCAGCGCTTCTACGAGATTTCCCCGGAAGAGCGCATGGACGCGGTGACCAAGGTCCTGGCGCATTTCCGTCCGGCTTCTTGCGTAGCCTTCTGCTTCACCAAGCAGCAAGTGCAGGAAACCGTGGATCACCTGACCTCCAAGGGCATCTCCGCCGTTGGCCTGCATGGCGACCTGGAACAGCGCGACCGTGACCAGGTGCTGGCGATGTTTGCCAACCGCAGTACATCGGTACTGGTGGCCACCGACGTAGCCGCCCGTGGCCTGGATATTGATGCGCTGGACATGGTGATCAACGTCGAACTGGCCCGCGACTCGGAAATCCACATTCACCGCGTGGGCCGTACCGGGCGCGCGGGTGAGACTGGCATCGCTATCAGCCTGGTTGCCCCGTCTGAAGCCCACCGCGCCCAGGCCATCGAGCAGTTGCAGAAGTCGCCGCTGAACTGGGACCAGTTGGACAACCTCAAGCCGCAAAGCGGCGGCCCGTTGCTGCCGGTGATGAGCACCCTGTGCATCGCCGCCGGCCGTAAAGACAAGGTTCGCCCGGGCGATATCCTTGGCGCACTGACCGGTGAAGCCGGGATTCCGGGGGCCCAGGTCGGCAAGATCGCGATCTTTGATTTCCAGGCGTTCGTGGCCGTTGAACGCGGTATCGCCAAGCAGGCGCTGCAGCGTTTGAATGACGGCAAGATCAAAGGCCGTTCGTTGCGCGTGCGTATCCTGTAAAGATCTCAAGCTATACCGAGATCAAAAATGCGGGAGCGGGCTTGCTCGCGAATGCGGTATATCAGTCGACAGATTCGGTGACTGACACTCCGCATTCGCGAGCAAGCCCGCTCCCACATTTGACTGTATTCCAATTCAGAATTTGTATGAGGACATGGCTGTGCGCTCGACCGAAGTTGTGATCATTGGCGCCGGCGCCGCAGGCTTGATGTGTGCGCTGACCGCCGCCGGGCGTGGGCGCAAGGTGATGTTGATCGACCACGCGAACAAGGCCGGCAAAAAGATCCTGATGTCCGGCGGTGGCCGCTGCAACTTCACCAATATGTACACGGAGCCTGCCAACTTCCTCTCCCACAACGCGCACTTCTGCAAGTCCGCCCTGGCCCGCTACACCCAGTGGGATTTCATCGCGCTGGTGGCCAAGCACGGCGTGCCGTACCACGAGAAAAAACTCGGCCAGCTGTTCTGCGATAACAAGTCCAGCGACATCCTCGGGATGCTGCTGGATGAGTGCATCCAGGTCGGCGTGAGCATGCACCTGGACACCTCGGTGCAGGAGATTGCCAAGGTCGATGGCGGCTATCAGTTGCAAACCACCCTGGGTGAGTTGCGCTGCGAATCACTGGTGATCGCCACCGGCGGGCTGTCGATCCCGACCCTGGGGGCCACCGGCTTTGGTTACCAGGTCGCCAAGCAGTTCGGCCATGAACTGCTGCCAACCCGCGCCGGGCTGGTGCCGTTCACCATCACCGACCAGCTCAAGGAATTGTGCGGCGAGCTGTCCGGTACGTCCGTGGATTGCCTGGTGAGCTGCAACGACCAGAGCTTTCGCGAGAACATCCTGTTTACCCACCGCGGCCTGAGCGGGCCGGCGATCCTGCAGACTTCCTCCTACTGGGAACCCGGCGACACCGTGGAAATCAACCTGCTGCCCGACCACGACGCCCACACCTGGCTGCAAGCGCAACAGGTGGAGCGCCCGAACAGCGAGCTGAAAACCCTGCTGGGTGAGATCTTCACCAAGAAGATGGCCAACCTGCTGGCCGAAACCTGGTTCGTTTCCAAGCCGATGAAGCAGTACACCCACGCCGAGATTGCCGACATCGCCGGCAAACTGGGGAGCTGGCAACTGGTGCCGGCGGGTACTGAAGGCTATCGCACCGCCGAGGTCACCCTGGGTGGCGTGGACACCCGGGAAGTCTCGTCCAAGACCATGGAATCCCTGAAAAGCCCCGGTTTGTACTTCATCGGCGAAGTGTTGGATGTGACCGGTCACCTGGGCGGGTTCAATTTCCAGTGGGCGTGGGCTTCCGGTTATGCCGCTGCCCAATTTGCCTGACGGAACCCGGTAAAAAATGTGGGGGCGGGCTTGCTCGCGAAGGCGGAGTGTCAGCTAATACATCAGTGACTGATACACCGCCTTCGCGAGCAAGCCCGCTCCCACATTTGGTTCGTGGTGTGCTTGGAAGTAATGCCTGGAATAAATTTTGCTCTCAGATGTGATCGCCACGCTTGCCGTGGCGTCATTACTGGCTCAATTTAGCGGCATCGTCCCGGAAGACCCCAGACTTCATGTCATCGACCTCCTTCAAGCAGTCCATGCGGCGCCTTTGGGCACTGGACAAGTTCAGTTACAGCGTACGGGTATTCATCGCCCTGACCGGCAGCATGGCGCTGTGCTGGTACCAGAATGAAATGGCGCTGCTGATCCCGCTGTTCCTGGGCATTATCGCCAGCGCCCTGGCCGAGACCGATGACAACTGGCAAGGCCGGCTCAACGCCCTGGCCGTGACACTGGTGTGCTTCAGCACTGCGGCACTGTCCGTCGAACTGCTTTTCCCTTATCCCTGGATCTTCGCGATCTTCCTGGCTCTGTCCAGCTTCGGCCTGACCATGCTCGGTGCCCTCGGCGAGCGTTATGGGGCGATCGCTTCGGCCACCCTGATTCTCTCGGTCTACACCATGATCGGCGTGGACCAGCGCGGTGGCGCCGTCACCGACTTCTGGCATGAACCCTTGCTGCTGGTTGCCGGCGCCGCGTGGTATGGCGCGCTGTCGGTGTTGTGGCAGGTGCTGTTTTCCAACCAGCCGGTGCAGCAGAGCCTGGCGCGACTGTTTCGCGAGCTGGGGCGTTACCTCAAGCTCAAGTCGTCGCTGTTCGAACCGATCCGCCAACTGGATGTGGAAGCGCGGCGCCTGGAACTGGCGCAGCAGAACGGCCGGGTGGTGGCAGCACTGAACGCCGCCAAAGAGATCATCCTGCACCGGGTCGGCAATGGTCGCCCGGGCTCCAAGGTCAGCCGCTACCTCAAGCTGTACTTCCTGGCCCAGGATATCCACGAGCGCGCCAGCTCCTCGCACTACCCTTACAACGCCCTCGCCGAAGCCTTCTTCCACAGCGACGTGCTGTTCCGCTGCCAGCGCCTGTTGCGCCAGCAAGGCAAGGCCTGCCAGACCCTCGCCGAATCGATCCAGATGCGCCAGCCTTTCGTCTATGACGACAGCTTTGCCGAAGCCCTGGGCGACCTGAATGCCTCCCTGGAACACCTGCGCATCCAGAGCAACCCGGCCTGGCGCGGCCTGCTGCGCTCCCTGCGCGCCCTGGCGGCCAACCTGTCGACCCTGGACCGCCTGCTGGGCGACGCCGCCAACCCCGACAGCCTGGCCGATGCCACCGACAGCAGCCTGCTGGACCGTGCACCGCGCAACCTCAAAGAGATGTGGACACGCCTGCGCACGCAGTTGACGCCGACTTCGTTGCTGTTCCGCCATGCCCTGCGCCTGCCCCTGGCGCTGAGTATCGGCTACTGGATGGTGCACTTGATTCACCCGTCCCAAGGCTATTGGATCATCCTCACCACGCTGTTCGTGTGCCAGCCAAACTACGGCGCCACCCGGCGCAAGCTGGGCCAGAGGATCATCGGCACCGCCATCGGCCTGACCATCGCCTGGGCGCTGTTCGACCTGTTCCCCAACCCGCTGATCCAGTCGATGTTCGCCATCGCCGCGGGCCTGGTGTTCTTTATCAACCGCACCACGCGCTACACCCTGGCGACCGCCGCGATCACGCTGATGGTGCTGTTCTGCTTCAACCAGGTGGGCGACGGCTACGGGCTGTTCCTGCCACGGCTGTTCGATACCTTGCTCGGCAGCCTGATCGCCGGGCTGGCGGTGTTCCTGTTCCTGCCGGACTGGCAGGGCCGGCGCCTGAACAAGGTGCTGGCCAATACCCTGACCTGCAACAGCATCTACCTGCGCCAGATCATGCAGCAGTACGCCGCGGGCAAAAGCGACGACCTGGCTTACCGCCTCGCCCGGCGCAATGCCCACAACGCCGACGCCGCGCTGTCCACCACCCTGGCGAACATGCTGATGGAGCCGGGGCATTTCCGTAAGGAAGCGGACGTGGGGTTCAGGTTCCTGGTGCTGTCCCACACGCTGCTCAGCTACCTGTCGGGGCTGGGCGCCCACCGGGAAACCCAACTGCCGGCGGAAGTGCGCGAGCACTTGATCGAAGGCGCCGGGAAGACGCTGGCGGCGAGCATCGACGAGATCGCCACCGGGCTGGCGAACAAGCAGCCAATTGCGATTCAGAGTGATGCCGAGGAAGCCTTGGCAGTGGACCTGGAGCAGATGCCGGATGAAATTGACGAAGGGCAGCGGCTGGTGCAGACGCAATTGGCGCTGATCTGCCGGCAACTGGGGCCGTTGCGCACGTTGGCGGCTCACCTGATCAAAGATACCAGCGAAGCCTGAACCCTCTTCGCGAGCAAGCCCGCTCCCACATTCGGCCGAGTTCCACCTTTGGAATGCGGTCGAATGTGGGAGCGGGCTTGCTCGCGAAGGGGCCATTAGCCTCACTACATCCCGTGCTGCTTCATCAACCGCGCATAACTGCCATCTGCCTTCATCCTGGCAATCTCCCGATCAAACCCGGCAACAATCTGCTGATGCTGAGGGTTTTTCAGACTGACCAGTATGTGCAGGCTGTTTTCACTCAGCGGCACCGGCAAAAACTCCACCGCGTTGCGCACGGTGGCGGACTCCCGAGCCAGGTAGTAGCGGGCGACGAATTCGTCCTCCAACGTCAGCCGCACCCGCTGCGCCGCCAGCATGCGCACGGCCATGGCGAAGTTATGCACCGGGACTTTCTGCAATTGCGGATCGGCATCGAACGCCGCTGAATAGGCATAGCCACGCACCACCGCGACGGGGTAGTCGTGCAACTGCTCCAGGTTCTGGTAGTCGATGGGATCGTCGCGGCGCTTGAGAAACAGCACCCGGTTGAGCAGGTATTCGCCGGAAAACTGCCCCAGCTGAGTACGCGCATCGTCGTACCAGGCGTTCACCAATACGTCGTAACGCCCATCGCCCACACCCATCAGGGCGCGGGCCCAGGGCACCTGTTCAAACTCACTGGCATAGCCGGCACGGGCCAGGGCGGTGGTGACGATGTCGGTGGCCAAACCACCATTGACCAGGGTGGCGTCAGTGAACGGCGGCCAGGCATCCGCCACCAGTCGCAAGCGTTCTGCCGCCGCCGCCTGGGCCAGCAACAACAAACCGATCAAAGCAACGGCACGAGAAAATCGCGGCATGCTCAAGTCCTTGGCGGGCATTCTATGGCCTGACCTCTGGGGCAACCCGAGGATTTAACAGTAGCTCATCAATGAGCCTGTACTGCAGATTACACAAAGACGGCAGCGTCGCACGCAGAGAATGATGGCAAATTGATCTCACTCACAAAAAAACCGCAATTTAGACACTCGCCTCCCGCGCGCTTACTATCCTGACCAGACAATCAGCCGAGAGAACACCATGACAGTCGAATGGGTCTGCAAACACCACAGTGACCTGGGCAAGGAGCAGCTGTACGCCATTTTGCGCCTGCGCTCGGAGGTCTTCGTGGTCGAGCAGAAATGCGTGTACCAGGACATCGACGGCCAGGACCTGGACGGTGATACCCATCACCTGATGGCCTGGGATGATGGTCAACTGCAGGCCTACCTGCGCCTGCTGGATCCTGAATCACAGGGTGGTGATGTGGTGATCGGCCGGGTGATCGTTGCGCCGAGCGCGCGGGGTACCGGGCTGGGCCACCAGATGATGGATGAGGCCCTCAGGCAGGCAGAGAAACAGTGGCCCGACGTGCCGATCTATCTGTCGGCCCAGGCGCATTTGCAGGGGTATTACGGGCGGTACGGGTTTGTGGTGGCGGGTGAGGAATACCTTGAGGATGACATTCCACATATAGGCATGCGCCGGGCATGAGGGCCTCTTCGCGAGCAAGCCCGCTCCCACATTTGACCGAGTTCCACCTTTGGAATGCGGTCGAATGTGGGAGCGGGCTTGCTCGCGAAGGCGTCAGCCCGGTCACCACAAGCCTTCAGGGGTAATCCAACACCTGTTTAATGCTCGCCAGGTTCGCCTCGATCCAGCGCCGATCAATCGCGCCCCAATCACGAATCCGATAGCGCCCGGCATGATTGCGGGCCCCGTCTTCCTGTTCAAACTCACACACAATATCCAGGTCCGCCAACGCCGCAATCGTGTCCTGTGCAGTACGCCGGGGCATGCCCGTCACCTCGGTCAGTGCCGGCACGCTGCTGGCCAGCTGACTATCAATCAGGTACGCCACATACAGGCGCCGGTAGAAGCTGCTTTTGGTCTTGCTCACATCCATGCTCGATCGCCTTTGAAGGTCAGGGCTTGCCCTGCAGGTCCCGCCAGGTCAGGTACACCCGCAGGTCGAATTCCACCTGATGGTAGCCCGGCAACATGTATTCACAGAGTTTGTAGAACGCCTTGTTGTGGTCCGATTCCTTGAAGTGCGCCAGTTCGTGTACCACGATCATGCGCAGAAATTCCGGCGCGGCTTCCTTGAACAGCGAGGCGATACGGATTTCTTTCTTCGACTTGAGGTTGCCACCCTGCACCCGGGAGATGGTGGTGTGCAGGCCGAGGGCGCGGTGGGTCAGGTCCAGGCGGTTATCGAACAGCACCTTGTCGATGGCCGGGGCGTTGCGCAGGTGTTCCTGCTTCAGGGCCTGGGCGTAGTTGTACAGTGCTTTGTCGCTCTGCACGCCATGCCGTTCGGGGTAGCGCTGGGTCAGGTAGTCGCCGAGTTGGTCCTTGGCAATCAACTGGCGCACTTGCTCCTGCAATGCTGGGGGGTAGGCCTGGAGGTATTTCAGCGCGGTCATGGGGTCAACAACGGGTATTTGAATGGGCGCCAGTGTAGCGAATTCAGCGGGCCGCTGCGCGCAGGCGCCAGTCGGCAATTTCATCCGCGATCAACGGCGGCGCCACCTGCGGGCCCTGGATGAACTGGCAGCCGTTGGCCTTGAGCCATTCAACTTGCTCCTGGGTCTCGACACCTTCGGCAATCACCAGCAGATCAAAATGCCGGCACAATTCGATAATGCTGCGCGCCATCGCCGCGTCCCGGGATGAACCCGGCAGGCGGGCGATCAGCTTCGGGTCGAGCTTTAGGGTGTCGAATTCCAGGTCCCGCAGGTGGGCCAGGGAGCAGTTGCCCGCGCCGAAATCATCCAGGGCAATCCGCACGCCGGCCCGGCGCAACAGCTTGAGCTGCTTGGTGGACTCATCCAGGTTGTGCATCAGGCTTTCTTCACTGATCTCCACCTCAAGCTGCCGGCCTTGCAACCCATGTCGCTCCAGCACCTGCTGCAGCTGGCTGGCCAGGTTCGGCATATTGAACTGGCTGCTGCTCAAGCTCACGCTCAGGACCAACTCATCGCTGAACACCCCTGCCCATGCCTGCCGCTGGGCGGCCACCTGCTGGTAGATCCAGGTGCTCAACTGGCTGATCAGCCGCGCCTCTTCGAGCAACGGCAGAAACAGCCCCGGCGGCACATCGCCGACACTCGGGTGCTGCCAGCGCAGCAGCGCTTCGACGCCCCGCAGATGGCCGTCGTGCAACGACACCTGCGGCTGGTACACCAGGGTGAAATCCTTGCTGTCGATGGCGCTGCGTACGCTGTCTTCGAGCATCAGGCGCGAGCGGGCCCGGCCGTTCATTTCCTGGTCGTAGTAGCGATATTGCTGACGCCCGGCGCGCTTGGCCTCGTACATCGCGACGTCCGCCGCGCGCAGCAGGCCGTTGAGGTCCGAGCCGCAGTCCGGGAAAGTGGCAATGCCGATACTGACGCCCAGCATCACATCCAGACCGTCGACCTGCTGACAGATCGACACCCGTTCGATCAGTTTTTCCGCAATCTTGGCCGCCTGCTCCGGAAATTCCAGCTCCAGCAGCGCGGTGAATTCATCCCCGCCCATGCGGCCAAGAATGTCGTAGGAGCGCAGGCACGCCTTCAACTGTTCCGAGACCCAGCGCAGCACGCGGTCTCCGGCGTCGTGGCCGAGGGAATCGTTGACCCGCTTGAACCCGTCCAGGTCCAGGTACAGCAGCACCAGCGACTGCTCGTTACGCTCACTGCGCAACAGCACATTCTCCACCGACTGGTGAAACCCACGCCGATTGAGCAGGCCCGTCAGCGGGTCGGTGACGGCCTGGAACTCCAGTTGCTGATGCAGATGGCGCACCTCGGACATGTCCAGCACCGTGACCACCATGGCTTTCTGCTCGGCCGGTAGCGGGGCGCACGACATCGCCACGGGCAACTGCTGGCCGGGTGCGGTGCGCAAGATGGCGTCGTGCAGGCGCCAGGTTTCGCCACGTTTGTAGCCTTCATACAAGGCAGAATCGGACCACCCAGGCACATGGGGCTTCTGTAGGAAGCCCAGGAACTCGGCACCCTGGATCTCAGCGACCGGCGCATTGATCAGCCGCGAAATCGCCGGGTTGGCGTAGCTGATCACGCCGTCTTCGCCCACCACCAGGATGCCTTCGGCGGCATTGTCGAGCACCGAGGCATTGAAGGCCCGGGCCGATTCCAGATCGTGACTCAGGCGCTGCAAGGCACGGCGGTTGCGCTGGTGCTCCAGCAGGGCCTGGACCTTGGGCTTGAGGATATTCGGGTCGAAGGGTTTCAGCAGGTAGTCGATCGCGCCGCTGGCATAGCCTTCCAGCATCGCCGCCGGCGATTGGGCGTGAGCGCTGAGAAAGATGATCGGGGTCAGTTGCGTGCGCTGGCTGCCGCGCATCAGCCGGGCCACCTCGAACCCGTCCATGCCGGGCATCATCACATCCAGCAACACCAGGTCGACGTCGTGTTCGAGCAGCAATCCCAAGGCTTCAACCCCGGAGGCCGCCGTCACCACATGCCAATCTTCACGCTGCAATAGCGCACGCATGCTGATCAGGTTTTCGGGATAGTCATCGACCACCAAAAGCACTGAACAACCATCGCGAGGCTTGATTGGAGCGCATTCCATTGCTGCTTCTCTTTCGTCGGAGTCATTCCGGTCATTTTTGCGACAAAACCGGATAAACAATAAGGGCTCACTCTAGCCCTGGATCCCATAAAGCAGAAGCCACGACGGTGCCATCATTGCGCCAAAGCCCAGACAACCGACTAACGGTCAGTGTCTACAGCCCGCGGTTTACGGGAAACATGGCTTTTTGACATTTCATTGGCGCCAACAATCCGCCACAAAGCCATTAACAATCCATTTCGAGCCACCTATAAAGAAAGTGCCGGCTCCCGAGCCAAGGCCTTCTTTCCCCGTTAAAGGCGTATTCAATGATTGATCTGTCCACCTGGAACCTGAGCATCCCCGTCGGCTCCCCGCCCTCGACCATCGACACGCCGAAACTGCTCAGCGGGTTCAAGGACCAATACTTCCAGGCCGAAGGCAGCAGCGTGCAATTCTGGACCCCGGTAACCGGCACGCGTACCGAGAACGCTGTTTACCCTCGCAGCGAACTGCGGGAAACCTACGCCGACGGCCGCCTGCGCAACTGGCTGTACAGCGACGCCGACAATTTCCTGCGTGCCACGTTGGCGGTCAACAAGGTGCCGTCCTCCGGCAAGGTGGTGATCGGTCAAATCCACGCCTACGAAAGCCAGAAGCCACTGATCAAGGTCGAATACCAATACAAGGAAAAAACCCAGACCGGCAACATCGTCGCCAAGGTGCGCATGCGCCCTGACGAGTCGGAAGGCCGGGTGATCATCGTCGCCGAGAACGTACCGCTGGACCGCGACTTCACCTACGTCATCCACCTGAACAAGGCCGGCCTGCTAAGCGTCGACGCCGCCAACGGGCAGTGGAACGAACGCATCGGCGCTGCGTGGGGCAAACAGCCGCTGTACTTCAAGGCCGGCGCCTACGTGCAGGACAACAGCGGCAACAGCAAGGAAGGCGCCCGCGTGACGTTTGCCAAGCTGGACATTGATCACGACTGAAGCTGATTCGCTTCAGCGATCTATCCCACGACGCTTTAGGACAGAACCGCGACCCAGGGTCTCGACTTTCTTGTAGGACAATCCGAGTATGGCGCCGCGCACGCGCACTACCCCCTACAAGAAAGTCATGGAGACTGCCCAATGCCCTTTTCCCGCACCCTGCTCGCCCTCTCTATGGGCATGGCACTGCTGCAAAACCCGGCCTTCGCCGCCCCGCCCCTCTCGATGGCCGACGGGGTGGCCCAGGTCAATATCCAGGACAGCAACGCCTGGGTCGAAATCAACAAGGTCGCCTTCGAAAACAATATCCGCACCCTGCAAGCCAGCCTCGCTGACAAGTCGAAAATCTGCGCCGTGCTCAAGGCGGACGCCTACGGTCACGGCATCGGTTTACTGATGCCCTCGGTGATCAAACTGGGCGTGCCCTGCGTCGGCATCGCCAGCAACGAAGAAGCCCGCGTGGTCCGTGAAAGCGGCTTCAAGGGCCAACTGATCCGCGTACGCACCGCCGCCCTGAGCGAGCTGGAAGCTGCGTTGCCGTATAACGTCGAAGAGCTGGTGGGCAATCTGGACTTCGCCGTGCGCGCCAGCCTGATCGCCGAAAACCACGGCCGCCCACTGGTCGTGCACCTGGGCCTGAACTCCAGCGGCATGAGCCGCAACGGTGTGGAAATGACCACCGCCCAGGGCCGCCGCGACGCCGTAGCCATTACCAAGGTGCCAAACCTGCAGGTGACGGCGATCATGACCCACTTCGCCGTTGAAGATGCCGCCGACGTGCGCACCGGGCTCAAGGCGTTCAACGAACAAGCCAACTGGCTGATCAGCGTCGCCCAGCTCGACCGCAGCAAAATCACCCTGCACGCCGCCAACTCCTTCGCCACCCTGGAAGTACCCGAGTCGCGGCTGGACATGGTTCGTCCGGGCGGCCTGCTGTTTGGCGATACCGTACCGTCGTTCACCGAATACAAGCGGGTGATGCAGTTCAAATCCCACGTGGCGTCCGTCAACAGCTACCCGAAAGGCAACACCGTAGGCTACGACCGCACCTACACCCTGGCGCGGGATTCGAAACTGGCGAACATCACCGTGGGTTATTCCGACGGCTATCGCCGGGCGTTTACCAACAAAGGCATCGTGCTGATCAACGGGCACCGGGTGCCGGTGGTGGGCAAGGTGTCGATGAACACCCTGATGGTCGATGTCACCGACGTGCCGACCGTGAAGAGCGGCGATGAGGTCGTGTTGTTCGGCAAGCAGGGCGCGGTGGAGACCAGCCAGGCGGAGGTTGAAGACATCAACGGTGCGTTGCTGGCGGATCTGTATACGGTGTGGGGTAACTCGAATCCGAAGGTGCTGGTGGAGAACTAAGTCTCCTCACATCTCGTAGGCACTGTCCTATGGACCCAAGGATCATTCGGTGATTAACACAATCACTTAAACAACACTTATCCCTGTGGGAGCTGGCGGTGCGACGATTCGACTTGCCCGCGATGGCGGTGTATCAGCCAACTTATTCTTCGACTGGCACACCGCCATCGCGGGCAAGTCGAATCGTCGCACCGCCGGCTCCCACAGGGGTCCTGTGTCCTACAGGGCCGTTGCGGTGAATCGGAGCGCCGCTTATAGTTCGCCCCGTCGCCGGCATTGAACGGCGACAGGGTTTCGCAGCCCTAACGATACGTGTGTAACCAAGCATCATGAATGCAACGACTAGCGCTTCTACGTCCGTCGTTTATTTTATGGTGGCTGTGTGTGGGAGACCTTCGGGTCTGCCGGGTTCCTCGTATCCTCGGTCTGCGAACCCGCACACAGCTACCACCCATTCGTTTCGCAGCGAATGGCGGTAGTCCTTTTTAGATACGAGGAATATTTGCCATGACGCCAGAACTCCCGCCCCGCCGTTTCACCCCCTGCACCGAAACAGCCACCGAATACCCGGTACTCCTGATCGACAGCGAAGCTCCGCTGCAGGACCTGCACGCCTGCCTGCGTGAACGCCTCAACGCCGCCCTCGAACACCTCAACCTGATGGCCTGCTCCAGCCTGCCCGATTTTGCGGAGCGTGACCTGAACCACGTAGCCAACACCGCCCGCATCCTGGTGCAGGACGTAAGCGACGTATTCCGCGTCATCGAATACCGCGGCTTCGACACCCCCGCAGCCGCCTGATCAAATTTCAGCCACAAAAAAGCCCGCATCGCTGCGGGCTTTTCATTAACGCGTAAGGCTTAGTTGACCTTGGCGTTCAACTCACCTTTCAGGTAACGCTGGTACATCGCTTCCAACGAGATAGGCTTGATCTTCGAAGCGTTGCCCGCAGTACCGAAGGCTTCGTAACGTGCGATACATACATCACGCATGGCAGTCACGGTAGCGCCGAAGAATTTACGTGGGTCAAATTCGCTCGGGTTGGTGGCCATCAGGCGACGCATTGCACCGGTGGAGGCCAGGCGCAGGTCGGTGTCGATGTTGACCTTGCGCACGCCGTACTTGATGCCTTCGACGATTTCTTCAACTGGCACGCCGTAGGTTTCTTTGATGTCGCCGCCGTACTGGTTGATGATCGCCAGCCACTCTTGCGGTACCGAGGAAGAACCGTGCATCACCAGGTGGGTGTTCGGGATGCGCTTGTGGATTTCCTTGATGCGGTCGATGGCCAACACGTCGCCGGTAGGTGGCTTGGTGAATTTATAGGCGCCGTGGCTGGTGCCGATGGCGATGGCCAGGGCATCAACTTGGGTTTTCTTGACGAAGTCAGCAGCTTCTTCCGGATCGGTCAGCATTTGGCTGTGATCCAGTACGCCTTCGGCGCCGATGCCGTCTTCTTCACCGGCCATGCCGGTTTCCAGGGAACCCAGGCAGCCCAGCTCGCCTTCAACCGAAACGCCACAGGCGTGAGCCATGGCCACGGTTTGTTGGGTGACGCGTACGTTGTATTCGTAGTCGGTCGGGGTCTTGCCGTCTTCGCCCAGGGAACCGTCCATCATTACCGAGCTGAAGCCCAGCTGGATGGAGCGCTGGCACACGTCAGGGCTGGTGCCGTGGTCCTGGTGCATGCACACCGGGATGTGCGGGAATTCTTCGATCGCGGCGAGGATCAGGTGACGCAGGAACGGGGCACCGGCGTATTTGCGCGCGCCGGCCGAAGCCTGGACGATCACTGGAGAGTCAGTCTTGTCAGCGGCTTCCATGATGGCGCGCATCTGCTCAAGGTTGTTGACGTTGAAGGCTGGAACGCCATAGCCGAATTCGGCTGCGTGGTCCAACATCTGGCGCATGCTGATAAGTGCCATTGTAAGTCTCTCTCCCGGTCGAGGGTCGTTAATCGTGCAAGCCTGCCGTAGCGGCGGCTGCTATTCAAGTTATTGAAGGTCAGGCTTTCAAAGCCTGCCCTGCTTAATCGTTAAACCTGTCTGCAGGAGCCGGCTTGCCGGCGATGGCGGCTGACGCTATCGCCGGCAAGCCGGCTCCTACAGGTGATCGCGGCGTGTTATTGCGCTTTACAGCCGCGCCCGATCAAATCATCGGTGGCAACCCAGTAAACCAGGCCTTCCTCACCTTTTGTGTGAAACGCCAACTGGCCGTCGCTGTACAGCACGCCCGAGGCCGCCACATCCTGCTTGAGGCGATACACCTGGTCCGAGCCGCCGAGGCGTACATCCACCTGGGTGCGGGCCTGGTCGGCAAAGCGCCAGTTGACTTGCGCCTGGCTGTCACACGTCCAGGTGGTCCACTTGTCTACCGGCTCTGCCTTCTTGTCGAACATGTTCAGGTTGGTGCATCCGGCCAATAACGCCAGTGCTGCCAGGGCGAAAACGCCTTTCATTGCCAATCCTCAAGCGGCGACCTGCGGCCACCGCTGCTGTCGGTTAGTGAATCAGACCCGTCAAGGGCAACCCTGTTCCTGACCGTTGGGCGCAGAGTCGTATTTCTCCAACCCGTCCGGCCCGATGCGCTTGTTGATCACCGGCATGGTTTCGGCTTGCCAGTCAGCCTGATAGCAACTCTTTTGCCGAGCCGCCCCGGCCTTTTCAGACTCGGGCGCCGCTTTCGGCGTGCTGCCGCAGCCGGCCAGCAGGCCCGCTGCAATCACCAGTGCCAACGACCTGATCATCGGAATGCTCCTTTTCCTCAGCAAGTGCCTTATCCCTTGGCCCGGCTTTCCAGCACTTCGACAGCCGGCAGTACCTTGCCTTCAACGAATTCGAGGAACGCACCACCCCCCGTAGAAATGTAGGAGATCTGGTCAGCAACGCCATATTTATCGATGGCCGCCAGGGTGTCGCCACCGCCAGCGATGGAAAATGCCGAGCTTTCAGCGATGGCGTGGGCCAGCACTTTGGTGCCGTTGCCGAACTGGTCGAACTCGAACACGCCGACCGGGCCGTTCCACAGGATGGTCTTGGACGACTTCAGCAGTTCAGCGAAGTTGGCTGCCGTTTGCGGGCCGATGTCCAGGATCATGTCGTCAGCGGCAACGTCAGCGATCAGCTTGACGGTGGCTTCGGCGCTTTCAGCGAATTCCTTGGCCACCACCACGTCTACCGGCAGCGGCACGCTGACCTTGGCGGCAATGGCGCGGGCAGTGTCCAGCAGGTCCGGCTCGTACAGCGATTTGCCCACCGGGTGACCGGCAGCCGCCAGGAACGTGTTGGCAATGCCGCCGCCGACGATCAGCTGGTTGCAGATCTGGCTCAGGCTGTTCAGCACGTCGAGCTTGGTGGACACCTTGGAGCCGGCAACGATGGCGGCCATCGGTTGGGCCGGAGCGCCGAGGGCCTTGCCCAGTGCGTCCAGTTCAGCCGCCAGCAACGGGCCAGCTGCGGCAACTTTGGCAAACTTTGCCACGCCATGGGTCGAACCCTCGGCACGGTGAGCAGTACCGAAAGCGTCCATCACGAACACGTCGCACAGGGCAGCGTATTGCTGGGCCAGTTCGTCGCTGTTCTTTTTCTCGCCCTTGTTGAAGCGCACGTTTTCGAACAGCACGATGTCGCCAGCCTTCACGTCCACACCGTTCAGGTAGTCGGCAACCAGCGGCACGTCGCGACCCAGGGCCTTGCTCAAATATTCAGCTACAGGCTTGAGGCTGTTTTCTGCCGAGAATTCACCTTCGGTCGGACGACCCAAGTGGGAGCAGACCATCACGGCCGCACCTTTTTCCAGGGCCAGCTTGATGGTCGGCAGCGAGGCCAGGATTCGCGCATCGCTGGTGACAACACCGTCCTTGACTGGGACGTTGAGGTCTTCGCGGATCAGTACGCGCTTACCTTGCAGATCGAGGTCGGTCATCTTCAACACGGTCATGGGGGGCAATTCCTGAGAGCTAAAGTTGTGGAGAGGCTGTTTGCAGATAGTGTTCTGCAACGTCCAGCATTCGGTTGGCAAAACCCCATTCGTTGTCGAACCAAGCCAGGATGTTCACCAGCCGTGGGCCGGAAACGCGGGTCTGGCTGGCATCGACGATGGCCGAATGCGGGTCGTGGTTGAAATCACAGCTGGCGTGCGGCAACTCGGTGTAGGCCAACAGGCCTTTGAGCGGGCCGCTGGTGGCGGCGTCGCGCAGGATCCGGTTGACTTCGCCGGCATCGGTGTCGCTGACGGTTTGCATGGTGATGTCTAGGCAAGACACATTCACCGTCGGTACCCGTACGGCTTTGGCCTGGATTCGCCCGGCAAGTTCCGGCAACAGTCGCTCGATACCGCGCGCCAGGCCGGTGGACACCGGAATCACCGACTGAAACGCCGAACGCGTGCGGCGCAGGTCTTCATGGTGGTAAGCGTCAATCACCGGCTGATCGTTCATTGCCGAGTGAATGGTGGTGATCGACACGTATTCCAGGCCAATCGCCTGGTCCAGCAGGCGCAACAACGGCACGCCGCAGTTGGTGGTGCAGGAGGCGTTGGACACCAGCAATTCGGCACCGGTCAGGCAATCCTGGTTCACGCCGTAGACGATGGTGGCGTCGACATCCGCCTCGCTGGCCATCGGCTGGGAGAACAGGACCCGTGGTGCGCCGGCGTCGAGAAACCGCTGGCCGTCGGCACGGGTGTGATAGGCACCGGAGCATTCCAGCACCAGGTCGACGTCCAGCGCCGCCCAGTCGATGCCCTCAGGGGTGGCACTGCGCAGGACCTTCACGCAGTTGCCATTAATATGCAGACAATCGTCCTCGACCCGCACTTCGCCGGGGAACCGGCCGTGGGTGGAGTCAAAGCGTGTCAGGTATTCGATGCTGGCCATGTCCGCCAGATCGTTGATCGCGACAATTTCAAACCCGGCCGCCGGCCCTCGCTCGAACAGAGCACGCAAGACGCAACGACCAATCCGGCCGTAGCCGTTGAGTGCAACTTTGTAGGGACGCGGTTGAGGCATGGGGTTCTCGCATTGTGGGCGACACAAACCATTGTAGGAGCGAGCTTGCTCGCGAAGAACCCGAGAGCGCCGCGTTAAACCAGAAACGCTGCGATATCGTTGACGATCTTCGCGAGCAAGCTCGCTCCTACAGTGGATGCGGCAACCAAAGGGTCACCGCGTTCGAGCTTTTAGTCTTCCAGCAGCTCTTCAGCCTGACCCAGGATGTTTTCCAGGGTGAAACCGAACTCTTCGAACAACGCTGGCGCCGGCGCCGACTCACCGTAGGTGGTCATGCCGATCACGCGACCTTCCAGGCCCACGTACTTGTACCAGTAGTCGGCGTGAGCCGCTTCGATGGCGATACGTGCGCTGACCTGCAACGGCAATACCGATTGCTTGTAGTCGGCGTCCTGGGCTTCGAAGACGCTGGTGCACGGCATGGAAACCACGCGCACGTTGCGACCTGCGGCCGTCAACTTGTCGTACGCCTGAACCGCCAGGCCCACTTCCGAACCGGTGGAGATCAGGATCAACTCCGGCTCGCCGATGCAGTCTTTCAGCACGTAGCCACCACGGCTGATGCCTTCGATCTGCGCCGCGTCGCGGGTTTGGTGCTGCAGGTTCTGACGGGAGAAGATCAGCGCCGAAGGGCCGTCCTTGCGCTCGATCGCGTGCTTCCAGGCCACAGCCGACTCGACTGCGTCCGATGGGCGCCAGGTATCGAGGTTCGGCGTGGTGCGCAGGCTGGTCAATTGCTCGACCGGCTGGTGCGTCGGGCCGTCTTCGCCCAGGCCGATGGAGTCGTGGGTGTAGACGAAGATCACACGCTTTTTCATCAACGACGCCATGCGTACGGCGTTGCGGGCGTATTCCATGAACATCAGGAAGGTCGCGCCGTAAGGCACCAGGCCGCCGTGCAGGGCAACGCCGTTCATGATGGCGCTCATGCCGAACTCGCGCACGCCGTAGTACATGTAGTTGCCGCTGGCGTCTTCCGCCGAGACACCTTTGCAACCTTTCCACAGGGTCAGGTTGGAACCGGCCAGGTCAGCCGAACCGCCGAGGAACTCAGGCAGCAGCGGGCCGAACGCGTTCAGGGTGTTCTGGCTGGCTTTACGGCTGGCGATGGTTTCGCCCTTGGCCGCCACTTCGGCGATGTAGGCCGAGGCCTTTTCAGCGAAGTCGGCAGGCAGGTCACCGGCCAGGCGGCGAACCAGTTCGTTGGCCAACTCAGGGAATTCGGCGGAGTAGGCCGCGAAACGCTGGTCCCACTCGGCTTCGACCGCCAGGCCGGCTTCCTTGGCGTTCCACTCGGCGTAGATGTCAGCCGGGATTTCGAACGGGCCGTGGTTCCACTTCAGCGCAGCGCGGGTCAGGGCGATTTCCGCGTCACCCAGTGGGGCGCCGTGGCAGTCTTCTTTACCTTGCTTGTTCGGCGAACCGAAGCCGATGGTGGTCTTGCAGCAGATCAGGGTTGGCTGCTCGCTTTTGCGGGCCGTCTCGATCGCAATCTTGATTTCTTCCGGGTCATGACCGTCGACATTGCGGATCACCTGCCAGTTGTAGGCTTCGAAACGCTTCGGTGTGTCGTCGGTGAACCAGCCTTCGACTTCGCCGTCGATGGAGATGCCGTTGTCATCGTAGAAGGCGATCAGCTTGCCCAAGCCCAGGGTACCGGCCAGGGAGGCGACTTCGTGGGAAATGCCTTCCATCATGCAGCCATCACCGAGGAACACGTAGGTGTGGTGGTCGACAATGTTGTGGTTCGGGCGGTTGAACTGCGCAGCCAGCACTTTTTCAGCCAGGGCAAAACCCACGGCGTTGGCCAGGCCCTGGCCCAGTGGACCGGTGGTGGTCTCTACGCCAGGGGTGTAGCCGTATTCCGGGTGGCCCGGGGTGCGGCTGTGGATCTGGCGGAAGTTTTTCAGGTCGTCGATGGTGACGTCGTAGCCGGTCAGGTGCAGCAACGAGTAGATCAGCATCGAGCCGTGGCCGTTGGACAGGATGAACCGGTCACGGTCGGCGAACGACGGGTTGCTCGGGTTGTGTTTCAGGTAGTCACGCCAAAGTACCTCGGCGATATCCGCCATGCCCATCGGGGCACCGGGATGGCCGCTGTTGGCTTTTTGCACGGCATCCATGCTGAGGGCACGAATGGCGTTGGCACGCTCACGACGGCTGGGCATCGCTGATCTCCTGGAGGTTGAATAAAAGAAACGGAAAAAAGGATCGGCATTTTCCCTCAGCCACGGCCCTCGGGGCAATGACAGATAGTCACTTGGGGGTGTTTTTCCTGCGGATTGACTGGAGAAACCGCCCCCCGCTTCGTCCATGGGTTATAGCGGCTGCTTATAACCACCGATTATCGACCAATATCAAAACTTTTTGATATTGCCCTTGCGGGGTTTTCCCACCGTCACTAGACTGCTGGCCTTATGAACCTGAGCGCACCTTCCATTCGACCCGACGACAGCGACGAGCTGGCGGCCCTGTGCAAGGCCGGTGGCGATCCGTTGCGCCTGAATGTGTTGCGCGCGCTGACCAACGATTCGTTCGGGGTGCTGGAGCTGGCGCAGATCTTCGCCATCGGCCAATCCGGCATGAGCCACCACTTGAAGGTACTGGCCCAGGCCGACCTGGTGGCGACCCGCCGCGAGGGCAATGCGATTTTTTACCGTCGCGCCCTGCCCCACACCGAACAGTTGGGCGGCAAGCTGCACGCTGCGCTGCTGGAAGAAATAGACAGCCTGGCCCTGCCGGCTGACGTGCAGTCGCGCATCAGCCAGGTGCACGGGCAACGTGCTGCCGCCAGCCAGGACTTTTTCTCACGGGTAGCCGAGAAGTTTCGCGCCCAGCAGGATCTGATCGCCGGCTTGGCGCAATACCGCGAAAGCGTGCTGGCACTTTTGGACAAGCTGAGCTTCAGTGATGAGGCTACGGCGGTTGAAGTGGGCCCGGGTGACGGCGGCTTCCTGCCGGAGCTGGCGCGGCGCTTTCATCAGGTCACGGCGCTGGACAACAGCCCGGCGATGCTGGAGCTGGCCCGCCAATTGTGTGAGCGCGAAGCGCTGGGCAATGTCCACCTGCAGTTGGCGGACGCCCTGAATGACACCAGCCTGCGGGCCGATTGCGTGGTGCTGAACATGGTCCTGCACCATTTCGCCGCCCCGGCAGACGCCCTCAGGCAGATGGCGAATTTGCTGCAACCAGGCGGCAGCCTGTTGGTCACGGATTTATGCAGCCACAACCAGAGTTGGGCCAGGGAAGCCTGCGGTGATCTCTGGCTGGGTTTTGAACAGGACGATCTGGCCCGTTGGGCCACCGCTGCGGGACTCGTTCCCGGGGAAAGCCTCTATGTAGGTTTACGTAATGGTTTCCAGATTCAGGTCCGCCATTTTCAGCGGCCGGCTGGCGACACTCACCATCGGTAAATATCAGGAAAACATCGAGATGAGCGAATACTCCCTTTTCACCTCCGAGTCCGTGTCTGAAGGGCATCCGGACAAAATCGCCGACCAGATCTCTGACGCGGTGCTGGACGCCATCATCGCTGAAGACAAGTTCGCCCGAGTGGCGTGCGAGACTCTGGTGAAAACGGGCGTGGCGATCATCGCCGGCGAAGTCACCACCTCTGCCTGGGTAGACCTGGAGCAGATCGTGCGTGATGTGATCATCGACATCGGCTACAACAGCTCCGACGTCGGCTTCGACGGTGCGACCTGCGGCGTGATGAACATCATCGGCAAGCAGTCCCCTGACATCAACCAGGGTGTCGACCGTGCCAAGCCTGAAGATCAGGGCGCCGGCGACCAGGGCCTGATGTTCGGCTATGCCAGCAACGAAACCGACGTGCTGATGCCGGCACCGATCACCTTCTCCCACCAGTTGGTGAAGCGCCAGGCCGAAGCCCGTAAATCCGGTGCACTGCCATGGCTGCGCCCGGACGCCAAGTCCCAGGTGACCTGCCGTTATGAAGGCGGCAAAGTCGTCGCCATCGACGCGGTGGTACTGTCGACCCAGCACAACCCGGACGTTTCCTACGCCGACCTGCGCGAAGGCGTCATGGAGCTGATCGTCAAGCACGTGCTGCCTGCCGAACTGCTGACCAAGGACACCCAGTTCCACATCAACCCGACCGGCCAGTTCATCATCGGTGGCCCGGTGGGCGACTGCGGCTTGACCGGTCGCAAGATCATCGTCGACAGCTACGGCGGCATGGCCCGTCACGGCGGTGGCGCGTTCTCCGGCAAGGATCCATCCAAGGTTGACCGTTCGGCGGCCTACGCCGGTCGTTACGTGGCCAAGAACATCGTGGCCGCCGGCCTGGCCGAGCGTTGCGAGATTCAGGTGTCCTACGCAATCGGTGTGGCCCAGCCTACGTCGATCTCGCTGAACACCTTCGGTACCGGCAAGATCAGCGACGACAAGATCGTCAAGCTGGTGCGTGAGATCTTCGACCTGCGTCCTTACGCAATCACCACCATGCTCGACCTGCTGCACCCGATGTACCAGGAAACTGCGGCCTACGGCCACTTCGGTCGTACCCCTGAGCAGAAGACTGTCGGCAACGACACGTTCACTACGTTCACCTGGGAAAAGACCGACCGTGCCAACGACCTGCGTACTGCCGCCGGTCTGTAATCGTCCTACGGTGTACACAAAGCCCCGGCGTTCTGTTCAAGCGAGCAGAAACATCGGGTAAAAAGCCTCGCGGTTGCGGGGCTTTTTTATGCCCGCGGGGATGGCTTAGGCTGGGCGCCCTTTTCAGAGCAAGGATGCTCATGATGACGTCACTTATGCGCTGGCTGTTTTTCCTTTTACTCAGCTTCTCGCCACTCACTGCGTGGTCGCAGGGGTGCCCCGACTGGGAGGCCGATCACGCCCGGGCCCAGATCAGCACCCTGGCGCAACAAATCCGCTTGTGGGATGACAGCTACCACCGGCTCGGCCAGTCATTGATCAGCGATGAGCTGTATGACCAGGCCAGCCAGCGCCTTGCCCAATGGCGCAGGTGTTTCACTCCCTCCGCCCCAGTCACGGACGACCCGCTGGGCAGCGCGCGAGGCACGACCGCCCACCCGACGCCCCACACCGGCCTGGAAAAACTGCTGGACGATAACGCCGTGCAAACCTGGCTGGGGACTCGCCAGGACGTGTGGATCCAGCCCAAGGTCGATGGCGTCGCCGTCACGCTGGTTTACCGCAAGGGCCGGTTGAGCCGGGTCATCAGTCGCGGCGATGGCCGGCTGGGCCAGGATTGGTCAGCCTCCGCCCGCCGGATTCCGGGGATCGTGCAGCAACTGCCCGAGCCCGTTGACCTGCTGTTGCAGGGCGAACTCTATTGGCGACTGAATGACCATGTGCAAGCTGCCAAAGGTGGCCTCGGCGCCCGCGGCAAAGTGGCCGGGCTGATGAATCGCCGGCAGTTGAGCGAAGCCGAGGCCGCCAATATCGGTCTGTTTGTCTGGGCCTGGCCCCAGGGCCCCGATGACTTTTCCGAGCGGCTGAGCCAGCTGGCGCAGTGGGGCTTCACCGACAGCGGGCGCTACAGCCACCCGATCAAGGACATGACCGAAGCGGCGCACTGGCGCAGCTATTGGTACAGCCACCCGCTGCCCTTCGCCAGCGACGGCGTGGTATTGCATCAAGGCCAGCGGGCCCCGGCCGAGCGCTGGCGGGTCAGCGCGCCCTACTGGGCGGTTGCCTGGAAGTACCCGGTGGTCAAGGCACTGGCCCATGTGCGCAAGGTGCACTTCAAGATTGGCCGCACCGGGCGCATCACCTCCATCCTGGAGTTGGAACCGGTACTGCTCGATGACCGGAAGATCAGCCGGGTCAGTGTCGGTTCGCTGAAACGCTGGCGGGAACTGGATATCCGTACTGGCGACCAGGTCTCCATCAGCCTCGCCGGGCACGTCATCCCACGCCTTGACCGCGTCATCCTGCGCAGCCAGCCACGGGCCGAGTTGCAGGTCCCGCAGGCCAGGGACTTCCACCCCTTGAGTTGCTGGCAACTGGCCCCGGGTTGCGAAGAACAGCTGCTCGCGCGCCTGACCTGGCTGAGCGGCGCCCAGGGCCTGGCCCTGCCACACATCGGCCGCGAAACCTGGAACACCTTGATCCAGGCCGGCCTGATCGACGGCCTGCTCGATTGGTTAACCCTGGATGAGGCAGAGCTTGCTAACATTGATGGCTTCGGCGAACGCAGCAGTGCGCGTTTACTCGACAGCTTGCGCAGCGCCCGGCAGCGACCGTTCGCGCAATGGCTGATGGCCCTGGGAGTACCGCCCACGGCCCGCAACAATCTACAAGGCGGCTGGCAAACCCTGGCCGCCAGAGACACTCAAGCCTGGCTGGCCGAAGACGGCATAGGCCCGGGTCGCGCGGCGCAACTGAGCGCTTTTTTTCGCGACCCGCAGGTGCTGGCCTTGAGTGAAACATTACGGGCTGCCGGGATAGATGGTTTTTGACCTCTGCCCGACGGCATTAACCGGTGCCGGCAGAATTCATCCTGCCCACCTGATTGCGACCTTGTTTGCCTTGGAGCCTTTATGAAATTTCTTGCACCTTTTGCCCTGTTGACCGTCGCTACCCTTATGTCCGCGCCATTGCTGGCAGCCGAGGAAGCTGCGCCACTCACAGGCTGCGCCGCCAAGCGCGAGTCCATCAGCACCCAGATCGAACAAGCCAAGGCCCACGGCAACAGTGAGCGACAAGCCGGCCTGGAAAAAGCCTTGAGTGAAGTCACCGCCAACTGCACCGATGCCTCCTTGAAAAAGGAGCGGGAAAACAAGGTGCTCGACGCCAAGCACGAAGTCAGCCGCCGTCAGGCTGACCTCGACAAGGCCATGAAGAAGGGTGATTCCGACAAGATCAACAAGCGCAAGGACAAGCTGGCCCAGTCACGCAAGGACTTGCAGGAAGCCCTGGACGAACTGGACAAGTAAGACGGCCTCAGTGATCGCGGAACTGTTTATGGCACGCGGTGCAGGCATCTTCGACTTTCTGCACCGCCGGCCCGAGGTTGCTGGCCTTGTAGGGCTGGACCTGGCTGGCGATCACCAATTCACCGGTGGCCGTTTCAAGGTTTCGAGCCATTTCCTGGAAGCGTGCCTGCTGCTGCCACACGTCGTCCTTGGCGCTGGTGTGGTCTTCTTCACGCACGCTCGGGAAATGTTTCCACGGTTCGTGGGACAACGCATCAAGCTTGACCGCGCCTTCGGCAAATTTGCCGCCGTCGAATGGAATGCGCCCACGCAACATGCCGCCCAGGTC
Organism: Pseudomonas sp. D8002; assembly: GCF_013385695.1. Lineage (NCBI taxonomy): Bacteria > Pseudomonadati > Pseudomonadota > Gammaproteobacteria > Pseudomonadales > Pseudomonadaceae > Pseudomonas > Pseudomonas sp. D8002. Next base: position 191,801 of record NZ_JACAPM010000024.1, read on the forward strand.
TTCGCCGGTCTTGAGCATCTGCTTGAAAATGGCCTTGCGCTGGCCAAGGGGCGAATTCGGATCAACCCCGCCGCAGGCGGACAGTGTCAGGCAGGCCAGCAATACAACGGTCAGTCTTTTAAAAGTCATGATGGCTCAAGGTCACGGGAAACGGCAGCCAGTATCCTCGCCCCGCCCGCAAAGACCAATACCCCTATTAATAATAAGGGTTGCTCGAACGCCAGCCGATACGAGCAATCGCTTCAGGAATTTTGTGTATGAATACCCGTTTTAAGCCTTGGCGCCGCCTCGTGTGGGCCCTGCCAATGATCGCGCTGCTGGCCGGTTGCGACACCGGCAAGGACGAAAAAGCCAAGCCCCACGCCATCGCCACCTACGTTGGCGCCACCTGGGAAAACCTGCCGGCCGTGTCGGACAGCGACCTGCAAGCCGGCTTCGAATCCTGGCGCAGTGCCTGTCAACGCCTCAAGGCTGACCCGGTATGGGGCGCGACGTGCGCGGCATCGGCCACCGTGCCGTCGACCGCAGTGGCGATTCGTGACTTCCTCAAGGCCAACCTCGACGTCTACGGCCTGCGCTCGGCAGACAACAGCCCCAACGGCCTGATCACAGGCTACTACGAACCGGTTTACCCCGGCAGCCTCACCGAAACCGCCACCGCCCATGTACCGGTGTTCGGCGTACCGGATGACCTGATCATCGTCAACCTGGAAAGCATCTACCCGGAGCTCAAGGGCAAGCGCCTGCGCGGTCGCCTGGAAGGCCGGGTACTCAAACCCTATGACGACGCCAGCACCATCAACCACCAAGGCTCCACCGCCAAGCCCATCGCCTGGCTGACCAACCCGATGGACCTGCAATTCCTGCAGATCCAGGGTTCGGGTCGTATCCAACTGGCCGACGGCCGCCAATTGCGGGTGGGTTACGGCGACCAGAACGGTTACCCGTACCGCCCCATCGGCCGCTGGTTGGTGGAGCAGGGCGAGCTGAAAAAAGAAGACGTGACCATGGGCGCCATCGCGGCCTGGGCCAAGGCGCATCCGCAGCGTATTCCTGAATTGCTGGCAAGCAACCCCAGCTACGTGTTCTTCAGTGCCCGCCCCGACAGCAACGAGGGCCCGCGTGGCTCGCTGAACGTGCCGCTGACTGCGGGGTATAGCGTTGCGGTGGATCGCAAGGTGATTCCGCTGGGCAGCCTGTTGTGGCTGTCGACTACCCGACCGGATGGTGCGCCGATTGCCCGCCCGGTGGCTGCGCAGGATACCGGTGGTGCAATTACCGGCGAAGTGCGGGCCGACCTGTTCTGGGGAACCGGTGATGCCGCTGGTGAGTTGGCGGGCAACATGAAGCAGCAGGGCCAGATCTGGATGCTGTGGCCCAAAGGCGCAGCGTTGCCAAAAGTGCCGGACGCGCCGACAGGCACCTGAAGAACACCAAGGTCTATGTGGGAGCGGGCTTGTGTGGGAGCGGGCTTGCTCGCGAATGCGGTGTGTCAGTCGATACATCCGGTGACTGACTCACCGCATTCGCGAGCAAGCCCGCTCCCACATTTGAACAGTGTCAGGCTTCAGATCGAGACGAAGAAGAAGCTCGCAATCAACGCCATCCCCACCGCCCACACCACCGACCGCAGCATCGCCCAGTCCGCCAGGTAGCAGATGATGTAGAGCAACCGGCTGGTAATAAACAGCACCGCCAATACGTTGATCGTTACCAGCGACGCAACGCCAGCCAGATGGGCAATGATCACCGCCGCCGCAAAGGCCGGGGTCACTTCGAAGCTGTTGAGTTGCGCACTGTGGGCGCGCTTGGCAAACCCCTCGAGGGTGTCGAGGAACGCCCGCGGGTCATGGTTCTGCCGGGGCCCGAACTTGCCGCCGCTGAACTTGGCCACGCCCGTGCACAGGTACGGCAGAAAAATTGCGATCAACACACACCAGAAAGCGACTGTCATAACCCATTCCTTTTTTAGTTTTATCCGACGGTTAGAGTTTCATCACGAACATGCCGATCAGCACCAACCCACAGGCTATGAGCCGTGGGCGGCCGAAAGGTTCTTTCAGGTAACGCATGCCGAACAGCACCACCAGGATCACGCTGACTTCCCGCAGCGCAGCGGCTTCGGCAATCGAGCCCAACTGCATGGCCCAAAGCACCAGAGCGTAGCTCAACAACACGCACAACCCGACACTCAGCCCCAGCCTCCACTGCGTGCGCCAGAACAGCCCGAACGCCGCCCGTTTGCGCACCATCGCCAGCAAAGGAAACGGCCATGCGCTTATCAGCGTCAGCCACACCAGGTAGTCCAGCGGGTGTGACCAACGGCGCAATGCCTGGCCATCGAGGAAGGTGTAGCAACCGATACACAGGCCGATCAACGCCACCACCGGCAGCATCGACCAGGGCAACCGGTCGCCACCGCCGCCCTGCCACAACAGGCATAGCATGCCGAACGGGATCAGCAGAATGCCGAGAATCTGCTGGGTACTGAGCACCTCACCGGCAAACACCAGCGTCAGCGCCAGCACCACCAAAGGCGACAAGCCGCGCATCAATGGGTACACCAGGCCCAGGTCACCCACGCGATAGGCCTGGATCAGCAGGTAGCGGTAGAGCAACTCAAACAACGCCGAGGCGATGATCCACGGCCAGATTTCCAGTGGCGGAAACGATACAAACCCCACCGCCAGCACCACAAACAGCAATGCCACCGTGTCCATGCACGCGATGACCAACAGGCGCTCGCCGCTGAATTTGATCAAGGTGTTCCACGTCGCATGCAACAACGCCGCTACCAGTACCAGAGCTGTTGCAATCACGGTGACTCCCCAGTCATAAAAAGCGGAATTGATTCGCCATATTTCAGCACCTGTTTATACTAAAGCCGACCACGCCGCACTCAGTTGCGCAAAGACTTGGACCAATAAATTTTTGCTGCTGCCCGATCTTCGCCGATCCGGGCGTCGGCCTGCGTATGCCTGATCAGAGGGTCGCGATTACCGAAGGAGAACCTCACCTGCCGCTCGGCGCCTGGATCGGCGGGATGGTGGTGGCGGCACTTTTGTTCATCGACCTGCAACGTCGTCGCCCTGCTGCGGTCAACGTAGCCAACTGATAAATGTGTTCTGTGTGGGAGCTGTCGAGCTTTAGCGAGGCTGCGATACAGGCGCTGCGGTCTTGCAGCCTCACCCAGGTGATGCCATCGCAGCCTCGCTGGGGCTCGACAGCTCCCACATATGATCTCTACTCACTCCTCCATCCAAGGACCCCGGATGCTTGAACTTGTCGCTGCGTTTATTTGCCTGACCACCCTGCTCACGTATGTGAACTACCGCTTCATCGGCCTGCCGCCCACCATCGGTGTGATGGTCACGGCACTGATGTTTTCCCTGCTGCTGCAAGGCTTGAGCTTTATCGGCTACCCCGGCCTTGAAGAGCGCATCCAGCAGTTGATCGGCCAGATCGACTTCGGCGACCTGCTGATGAACTGGATGCTCTCGTTCCTGCTGTTCGCCGGCGCCTTGCACGTCAACCTGAGCGACCTGCGCAGCTACCGCTGGCCCATCGGCCTGCTCGCCACCTTCGGCGTACTGATTGCCACGGTGGTGATCGGCAGCCTGGCCTTCTACATCTTTGCCCTGTTCGGCTGGCACGTGAGTTTCCTGTACTGCCTGCTGTTCGGCGCGCTGATTTCCCCCACCGACCCGATTGCCGTGCTCGGTGTGCTGCGGACCGCCAATGCGTCGAAACCGCTGAAAACCACCATCGTCGGCGAATCGCTGTTCAACGACGGCACCGCGGTGGTGGTGTTCACCGTGTTGCTGGGCATCGCGCAACTGGGCGAGACGCCTACGGTCGGCGCCACGGCCATGCTGTTTGCCCATGAGGCGATTGGCGGCGTGGTGTTTGGCGGGCTGATCGGCTACATCGTGTACCTGATGATCAAGAGCATCGAGCAGTATCAGATCGAAGTGATGCTGACCCTGGCCCTGGTGATCGGCGGCTCGGCGATGGCCACTGAACTGCACGTCTCGGCACCCATTGCGATGGTGGTGGCGGGGCTGATCATCGGCAACCTCGGCCGCAAGCTGGCGATGAACGACATGACCCGGCGCTACCTGGACGGCTTCTGGGAACTGCTCGATGACATGCTCAACGCCCTGCTGTTTGCGCTGATCGGCATGGAACTGCTGCTGTTGCCGTTCAACTGGCTGCACGTGTTGGCCGCCAGTTTGCTGGCCGTGGCAATCCTGTTGTCACGCCTGCTGACGGTGGCCCCGGCGATCCTGCTGCTGCGGCGCTGGCGCACGGTGCCCCGCGGCACCATCCGCATCCTCACCTGGGGTGGCTTGCGCGGCGGGGTTTCCGTGGCACTGGCCCTGGCCCTGCCACTGGGCCCGGAGCGTGACTTGCTGCTGAGCATCACCTACATCGTGGTGCTGTCTTCGATCCTGTTGCAGGGCTTGAGCATCGGCAAGCTGGTCAAGCATGTGACCAAGGATGAGCCGGCGCCTGCTGCGGCGCCGGAGACTCACTGACCCTTGTTGATCTGCTGCGGATGCCTCGGGTCCGCAGCGGCTTTGCCCGGCAGGCTGCTTTCGCTGCGAATCTGCGCATGGCTGATCAGCGCAAAGATAAAGCTGCCGCCGATGATATTGCCCGCCAGCGTCGGCCCGGCGAACACCAGCCAGAAGTCTTTCCACGGCAGCTCGCCGGCGAATACCAGGTACGACACTTCCGCCGAGCCCACCACGATGTGGGTGAAGTCTCCCAGTGCCATCAGGTAGGTGATCAGGATGATGATCCAGATTTTGGCGCTTTCCATGGAGGGGATCATCCACACCATGGTGGCGATCATCCAGCCCGACACGATGCCCTTGGCGAACATCTGGTAGGCGTCGTTTTCCATGACCTTGCGCCCGATTTCCAGGAAGGCCAGGTCGGTCTTGGTGTCAAAGATCGGCAAGTGCAGCATCACGTACGCCACCAGCAAGGTGCCGCACAGGTTGCCCACCAGCACCACGGCCCATAAACGCAGCAGGCGTGCGAAATTCTTCAGCGTGGGTTTGCTCATCACCGGCAACACCGCGGTCAGGGTGTTTTCGGTGAATAACTGCTGACGGGCGAGGATCACGGCAAGAAAGCCGGCGCAGTAACCAAAACTGGCGATCACCTTGAACTCTTCGCCATCCGGCAGGCGCGAGTTGAGCAAGCCCATGCCCATCAGTGACAGGCCCATGGTCAGGCCGGCGGCCAGCGCCGACCACCACAACGCGGCGACGTTGCGCTCCAGTTCCTGATCGCCTTGAGTGCGGATGATTTCATGCAGAACCGCCGCGCGAGGCGGCTGGTTCTTGTCGACGTCGTGCTGCTCTTCCTGCGACAGATTGGGGGTCTTGCCGTCTTCTTGCGTGGCCATGGTGATACCTGAACGGGGGGGCGATGTTCAGGTACGACCTATGGTTGATCAAGAGCGTTCACTGGCCCTGCGCAGGATTACTCGCCGAGGCCTTCCGACTGGAACTGATCCTTCACGTACTTGATCTCGGTACGGCCGTGGGGCGCCGGCAACCCGTCTTCGCCCAGGTTCACGAAGACCATTTTTTCCACCGTCAGAATGCTCTTGCGCGTGATCTTGTTGCGCACTTCACAGGTCAGGGTGATGGAGGTGCGACCGAACTCGGTGGCGGTGATGCCCAGTTCGATGATGTCGCCCTGGCGCGAGGCGCTGACGAAGTTGATTTCGGAGATGTACTTGGTCACCACCCGCTGGTTGCCCAACTGGACAATCGCGTAGATGGCCGCTTCTTCGTCGATCCAGCGCAGCAGGCTGCCACCGAACAGGGTGCCGTTGGGGTTGAGGTCTTCGGGTTTTACCCATTTGCGAGTGTGGAAGTTCATGTTCACTCCAAAGCGTGTTGCGAAATGATGGGCAACATCATGGCAGAGGCCGGGCCCAAGCTCTATGAGCCATTGCCTATCAACCCCATGAGCGATCTTCATGCCGCCGACAGAAAGGCTTTAGAAGTCAGGCGCAGGCGGCTATAATCGCCTCCGCTTCAAAACGGTCATCTTCGATTGATACCGTTCTCCCGCCACCTGTCCGAGGGGCGCTGCAGCAGGCTCGACCTGTCAGGCTCGGATGGGGCGTTGTCCGGCCTGGTTAGCCAGCTGGATACTAAACGCACAACGGCGCCCATTCGCACACTACGAATGGAGGCTCTTCATGAGCGCTGTAATCACGCCTGCAGGTTTTACCGACTACAAAGTCGCCGACATGTCCCTCGCTGCCTGGGGCCGTCGCGAAACCTTTATCGCCGAATCCGAAATGCCAGCCCTGATGGGCCTGCGTCGCAAGTACGCCGCTGAGCAGCCGCTCAAGGGCGCGAAGATTCTCGGCTGCATCCACATGACCATTCAGACTGCCGTGCTGATCGAAACCCTGGTTGCCCTGGGTGCCGAAGTACGCTGGTCGTCCTGCAACATTTTCTCGACTCAAGACCAGGCCGCTGCCGCTATCGCTGCTGCCGGTATCGCCGTGTTCGCCTGGAAAGGCGAAACCGAAGAAGAGTACGAGTGGTGCCTGGAGCAAACCATCCTCAAGGATGGCAAGCCATGGGACGCCAACATGATCCTCGACGACGGCGGCGACCTGACCGAGCTGCTGCACAAGAAATACCCGCAGATCCTCGACCGCGTCCACGGCGTGACCGAAGAAACCACCACCGGCGTTCACCGCCTGCTGGACATGCTGGCCAAGGGCGAGCTGAAAATCCCGGCCATCAACGTCAACGACTCGGTGACCAAGAGCAAGAACGACAACAAGTACGGCTGCCGTCACAGCCTGAACGATGCGATCAAGCGCGGCACCGACCACCTGTTGTCCGGCAAGCAAGCGCTGGTGATCGGCTACGGTGACGTGGGCAAGGGTTCGTCCCAGTCCCTGCGTCAGGAAGGCATGATCGTTAAAGTCTCCGAAGTCGACCCGATCTGCGCCATGCAAGCCTGCATGGACGGTTTCGAAGTGGTTTCGCCGTTCATCAACGGCCAGAACGACGGCACCGAAGCCAGCATCGACAAGGCCCTGCTGGGCAAGATCGACCTGATCGTGACCACCACCGGCAACGTGAACGTGTGCGACTCGAACATGCTCAAGGCCCTGAAAAAGCGCGCCGTGGTGTGCAACATCGGTCACTTCGACAACGAAATCGACACCGCTTTCATGCGCAAGAACTGGGCATGGGAAGAAGTGAAGCCACAGGTACACAAGGTTCACCGTACCGGTGCTGGCGATTTCGACCCGCAGAACGATGACTACCTGATCCTGCTGGCCGAAGGCCGTCTGGTCAACCTGGGCAACGCCACTGGCCACCCAAGCCGCATCATGGATGGCTCGTTCGCCAACCAGGTACTGGCGCAGATCTTCCTGTTCGGCCAGAAATACGCCGACCTGTCGCCCGCCCAGAAAGCCGAGCGCCTGACCGTGGAAGTACTGCCGAAGAAACTCGACGAAGAAGTGGCCCTGGAAATGGTCCGCGGCTTCGGCGGCGTAGTGACTCAACTGACCAAGACCCAGGCCGACTACATCGGCGTGACGGTCGAAGGCCCGTTCAAGCCGCACGCTTACCGCTACTGATTTGCCTGCTGCCTGCTCCCCATGTGGGGGCAGGCTTTTGTGGGAGCGGGCTTGCTCGCGAAGGCGGTGTGTCAGTCGACTTATCTACTACTGACATACCGCCTTCGCGAGCAAGCCCGCTCCCACATTGACGGTGTGCACCTTCTGGCTTTATGAGTTTCCATAGGTATGACCATGTCCCAAGACCGTCGCTACAGCTTCGAGTTCTTCCCGACCAAGACCGATGCTGGGCATGAAAAACTGATGGCAACTGCCAAGCAGTTGGCCAGCTACCACCCCGATTTCTTCTCCTGCACCTACGGTGCCGGTGGCTCCACCCGCGATCGCACGATCAACACCGTGCTGCAGCTGGAAAGCCAAGTCAAAGTACCTGCAGCTCCGCATTTGTCCTGCGTGGGCGACAGCAAGGCCGACCTGCGCAGCCTGCTGACCCAATACAAGCAAGCCGGCATCAAGCGCATCGTCGCCCTGCGCGGTGACCTGCCCTCCGGCATGGGCATGGCCAGCGGCGAGCTGCGCTACGCCAATGACCTGGTGAGCTTCATTCGCGAAGAAACCGGCGATCACTTCCACATCGAAGTGGCCGCTTATCCGGAGATGCACCCCCAGGCGCGCAATTTCGAAGACGATCTGCAGAATTTCGTGCGCAAGGCCAACGCCGGCGCCAACAGCGCGATCACCCAGTACTTCTTCAACGCAGAGAGCTACTTCTACTTCGTTGAGCGTGTACAAGCGATGGGCGTGAACATCCCGATCGTGCCGGGCATCATGCCGATCACCAACTACAGCAAACTGGCGCGCTTCTCTGACGCCTGCGGCGCGGAAATCCCACGCTGGATTCGTAAACAACTGGAAGCCTACGGCGACGACGTCAAGAGCATCCAGGCGTTCGGCGAACAGGTCATCAGCGAAATGTGTGAACAATTGTTGCAAGGTGGCGCGCCAGGGTTGCACTTCTATACCCTGAACCAGGCTGAGCCAAGCCTCGCTGTCTGGAACAACCTGAAGCTGCCACGCTAAGGTCTGTTCCGAAATGCAAAGGCCCTCATAATGAGGGCCTTTGCCGTTCTAAACGCCCACGGAATTCTGCAGTCCATGAATACATCCGCCCCGACGTCCCGCCCGCAACTGGTCTACCTGGTGTTCGGCGCAGAGACTTACCATCAGGAAGCGGTATTCAGCATCGCCAGCGCCCTGTCGTTCCTGCGGGACGAGCCGGACACAGGCATCGACATCCAGGTCTTCACCGACAACCCCGAGCCCTACCGCCTGCTGCCAGTACGGGTACGCCCGCTGGACGAAGCCACGCGCAAACGCTGGAGCGAGCCTCACGGCTACCACTTTCGCACCAAGCACGTAGTGCTGCGGCAAGTGTTGCAAGAATCCGAAGTGGCGCTGCTGATCGACACCGATACGTTTTTCCACCATTCGCCCCTGGCGCTGTTTGAACGCGTGCAGCCGGGCACCCTGCTGTGCAACGCCTTCTACACCAAGTACGGCGACAACCACGAAAGCATTCTGTACAGCGCCCTGTACCAGCGCCTGCTGGACATGGGCGTGGCCGACGATGACATGATGACCCTCAATTCCGGGGTCATGGGCCTGACGCAGCAGGACGCGCACATCCTCGACCGCTCGATCGAGTTGATGGACGAACTGTTTCCCCATGCCCAGGGCGCCTACACCCTGGAAGAGTTCTGCCTGTCCATTGCCGCCTATCGCACCCTCAACGTGCGCGAATGCCCGGACCTGATCCACCACTACTGGAGCCGCAAGCAGCTGTTCCGGGCCAAGGTCAAGGCGTGGATCGCCAAGCATGGGGCAAACCCCACCAGCGCCACGGCCCTCGATGACACGCGCCAGGTTTCCGCCCACCTGCCCCGCCCGCCTCGTCTGCAACGCTTGATGTACAAGCTGATCACCCTGGCACTGCCCAAGCACCAACAGCAGTTCATCCGGGAAATCCTCTACGGCTGCTACGAACATGAAAACGAGTTCGACCAGGCGTGTGGCCCGGTTTGGTGGGACAAGGCCCGACAAAACCAGGAAGAGCGCCAGGGCCGACCGGTGGATGCCCATCTGCTGGAGCACTGGTTTGGCAATCCCGTGGTGCGGCTGATTCTCGGCGAGCGGCGCGAGGCGATCTACGAACACCTGATCAAATCTCCGGACAAGTAAACCTGGCGGGCGCCCGCAGATCACTGTGCCAGAGCTTCTCTTTAGCCCGATACAGTCGTAATCTCAGGGTATGCCTGTCACTTTCCGGTTATTGACTGCTGTTCTTTTCGCTTGCCTGAGCCTCGGTGCCCATGGCGAGAAACTGCGCATTGTCACCGAGCCCTGGGCGCCTTACGTCTACGACGACAACGGCACCATGCGCGGGCTCGACTACGAGACCACGGTGATCGTGTTCCAGCGCCTGGGCATCGATGTGGATTGGCAATTCCTGCCCTGGAAGCGCTGCCTGGCGATGCTCGACCAGGGCCAGGCCGACGGCGCACTGGATATTTTCCATAGCCATGAACGCGACGCGGTGCTGCTGTACCCCAGCGAGCCGCTGTCCGAGGTGGAGTTCGTGCTGTTCTACGCCAATCAGCGCCCACACCCGTTCCAGACCTTCGACGACCTGCGCGGCCTGACCATCGGCACCTCGCCAGGCTACCTCTATGGCGCCGAATTCAGCGAGTCCACCCTCTTCAAGCAGGAGCCGGCCGCCAGCCATGAGGCCAACTTCGGCAAACTGGCCCTTGGCCGGATCGACCTGGTGATCACGGACCGTCGGGTTGGCCAGCATGTACTCAAGGCCCTTGGACTTGAGGACCAGGTCACCCAGGCTCCCCAGGTAGTCAGCAGCCAGCCTCAGTTCCTGGCCGTGCGCCGCGGGGCGGGCATGGATTTGCTGGTGCAACGCTTCGCCGCCGAACTCAAACGCTTCAAGCAAGAGCCTGCCTACGCGGCCTTGAGCGCCAAATATGCAGGCAGCAGCCCGCAAACCAGCGCATCAGCCCTGCCCGTACGCACCGTTGAGCAGCAGGAAAGCGGCGCAGAGTGATTGCTCTGTTATACTCCGGCCTTTCCGCCAGGCTTACGCCCGGACGCTTCGGTCTTGCAAAAGGCACCCGACCCCGCTACAGCGCAGCTTTCAAGCCCGCGCGAGCCGTCTGAGTGCCCGCCAGCCCCAGCAGGACCGGACGGGATTGCGTTCATCTAAACGCCATTCACGCCAGGCAAGACTATCCCTCTGGGCCAAGCCCTAACTAAAACAGGATTACTCATGTCCTTTGCTTCCCTCGGTCTCTCCGAGGCTTTAGTCCGCGCCATCGAGGCAGCGGGCTATACCGAGCCTACTCCGGTGCAACAGCGGGCCATTCCCGCCGTGTTGCAAGGCCGCGACCTGATGGTTGCGGCTCAGACAGGTACTGGTAAAACCGGCGGCTTCGCCCTTCCGATCCTGGAGCGGTTGTTCCCCAACGGTCACCCGGACAAATCCCAGCGTCATGGCCCGCGCCAACCGCGCGTACTGGTCCTGACCCCTACCCGCGAACTCGCCGCCCAAGTGCATGACAGCTTCAAGCTGTATGCCCGCGACTTGAAGTTCGTCAGCGCCTGCATCTTCGGCGGCGTCGGCATGAACCCACAGGTTCAGGCCATGTCCCGCGGTGTCGACGTACTGGTTGCATGCCCGGGTCGCTTGCTCGACCTGTGCGGCCAAGGCAGCGTCGATTTGTCCCACGTGGAAATCCTCGTGCTGGACGAAGCCGACCGCATGCTCGACATGGGCTTTGTCCATGACGTGAAAAAGGTCCTCGCGCGCCTGCCGGCCAAACGCCAGAACCTGCTGTTCTCGGCCACGTTCTCCAACGACATCACCGCGTTGGCGGGCAAGTTGTTGCACAACCCCGAGCGCATTGAAGTCACGCCGCCGAACACCACGGTCGAGCGTATCGAGCAGCGCGTATTCCGCCTGCCGGCCGCCCACAAGCGTTCGCTGCTGGCCCACCTGATCACCGCCGGCGCGTGGGAACAGGTGCTGGTGTTCACCCGCACCAAGCACGGCGCCAACCGCCTGGCCGAGTACCTGGACAAGCACGGCCTCACCGCCGTCGCGATCCACGGCAACAAGAGCCAGAATGCCCGCACCAAAGCCCTGGCCGACTTCAAGGCCGGTGAAGTGCGCATCCTGGTCGCCACCGACATCGCCGCTCGCGGCCTGGACATCGACCAACTGCCCCACGTGGTCAACTTCGAGCTGCCAAACGTCGATGAAGACTACGTGCACCGTATCGGCCGTACTGGCCGGGCCGGTCGTTCGGGCGAGGCCATTTCCCTGGTCGCACCGGACGAAGAAAAGCTGCTGAAAAGCATCGAGCGCATGACCAAGCAGAAAATCGCCGACGGCGACCTGATGGGCTTCGACTCCAGCGCCGTTGAGGCCGAGAAGCCTGAAGTGCGCGAACGTCCGGACGTGCGCAACCCGCGCAACAGCCCACGCGGTCCAAAGGGCGATGGCCCGAACGGCGGCGGCGGCGGTGGCGGTCGTAAAGACAAGGGCAAGGACAAGGGCGGCAAGGACAAGGCTGCGACCAATGGCCGTGGCGAACGCCCGGCCCGTGAGCAAAAGCCCCGTGAAGGCACCCCGGCCCGCGAACAGCGCCAGCCGAGCCAGCCGCCACGTGCTGCTGCCGACCGTGCTCCGGACGAGTTCCTGGACGACGACGTGGACAACTTCGGTAACCGCGTTGACTACGTGCCCCAGGCCAAGCCGGCCCAGGGCCGTGGTCGCCGTCCGGGCGCTCCGGCCCAGGGCGCAGGCGCCGGTACTCCGCGTACCGGCGGGCAGCCACAAGGTCGCCAGAACGGTCCGCGCAGCAGCAACGGCGCCACCACCGGCACCCCGCCTGCCAAGCGCAGCGGCCCGCGCAACGGTGCACCGCGTGACGGCCAGGCCCGTCGCGAAGAATCGCGCAACCGTCGCCCGGCCCGTGATGATCAACCTCGCCTGTCGGAGCCAGCGGTGCAAAACCCGCGCGGCGGCCCGGCACCGAAGATCATCCACAAAGAGTCGAAAAGCGATCGCACGCTGACACCTGAGCAGTTGGATCAACTGCCGGGCCGTCCACGTGGTGAAAAACCGGCGTTGCTGACCCGCAACCGCTGAGTTTTCAAAGCGCCATAAAAAATGCCCCGGATCGCGAGATCCGGGGCATTTTTGTGTGGCCGGCGAAAATTACTTCGCTTTCACACCTTCAAACGTCACGTACAGCTCAACGTTGTTGGACGCTGGACCCAGGTCCATCTGCTTGCCGAAGTCCTGGCGATTGAAGGAGGTAGTACCTTCAAAGCCGGCACGGTAGCCGCCCCATGGATCCTTGCCTTCACCCAGGAAGGTCGCCTTGACGACGATCGGCTTGGTCACGCCGTGAAAGGTCAGGTCGCCGGTCACGTCAGCAGTGACTTGGCCAGCGGCATTCTTGCCAGTGGTCTTGACGCTGGTGGAGACGAACTTGGCATCGGCAAACTTGCCAACGTCCAGGAAGTCTTTGCTGGCGATGTGCTTGTCACGTTCGGCGTGGTTGGTGAACACGCTGGCGGTGCGGACGTTGAACTCAATCTTGCTGTCTTCAGGCTTGGCAGCATCGAAGCTGAACTTGCCGTCCAGGTCCTTGAAGGTACCGGTGATGAAGCTGTAGCCCAAGTGGCTGATCTTGAAGTCAACGAAGGCGTGCTGGCCTTCCTTGTCGACAACGTAGTCAGCTGCCATCGCCTGACCGGCAGTCAGCAGGGCAGAACCGATGGCCAGAGCGGCGAGAGTCTTTTTCAACATGCTTTCTATTCCTTGTGAGTCGAGGTTGAACATCAGGCTTTGCGCCCCAGCATACGAACCAGGGTCACATCACGATCAATGAAATGGTGTTTCAGCGCGGCCACGCCATGCAGGCCGGCGAACACCACCAATACCCAGGCCAGGTACAAATGCACCACGCCTGCAGTGTCTGCCTGGTCCGGTAGCCCGGAAACCAGCGCAGGAATCTCAAACAGGCCAAACACCGGGATCCCGACACCGTCTGCGGTGGAAATCAGGTAACCGGCAATCATCACGGCAAACAGCCCGAGATACAGGAACGCGTGGCCAAACGCAGCCCCCAGACGCGTCATGCGGCTATAGCTGGCAAGCGGTGGCGGCGGCGGGCTGACCAGGCGCCAGACGATCCGCACGAGCATGATGGCGAACAGCGTAATGCCGATGCTCTTGTGCAGGTCCGGGGCGTCTTTGCGCCAGGCACTGTAGTAGTCGAGACCGACCATCCACAGGCCCAATGCGAACAGACCGAACACCACCAGGGCCACGCCCCAGTGCAAAACGATGCTGACCCAGCCATAGCGGGCCGGTGAATTACGTAGTTGCATGTCCCAAATCCCGTAAGAGCTGTGGCAAGACTATCGATTTACCTATCGAATTAAAGCGGAAAATTTCGCTTTGAAATATCGAGAAATACGATCAAGAGCGTATGCAGAGTAAGTTAACAAGAGATTAAGGACTATCCAGAAGAAACGTGACGGACTGTCCTGCGTTTACCACCAATTTACGCTTCAGACTCGCAATGGGTTGTGACACAGGCCTGCATTGCATAGGCTTGCGCGATTGTTTCGCCCGCGCACGTCGCGAGCCGCTTCGAGGAGAATGAACATGGGTTTGAATAACCAGTGGATGCAACGCGACCTTGCGGTGCTGTGGCATCCCTGCACCCAGATGAAAGACCACCAGCAACTGCCGCTGATCCCGATCAAGCGCGGTGAAGGCATCTGGCTGGAAGACTTCGAAGGCAAACGCTACCTCGACGCCGTCAGTTCCTGGTGGGTCAACGTGTTTGGCCACGCCAACCCGCGCATCAACCAGCGCATCAAGGACCAGGTCGACCAGCTGGAACACGTGATCCTCGCCGGTTTCAGTCACCAGCCGGTAATCGAGCTGTCCGAGCGCCTGGTGAAGATGACCCCCGAAGGCCTGACCCGCTGCTTCTATGCTGACAACGGCTCGTCGTGCATCGAAGTCGCGCTGAAGATGAGCTTTCACTATTGGCTCAACCGCGGCCTGCCGAACAAGAAGCGCTTTGTCACCCTGACCAACAGCTACCACGGCGAAACCATCGCCGCGATGTCGGTTGGCGATGTGCCGCTGTTCACCGAGACCTATAAAGCCCTGCTGCTGGACACCATCAAGGTGCCGAGCCCCGACTGCTACCTGCGCCCCGACGGCATGAGCTGGGAAGAACATTCCCGGAACATGTTCCTGGCCATGGAGCAGACCCTGGCCGAAAACCACGACACCGTGGCCGCCGTGATCGTCGAGCCGCTGATCCAGGGCGCCGGCGGCATGCGCATGTACCACCCGGTGTACCTCAAGCTGCTGCGCGAAGCCTGCGACCGTTATGGCGTACACCTGATCCACGACGAAATCGCCGTGGGCTTTGGCCGCACCGGTACGATGTTCGCCTGTGAACAGGCCGGCATCCGCCCGGACTTCCTGTGCCTGTCCAAGGCCCTGACCGGCGGCTACCTGCCGCTCGCCGCGGTGGTCACCACCGACGATGTGTACGACGCCTTCTACGACGACTACCCGACCCTGCGCGCCTTCCTGCACTCCCACAGCTACACCGGCAACCCGCTGGCCTGTGCGGCGGCCCTGGCGACCCTGGATATCTTCGAAGAAGACAACGTCATCGAAAACAACAAGGCCCTGGCCCAGCGCATGGCCACCGCCACCGCGCACCTGGTGGCCCATCCGCACGTCTCGGAAGTGCGCCAGACCGGCATGGTGCTGGCCATCGAGATGGTGCAGGACAAGGCCACCAAGACCGCCTACCCGTGGCAGGAACGCCGTGGCCTGAAGGTGTTCGAACATGCGCTGGAGCGAGGCGCGTTGCTGCGGCCGTTGGGCAGCGTGGTGTACTTCCTGCCGCCCTATGTGATCACCCCGGAGCAGATCGACTTCCTGGCTGAAGTGGCCAGCGAAGGGATCGACATTGCCACCAACAGCAAGGTCAGCGTGGCGGTGCCCAAGGATTTCCACCCGGGGTTTCGTGATCCGGGCTGATTGAGTTGATCGTTCCCACGCTCCGCGTGGGAATGCAGCCATGGACGCTCCGCGTCCGCCCTGCACACTATTTCCAGAGAACAGAAATGAGACTGTCCCGCTTTTTTGTCGACGCCCCCCTGAGCCTTGGCGACCACGAGTTGCCGGAAGCCCAGGCGCACTACATCAGCCGCGTATTGCGCATGAGCGAAGGCGACCCCGTGCAGTTGTTCGACGGTTCCGGCCAGGAGTTTCGCGCCAGCTTGCTGGAAGTCGGCAAAAAACGCGTGGTGGTGCAAGTCACCGAAACCTTCGCCGGGCAGGTCGAGTCGCCATTGCAGATTCACCTCGGCCAGGGCCTGTCCCGTGGCGAGCGAATGGACTGGGCGATCCAGAAAGCCACCGAGCTTGGGGTGAATGAAATCACCCCGATCTTCAGCGACCGCTGCGAAGTGCGCCTCAAGGACGAACGCGCCGACAAACGCCTGCAGCACTGGCGCCAGGTGGCGATCAGCGCGTGCGAGCAGTGCGGTCGCTCGCGAGTGCCGGTGATTCACCCACCGCTGTTGCTGGCGGATTGGTTGAAACAGGCCGAAGCGGATTTGAAGCTGGTGCTGCACCCGGTGGCCGAGCCCCTGGTGAGCCACGCCAAGCCTGGGAGCCTGGCCTTCCTGATCGGGCCGGAGGGTGGATTGACTGATGGGGAAGTCGAGACGGCACAAGGTGCGGGGTTTCATGCCGCACGGCTGGGCCCACGGGTGCTGCGTACCGAAACTGCGCCAGTCGTGGCGCTGGCCGTAGCCCAACAACTCTGGGGCGACTTCTAAACCCGTTTTGCAAACCCCATCAAATGTGGGAGCGGGCTT
>NZ_JACAPM010000024.1:208418-240960 GCF_013385695.1 Pseudomonas sp. D8002
TTGCACTCCGCTACTCCACTGGGTCACTCACAGGCGTCGCAATAATCGCCTTCAACTCACTGGTCATCGGGAATTCCAGGTTCAAGCCCTTGGGCGGGATCGGCTGCTCAAACCAGCGCTGGTAAATGCCGTTGATCTCCCCCGAGCTGTACAGCCCGGCCAGGGTCTCGTTGACCACCGCGAGAAACTGCGGGTCGTCCTTGCGCACCATGCAGCTGTAGATTTCCCGCGACTGTTCTTCCCCGACCACCACCCACTTGTGCGGGTCCCTCGCCTTGGCGCGCTCGCCGTAGAGCAACGCGTCATCCATGTAGAACGCCGCCGCCCGGCCGGATTGCAGCATCTGGAAGGCTTCGCCGTGGTCCTTGGCGCTGATCACCGACATGTTCAGTTTGTGATCGACGTTATAGCTCTTGAGGAACCGCTCGTTGGTGGTACCGGCGGTGGTTACCACGTTCTTGCCTTGCAGGTCGGCGAAGCTTTTGATGCCGCTGTCGTTGGCCGTCAGCAACTGGCCCTTCACGTAGATAAACCCGTAGGAAAACGCTACCTGCTTCTGCCGCTCGGCGGTCACGCCGGTGGAACCGCATTCCAAATCCACGGTGCCGTTTTGCACCAGGGCAATGCGGGTCTGGGAGGTCACCAGGTTGTACTTCACGTTGAGCTTCGGCACACCGGTTTTCTGCTGGATACGCTCGACGATCTTGTTCGCCAGCTCCACCGAATAGCCCATGGGCTTGCCGCTGTGATCCCCCACATAGGAAAACGGCACCGAGGCATCGCGGTAGCCGAGGGTGATGCTCCTGGCATTGGCGATCTTGCTCAGCGTGCCGTCCAAGGGGGCTTCGGTTGCCTGGGTCTGTGCACTCAATATCAGGGCCAGGAAGAGTATGGGGCTGCTGCGCAGCCCGACGGGGGACGAGCCCCCTCGCCACAGTTTTTGCATTGTTATTCTCCGTTTTTGTTTTAGTTATGGACGGCGCACTGCAATGACACTGATCTCGACCAGCACGTCCGGTCGTGCCAACTGCGCCTGCAACGTGGTACGCGTCGGTGCCTGCCCCGGCGATAGCCAGGCGGACCAGACTTCATTCATCGGCGCAAAACCCTCCTGGATATTGTTCAGGTAGATGGTCGCATTCAGCAGATGATCCTTGTCGCTGCCGGCCTCGGCCAGCAGCGCATCAATCCTGGCCAGCACCTGTTCGGTCTGGGTCTTTACATCACGGCCTTCGCCCGGCACCTGGCCGGACAAAAACACCAGGTCCTGAAACACCACGGCGCCAGACAAGCGGCTGTTGCTGTTGATTCGGGTGATGGTCATCGAAATATCCTCAAGCGGCTCGGGGCGCGAAGCCCTGCATATCAATGGAAGTGGTGTGCCGGCCAATCAACTCGGCCAGTACCTGGCCGCTGCCGCAAGCCAGGGTAAACCCGAGGGCGCCGTGGCCGAGGTTAAGCCACAGGTTGCTGTAGGCGCTGGCACCAATCAACGGCACGCCGGTCGGCGTGGCCGGGCGCATACCGGCCCATTCGACCGCGTGCTGGTAGTCACCGGCCAGCGGGAACGTCTCAAGGGCCTGGCGTTTAATCAGCGCCAGGCGCTTGGGTTCCAGGCGGGTGTCGAAGCCGACAATATCCACCATCGCCGCCACCCGCAGTTGCTCACCGATGCGCGCGTAGACGATCTTGCGGTCGTAATCGGTGATGCTGATGTTCGGCGCCTGATGCTGCGCGCCAATCGGCACGCTCAGGCTGTAACCCTTGAGGGGATACAGCGGCAGCGACATCCCCGGCAAGGCCAGCTCGGGGCTGCGGTGCCCGGCGGCCAGCACCAGGTGCTGCACCGGCAAGACTTCACTGCCCATTTCGATAGCCTGCACGGCGCCTGCGCGGTGACGAATCGCCGTCACCTTGCGCCCCAACAGGAACGTGCAACGCCCCGACGCTTCAAGGCGCGCCGCCAGTTGCTGGCAGAACCCATGGCAGTCGCCGACCTCCTCATTGGGCGTATAGATGCCGCCGGCAAAACTGGCGCTGTCCAGGGTCGGTTCCAGCCGTGCGCAGTCCGCCGCCGAGAGCACTTGCTGTTGCAGCGGGTCGGTCACTTTATTCAAGGCGCGTTCATAGCTGTCGAGGCTGCGAAAGGTCACCAGCTTGCCGTTGCGCCGCCAGTGGAAACCGCCCAGTTGGTCTTCTTCACGCCAGCGTTGCAGGGTGCCCTGGCTCAAGGACGCCAGGCGCAGCAGGTGGGCCGCATTGCGCTGGTTCACCGAGCCACGGCAGGCGCCCAGGAACGAGGCCATCCAGCGCCACTGCGCCGGGTCCATGCGCGGACGCAGCTTCAGCGGCGAGTCACCGCGCAGCATCCAGCCGATGGCTTGCAACGGTACGCCCTTGTCGGCCAACGGCGCGACATAGCGGTAGGACAGTTGCCCGCCGTTGGCGAAGCTGGTCTCGCTGCCCAGGGTTTCCCGGGCTTCGACCACCGTCACCTGCATGCCGGCACGCACCAGCGCGTAGGCACTCGTCAGGCCGATAACCCCGCCACCGATGATGCAAACCTGCTGAGCCATGTGCGTCCCTTAACCGTGCGATGTCAGGCTTGAAGGTTAGAGGCAGGTGACAGCGGCGGGACAATGAATAAAGATGGGTCACCCATAAACAAAGGTTATGGACTGCCCATGCGCTTGCGTCATATCGAAATCTTCCAGGCCATCCGCCAGACCGGTTCCATCAGCGCCGCCGCCCAGTTGCTGCATGTCTCGCAGCCGGCGGTGAGCAAGGTGCTGCAGCACGCCGAGTTGCAGTTGGGGTTCCCGCTGTTCCTGCGTATACGCGGCAAGCTGCAGCCAACCCCGGAAGCGCTGGCGCTGGAGCGCGAAGTCGACAAGGTCACCGAAAGCCTGCAAGGCGTGCGGCGCCTGGCACAGAACCTGCGCCGCGAGCCGGGCCAGAGCCTGCGTATCGGCGCCACACCCGCGCTGGCCTTGTCGTTGCTGCCGCCGGCCATCCGCGAATGGACCCAACGCTACCCGGACATCGCCTGCGAGCTGTCCAGCGCCCACAGCCGCGAGCTGGTGCAAAACCTGTTGATGCGTGAGGTCGACGTGGCGCTGACCCTGCAACCGCCCGATCACCCGGGCCTGACCGCCCAGGCCCTGGCCCACGGCGTGCTGGTGGCGCTGGCGCCGCAGGGTTACTGGAAGGAAAACGAGCTGGGCAAACCGTTGCCGCTGATGGCCCTGGCGGGCGCGCCGTTGATTGGCCTGTCCAGCGCCGACCCGTTGTCGGCGAAGCTGGACAGCTACCTGGAAGCGGTCGATCCACCGCCACGGGTCAGCATCGCAGTGCAGACCTATTCCCTGGCCAGGGCCATGGTCGAATCCGGCGCCGGGCTGGCGGTGATTGATCCGTTCACCGCCCTCGGCGCATCACCGGCCACTACTTGCATTCGCCCCCTTGCGCCGCCGCTGCCAATCACCTTGTACGCCCTGACCCGCGCCGACGAACCGCCGCCGCATATGCTGGCGAGCCTGTTGGAGATCTTCGGCAGCCGGGCCCAGGAGCAGTTGGACCGGCTATAACACGTACCCCATGATCGCCACGAAATGCAGCAGGCTGCCGCCAATCACGAACAAATGCCAGATCCCGTGGGAGTGCCGCAAGCGGTCCTCCAGGGCAAAGAAAATAATGCCCACGGTGTACAGCACCCCGCCCGACGCCAGCCAGGCAAAACCCGTGGGGCCCAGCGCAGCAATCAGCGGCTTGACCGCCACCAGCACGATCCAGCCCATCACGGCGTAGATCACGATCGACAGGATCCGCGCCTCGGAGCGTGGCTTGATCTCCTGCAGGATGCCGATCACCGCCAGGCCCCACACAATCCCGAACAGCGTCCAGCCCCACGGCCCGCGCAGCGTCACCAGGCAAAACGGCGTGTAACTGCCGGCAATCAGCAGGTAGATCGAAAAGTGATCCACCTTCTGCATGATCGCTTTCTTGCGCCCGCGCACGCTGTGGTACACGGTCGACGCGCTGTACAGCACCAGCAACGTGAAACCGTAAATGGCCACGCTGACAATCTTCCAGGGGCTGCCGTCCATACTGGCCACCACCAACATCCATACCGCACCCACAAAAGCCGCAACCGCCCCGAGCAAGTGGCTCCAGGCGTTGAATCGTTCCCCGTGATACATGTGTCACTCACCTCGAATAACGGTTATCACCTCGACCATTCTGACGTCACCCACCCAATATCAGGTAACAACCTTTCTTCATTTGCCCAAATACACATGCCGATGGATGATTCGCTTCATCCTGTGGGAGCTGGCTTGCCTGCGATAGCGGTGTATCAGCAGCAGATGCATGTCTGACCCACCGCTATCGCAGGCAAGCCAGCTCCTACATAAAAGCCCCTCATCGGTAACGCCCATGCCCGACCTCGAACCTGCCCAGCCCCACCCGAGTCTGTGGCAATTGTTTTACAACTTCGCCATGGTCGGCCTGTTCGGCTTTGGCGGCGTGATGCCCTGGGCGCGGCAGATGATGGTCGACCGCAGGCAGTGGGTCAGCGAACAAGGCTTCAACGAGTTGCTGACCACCGGCCAATTTTTCCCCGGGCCGAATATCGCCAACGTCGGCATCATCTACGGTCGGCGCCTGCACGGCTTGCCGGGTGCGGTTGTGACCGTGGTCGGCTTGTATCTGTTCCCCTCGCTGATCACCGTGCTGGCCGGCTTCGCCTATGCCAAATGGTGGAGCCATGACGTGGTGCAGCAGATCTTCGGCGCGGTGATGCCGATCGCCACCGGGCTGATGCTCGGCACCACCTTACGCCTGCTCAAGGCCATGCCCAGGACCCTGGCCAACTACAGCGCGTTCGTCCTGACCTTCGTGTTGATGGCGGTGCTGGTGCTGCCGTTGTGGATGGTCTTGCTGATCTGCATTCCCAGCTCGTTGGCCTTGAGCTTCATGGGCAAGCAGAAGGTGGCCGGCTGATGCAGAGCGTGCTGTTTCACCTGATGATCCAATGCGCGCTGTGGTCGCTGATGGCGATTGGCGGCAACACCGTGGCCCTGAGCGATATCCACCGCTACACCGTCACCGACATGAACTGGATCACCGACGCCCAGTTCGTCGCCTTCTTCGCCTTGTCCCAGGCCTTGCCGGGGCCCAATGGCATGTTCCTGGTATTTATCGGCCAGCAAGCCGCCGGGTTGCCCGGCGCCCTGGTGGCCCTGACCGCCAAGCTGGTGCCCTGCTCGGTGCTCACCTACTTCGGCGCCGGCTGGCTGGAAAAACACAGCAAAACCCCGTGGGTGCAGCGGGTCAAAGGCAGCCTGCTGCCGATCTCCATCGGCCTGATCCTGGCCGCCAGCTACATCCTGATGAACAGCCTGGAAAACAACGCCACCAGCCTGGTACTGACCCTGGCCAGCGCTGCCGTGGTGTATTACACAAGGCTCAACGCGATCTGGCTGATCATCCTCGGCGTAGTGTTGGGCCTGTGCAGTGCATGGCTGGGAGTGAACTGGTTTTAGGGGCACAATCGACGGCATTCGAACAAGAGTCACGCCCATGCTGATCGACGAAGAGTTCACCCTCAAGAAGCTGGAAATCTTCCTGGCGTTCATGCGCACCGGCAACCTGGCGCGGGCGGCGGCTGAATTGCAGACCAGCAACGTCAGCGTGCACCGGGCGATCCACTCCCTGGAAAACGCCCTGCGCTGCCCGCTGTTCAAGCACGAAGGGCGTAACCTCACGCCGCTGGAAAGCGCCTATGTGCTGGAAGAGCGTGCGCAGAAGCTGGTGCAGGATGTGGTCGACAGTGTGCGGGTGACCCGCGAGGCCGCCGGCTTTTCCGCCGAGCGCTTCAAGCTGGGCTCGCTGTATTCGCTGACGGTGAAGACCGTGCCGCAGTTGATCATGGGGCTGAAGATTCGCCGTAGCGAGCTGAATATCGACCTGATCCTCGGCTCGAATTTCGACCTGCTGTACAAGCTGAAGAACATGGAAGTCGACGCGATCCTGATCTCCCTCGACGAGCACGCCAACGATCCGGACTGCGAGCAGATCGCGCTGTTTTCCGACGACATCTTCCTCGCCACTCCGGCCGATTCACCCTTCGACCGCGAACAGGAAATCGACCTGGCGGACGTGCGCGACGCCACCTTCATCACCCTCACCCAAGGCTTCGCCACCCATCAGGATGGCAACCGCGTATTCAAGCAGGCAGGGTTCGAGCCGAAGGTGGCGATGCAGGTCAACGACATCTTCACCCTGCTGAGCATGGTCAGCTCGGGCGTGGGTTATGCGCTGCTGCCGGGGCGGATTGCGGCGGTGTACGAGAACCGGGTCAAGCTGATTCCCCTGCAACCGCGCTACCGTTTGCAGCAGCACATTGGCGTGGTGTTTCTGAAAGCCAAGGAGCGCGACCCGAACCTGCTCGCGCTGTTGGCAGAGTGCCGGATGTATGCGAACCGCCAAACCTGACAATGATCCCCTGTGGCGAGGGAGCTTGCTCCCGCTCGGCTGCGCAGCAGTCGTAAAATCAGCGCCCGCGTTGTTTCAGGAAGAATGCATTGGGACCGCTTCGCGCTCCAGCGGGAGCAAGCTCCCTCGCCACAAAAGCGGTCGACACCTCTCGGGTCAGCCGACAATCCCGCGCACGATGAAGTACAGCACCGACGGCCCCAGCAAACACCCAAGCCCGGTGTGAAAGGTGGCAGTCAACGCGCCATACGGCACCAGCCGCCGGTCCGTCGCCGCCAGGCCTGCCGTCACACCGCTCACCGTGCCGGCCAAACCACCGAACACCATCGCCGAGCGCGGGTTATCCAGGCCCATCCAGCGTGCCGCCATGGGCGTGCCCACCATCACCAGGATCGCCTTGATCAACCCAGTCGCGATGGACAGCGCCACCACATCCGAGCTTGCACCCAACGCCGCCCCGGTCACCGGCCCGACGATGTAAGTCACCGCGCCCGCGCCGATGGTGGTCATGCTGATCGCATCGCGATAACCAAACGCCCAGGCGATACTCGCGCCCACAATAAACGGCAGCACCGTGCCCAGCAGCAAGGCAATCGCACCAATCAAGCCGGCCTTGCGCGCCTCGGTGGCCTGTACTTCAAATGCCGTGGCCACGATGGCAAAGTCCCGCAGCATGGCACCGCCCATCAAGCCGATCCCGGAAAACAGCGCCACGTCCGCCAGGCCTTTCTGCCCGCCGGTCAAGGTGCCGCCCACCCAGGCCAGCACCAGCCCGATCACAATCGCGATGGCTGAGCCGTGGATGCGTCCGAAGGTCAGGCGCTTGGACAGCACCACCGAAATCCACATCACCACGCCGACAAATGCAAAGGCGGTGACCAAGCCGTTATTTGCCAGGCCTTTCTCGATGAGTTCCCACATATCAGCGACCTCCCGCGACAGGTGCAGCCGCAATCAGCGGCTCTTCATCGGGCAACGGTTCGCCCTTGTGCGTGCGGCTGATCAAGGCAATCGTGCAACCGCACACCACCACCGAACCAATCGCCGCCAGCACCGCCACCGGGCCGCCGTGCAGCGCGGTGACCACGTTCTGTTGCGCCGCCATCGCCACCACCACCGGGATGTACATGGCACCCCAGAAGCCGACACCCATCTCGCATTCCTTGGTCATGCCGCCGTGTTTGTGCATCCACAACCGTGCGCAGATCAGCAGGATCATCGCGATCCCCACCCCGCCCACGTTGGATTTGACTCCCAGCAACACGCCGAGCATGTCGCCCAGAATCACGCCGGCCAACATGCAGATCGCCAGCAACGCCACACCGTAAATAATCATGATGGTTGTCCTCAAAGTGCTTCATCGAAATTGTTGTTTTTGTGCTTCGAAAGCCTTGGGCGGCAATGCCGATCCGATAAAGATGAATACCGTACCTGTGGCGAGGGAGCTTGCTCCCTCGCCACAGGTCATTGGTGACCCGCTCTATCTCTTGACCGACCAGCATCAGCCTTGGTGGAGCTCTATCGGTGATGGTTTCCCTCCTCTCGCAGCAAGGCCTGCAAGGTGTCCAGGCGGGCGCCTTCGAAGGCGATGACGGTGCCTTGCTCGAACACCCGGCGCGCAAGGCCTGTAAGCACGGCACCGGGAGGCAGTTCAATATGCAGGCGCACACCGCGCTCGAAGGCGCTTTGCACGGTGCCGCGCCAGTCGACGATGCGGCACATGTTGAAGGCGAGGTCGTCGCGCAGGTGTTCGGTGTTGTGGATCGGCCGGGCGCGGGTGCTGCTCAGGTAGGTGATGCTCGGCGGTTTCAGTGTCACTTGGGCGAATGCTTCGGCCAGGGCCTCGGCGGGTTTTTCCAGCAGTACGCAATGAGACGGCACGCTGACGGCCAGGCGTTTGGCGACGCCGTTGCCGCGCACCAGATTGGCGACCGCCTTCATGGCCTCATCGCTGCCGGCGATGACCGTCTGGTTGTCGGCATTGATATTGGCCAGGTAAACCGGGGTTTGCGGGCTGTGGACCTGAGCAAGCAAGGCTTCGACGGTGGACAGGTCCGGGCCGATAAGGGCGGTCATGCCGTAGCCGTGGGGATACGCGTGTTGCATCAATTCGCCGCGCAGGCTGACGAGTTTCAACGCGTCGGCAAAGTCCAGCGAGCCGGCGATCACGGCGGCCGAATAGGCACCAATGGACAGGCCGGCGACGTAATCGGGGGTGTGTTCCAGCAAACGCGCACTGGCCACACCGGCAATCAACAGGCAGAGCTGCACGGCACGGGTCGAGGCCAGCGCTTCGGCAGAATCCAGGGTAAGCACATCCTCATTGAGGGCAGCACTGGCTTCGTCCAGCACCGCACGCGGCAATTGCTGGAGCATGCCGGGACGCTGGGCGCCCTGCCCCGGGAATGCCAGGAGGCTGCTCATGCCAAGGCCTGCCACGGGTCGAGCACCAACTGCGCGCCACCGGCATTTTTCAGCAGCACGCGACGCGAACCACCGGCCCATTCACGCAACGCGACCGCGCCAAAAGGCGTTTGCAGTTGCAGGTCCACGGCGCACACCGCCGTATCCAGTATCGCCAGCAGGTCCTCTGCATCGCTGCGTTCAAGGCGCTCGGGCGTGCGCAGAATCAAATCCAGATCGCTCTTGGCATGCAACGCTTCGACGCCGCTGGCCAACTCGAAACCCGCACTGCCGGTGACGCCCCAACTCTCTCCCGCCAGCACCGGTCGCAACTGAGCGAGGGCCTGCAACGCCGGCAAATCCCTTGGCGAGATCACACCGCGCAGGTCTTCCGGCACCACGCGCCGCTGCACCGCCGCCATCGGCATCACGGCGGCGAAGCGCTGCTCGCGCAAGCGCCCGCGTACCCCCACCGCTACCTGGCCCGGGGACGCGACGGCACGCCGCACCACCACCGGATGCCCAGCGGCCAATGCTTCCAGCACCCAGGCCGGTGCATCAGCGGGCGCATGCGCCGGGGTCATGCCCCAGAGCAAGTCGTGAGCGTTCACCATTGCTCCCGCAGCAGTTGGCGCACGTGGCTGGAGGCCGCGCGGTTAGTGGCGCCCAGGCGACCGCTCAGGTCCCGACCGCCGGCCTGCACATCCTTGATCGCCTGCACCAGGCAATCGCTGACCCGCGCCACATCTTCGGTGGTGGGCTGCTCGATCTGGCTGACCGACAAGGTCTCCCAGAGCAAGCCGAGGCTGGCATAGCTGTCGATGTCATAGGCCATCGGCGGCACGCTGGCGGCCAGGGTTTCAAGCTCTTCAACACTGCGCAGGGTTACCCGCGCCGCCGAAGCCTTGCCCATGGCATGCACCATCACGCCAGGGTCGCGCAGGGCAATCAGGCGGTTGGCCTGGTAACCATGGGCGAGGAAGGCGCCGGACATCGCCTTGCCCACCAGCAGCGCGATCACCGGGTGACCGGCCAGGCGGGCACGGGCGTAGCTGTCGGCAGCGGCGGCCAATGCCTGGTGAATGCCCAAGGCCTCTTCGCGACGACCGTAGGCCTGGCTCGGCACATCCACGATGGCAATCAGCGGACGCTTGTCGCCGGTATCGATCGCTTCATCAACCGCCTTGGCCAAGCCCCAGCCTTCCAGCAAACCAACTTCACCGTTGCGAGCGCGAGGGAAGCGGTTTTGCGGGTCGGTGACCACCGCGATAAAGCGCACTGGCTGATCACCGAGCACACCGTCGGCAACTTTCAGCGAGTTCGGCAAACCGCTCACTGGCGCTGCGTCACCGCTCAATGCGTTGAACCACTGCAAACCTCTCATGGGCGTTCTCCCTGATACAGATCGCGAACCGTCGCCGGGTCGATTTGCGGTTCGGCGTTCAGTGCGGCCAGGCGTTCCAGATAGTGATCAACCTGGCGGCTGCGCTGTTTTTCCGGCAAGCCTTGTTGCAGCAGTTCGGTGATTTGCTGCTGAATCTGCGCCACGTCGTCGGCCACATACCGGTCGGCCAAGCCGCTGTTAAAGCGTTGCTCACCGCCGGTCAGGCTCCAGATGAAGGGCCGGTCACGGGAGTCGTATTCCTCAAGCCCGGCTTCCTGTTCGATCACCTGCGGGCCGTTCAGGCCAAGGCGCGCCTCACGGGTCACCAGCAGATAACTGCACAAGCCTGCCGCGATGGACATGCCGCCAAAGCAACCGACGCTGCCCGCCACCACGCCGATCACCGGCTGGTACTGGCGCAGGTCGACAATCGCCGCATGGATATCGGCGATGGCAGCCAAGCCCAGGTTGGCTTCCTGCAAGCGCACGCCGCCGGTTTCCAGCAGCAGGATGGCGCGCGTCGGGATGCCGTTGCGGTTGTCTTCAGCAGCCAACTCCAGTGCTCCGGCCATCTTTGCGCCGCCGACTTCACCGAGACTGCCGCCCTGGAAATTGCCTTCGATGGCCGCGATGACCACCGGCAAGCCGGCGATGCTGCCCTTGGCGATCACCACGCCGTCATCTGCCTGCGGCACCACGCCCTGGCGGCTCAGCCACGGCGACATGACGCGCTGGAACGGGTCGATCAGTTCGCGATAGCTGCCCGCGTCGAGCAAGGCCTTGGCTCGTTGCCGGGCGCCGAGCTCGACGAAGCTGTGTTTGTTCAGCAAGTCAGTCATGACCGATCTCCTCGAAGCCTTGCTCCAGGCGCAAGCGCACCACGCCGGGTGTGGCGCCGAAGTCGTGGATATCGATGTTCAATGCGGGGGGTGTCTGTTCCTGGAAGATCCGTTCGAACAAATGCTGCCAACGCAGCTGCGCACCGTTCACCGAGGTCTGCACCTGGATCGTCAGGGTGCCGGCGGTGCCCGGTTCCAGCAGCACTTCGAGGTCGCCGGAGCCGACGCAACCTACCAGCGCGCGGCCCTTGGCGGGCTGCCCGGCGGGGAATTCAAAGGATAAGGTTTCCATCACAGCGCTCCGTCGAGGCGGTCGATAAACAGGCAGGCGGCCAACAGGTCGGCGGCGCCACCGGGGGAGGCATTCAGCGCCAGCAGTTGCTGGTCCAGCTCATGCAGTTGGCGGCGGCCGGCGAGGCTTGCGCTGCCGCCGGCGTCCAGTACGGCTTGGGCGCCCTGCTGCATGGCCTGCAAGCCTTCAGGACCGGCGCGGTAGAGCACGCAGGTGTCGGCCAGGTCGGTCATGATCGCCAGCAAGGCGTCGAGGCGCGCGTTCTGTTCGCCGTGCTGCTGCAGGCGGCTTTTCTTCAGTTGGGGCAGGCCGCGTTGCAGCACCGACGGGAAGCCCAATTGCGCTTCTTCGCGAGCACCGCGTGCGCCGTAGCGTTGTGCGACCTGGGCGCCGTGGCTCAGCGGTTGCGGTGCGTAACGGTCGTTGAGCAAGGCCAGGCGGGCGGCGCGCAACGTCACCGCGCTGGCAGTGCAGGATTCCGGTTGCAGTGCGGCGGCGGCGACTAACAGGCCGAGCGCCCAGATCGCGCCACGATGGGTATTAACGCCGCTGGTGGTGACGAGCATCGCCTGCTCACCTTCGCGACCGATGCGCCCGAGGGCTTCACGCAGGGGCAAACCGACTTCGCCAAATTCGACAGCGGCCTCGGCCATTTCCTTGAACGCCGGCCACAGCGACAGCGCCGAGGCGTGCATCAAGCCGAGGTGCAAATCGGTATGGGCGCCGTTGCCGCGACGGTCTACCAGGGCGGGTTTCGGCGACAGGTCTGCCTCATCGATCAACGCGTCGACGGCCATGTCGGCCAGGCGTTCGGCCAGTGTCAGGTCGTGCAGTTTGAGTGCGTGCATTTACCAGCTCCTGAACTTGGCGGGCGGGTTGTACAAGCCACTGGACCACTCCACCAGATCGGCCACGCTCTTGGCGGCCAGCAACTCGCGGGTAGCGTCGGTGCGGCGGATGCCGAGGTCTTCGGGCAGCGCGATCAGGCCTTCGCGACGCATGCGTGCGGTGTCCTTGGGGTTGTGGCGCAAGCCGATGGCGGTCACCCCGGCCACGGCGGCGATCATCGCCTGGCGCTCTTCCAGGGAGCGGGCCTTGTACAGGTAGGCGATGCCTTCTTCGGTGAGCAGGTGCGTGACGTCGTCGCCGTAGATCATGATCGGCGCCAGGGGCATGCCGCTTTTGCGGGCGACTTCCACCGCGTCGAGGGTTTCGACAAAGGTGGGTTTGCCGCCTTCCTGGAAGGTCTCGACCATCTGCACCACGAGCTTTTTGCCGCGTTCGAGCAAGGCCTCGGGAGCGTCGTCGTGGCGCATGTCGAGCCAGGCGGGTGTGCCGTGGCGGCGACCGCGCGGGTCGTGGCCCATGTTCGGCGCACCGCCAAAGCCGGCGAGGCGGCCACGGGTGACGGTGGAGGAATGCCCGTCCCCATCGACCTGCAAGGTGGCGCCGATAAACAGGTCCACCGCGTATTGGCCGGCCAGTTGGCAGAACATCCGGTTGGAACGCAGCGAGCCGTCGCGACCCGTGAAGAACACATCCGGCCGGGCGGCGATGTAGTTTTCCATGCCCAGTTCGGTGCCGAAGCAATGAACGCTTTCGACCCAGCCGCTTTCGATGGCCGGGATCAGGGTTGGGTGCGGGTTGAGGGTCCAGTTGCGACAGATCTTGCCCTTCAGGCCCAGGGATTCACCGTAGGTCGGCAGGATCAATTCGATGGCGGCGGTGTTGAAACCGATGCCATGGTTCAGCGACTGAACGTTGTGTTTTTCATAGATGCCGCGGATCGCCATCATCGCCATCAACACATGCACGGGCTTGATGTGGCGTGGATCGCGGGTGAACAGTGGTTCGATGTAGAAGGGCTTGTCAGCGACCACCACGAAATCGACCCAGCTCGCGGGGATGTCGACGCGCGGCAGGTCGGTGACGTCATCCACCAGTTGGTTGACCTGGACGATGACGATGCCATCGCTGAAGGCGGCCGGCTCGATCAGCGCGGGTGTGTCTTCGGTGCTCGGGCCGGTGTAGATATTGCCGGCGCGGTCGGCCATGAAACCGGCCGACAGGACCACGTTGGGGATCAGGTCCACCACCAGCCGTGCGTAGAGTTCGATGTAGGTGTGGATCGCGCCGATTTCCAACAGGCCGTCTTCCAGCAACTGGCTGATGCGCAGGGACTGGGTGCCGGCAAAGGAGAAATCCAGCTTGCGGGCGATGCCCTTTTCAAACAGGTCCAGGTGCTCGGAGCGGCCGACGCTGGGCATGATCATGTGCAGGTCGTGGAGCTTGGCGGGGTCGGCCTTGGCCAGGGAGCGCGAGAGGAAATCGGCCTGCTTCTGGTTGTTGCCTTCCAGAACCACGCGGTCGCCGGGGAGGATCAGGGCTTCCAGGGCTTCGACAATGCGCTCGCTGGGGAGCACGGCGCCATCGGCGAAGGATCGCACCAATGCGAGGCGGCGCTGCTTCTCATCGCGCCGCCGCGTCCAGCGCGAGTCGGGGGAAGTTGTTGTTGTCATGGTCGCTCCACGGGATTTGCTGTCGTGGGCTGTACCTTAGGAGGGTATTGGGGGGGCATCAATCAAGCTGGGCGGTGAACCGTTACGATTGGAGTAATGGTTCATTAGCAAACGCTGAGGCTCGGGCTCAACACAGTTCAAATGTGGGAGCGGGCTTGCTCGCGAATGCGGTGGGTCAGTTGATAAATCGGGTACTGACACACCGCATTCGCGAGCAAGCCCGCTCCCACATTTGCTCAGCGCTGTTCGGGAGAACGTGCGCAGAAGTCCCAAAATGGGAACGATCAGTCCCTTTTTGGGACCGATCCCACTTCGTCACATCGCCGCTGGGCTCACCTGCTCCAACGCCTGATCAACCAGTAACTGCCCCAGCTCACTCATCTGCTGAATGGCCAGCACCACGCCGCGCTGGGAACCTTCCAATTCAAAGGCCAGGTTGGAAGTCAGGGCGTTGAGTGAGGCAAAGGTTTCAGAAGCGTTGGCCAGCAGGGCTTCGGTGGATTGAGAGGGCGTGACGGTAAAGAGTGACGATGAAGCGGAAGTCGGAAAGTAATGATCCATGGCACGCTCGGCGGCGGCCTGGAGTTTGCGGTGTTCGATTTCAGCGTTGTGGGGCGGATTGGGGGTAGGTTTGAACATGATGAAACTCCTAAACAGATGAGTAAGGAGCGCCACCGTTCGCTTGCACGCGAATAAGGGTGGCGACCGTGCGCAGGTGTGCAAGACCGGGCCTGTTTAGGACACCCAGCAGGTCCGAAGACCTCCTGCGCGCAGCCGCCATAAAGCAGCGAGCACAAAAAACGCCCGTTGAATGGCTGGGCGTTTGTACGCCTAAACAGTTTCGTCGGACTTGCACGTCCGTGTCACCGTTTTTTGCGATGACGCACGAAGACTAGGCGCGATCACATGGCACAACAAGTTCATGCACAGCGCGAGAGGTTGCAGGAAAAATCCGACCGTAAAGCGCACGCCGATGCGATCGTTCCCACGCTCTGCGTGGGAATGCATCCCGTGACGCTCCGCGTCACCACAGCGCGAGACTTAAGCCTTGCATCGCCAGCTGGACGCAGAGCGTCCGAGGCTGCATTCCCACGCGGAGCGTGGGAACGATCATCAACATGTGTAGCTCAGGCCAATCCGGCCTCGACCAACAACGCCTCCAATCCCATCAAGTCCGGCACCCTGGCCACATGCTCCCCCACCTGCACCGCCGCCAACTCCAGCGGGCACAACGGCACGTCCACATAACTCAACTGGCTATCGAGCTTGTACGAACGCGGAATCCCCTGGATCACCAACGCAATAAACTTCAACGTCGGCCGTCCTCCGAGGGTGTTCAACACCACAATCCGCGCCCGCTCTCCCACCACGCCCGACTCGCCACACGCGGCCTCAAAGCTGATCAACGGCAACTGCCGATCCCGCCAGGTAACCTGCCGCAAATACCACGGCGGCGCATCACTGGCCGGTTCGCCGCGCTGGAAGTCGATCAGCTCGGCCACGGCGACGTTGGGCAACAACAGGTGACGGTCGGCCAATGGCAGCAGCAAGCCGGTGAGTTGAGTTGCGCGGTGATCAAGCACGGGACTTGCTCCAGTAAGCGATGCTTTCCAGCAGCACCGACTCTTGATAAGGCTTGCCGAGGTAGTCGTTGACGCCAATCGCCATCGCACGATCACGGTGTTTTTGCCCGGTGCGGGAGGTGATCATGATGATGGGCATGCGCATCAGCCGCGGGTCGTCGCGCACCTGGATGGCCACTTCGAAGCCGTCCATGCGCGGCATTTCGATGTCGAGCAGCATCAGGTCCGGGGTGTGCTCTTCCAGCACGGCCATGGCGTCGATGCCGTCCTTGGCGGTGAGCACGTTCATGCCGTTGCGCTCCAGCAGGCGGCTGGTGACTTTGCGCACGGTGACCGAGTCGTCCACCACCAGCACCAGCAGCGGGCGCTTTTTCAGCGGGTCGTTGAGGATCAACGGAGCGTCCGCCGCCTGGGCCGGCAACGCCGGTGGCCGGGCGCGGATATGCGCCATCAGGTCGATGATCAGCACCACGCGGCCATCGCCAAGGATGGTTGCGCCAGACACGCCCTTCACCCCGGCAAACTGCGGCCCCAGGCCCTTGACCACGATCTCCCGGGTGCCGGCCATGGCGTCCACTTGCACCGCCACGCGCCGTTCGTTGCATTGCACCAGCAGCACCGGCAGCGGCTGGTACTGGCCCAGCAGGTTCGGCCGGCCGACGGTGTGCAGCAGGTCGCCGAGGTAGAACAGTTCATAGCGTTGGCCGGCGTATTCGTAGCGCGGCGGGTCCTGCTGATAGTGCCCTTCCAGCTCATGGGGCATGACCCGCACCAGCCCTTCGATGGTGTTCAGCGGGATCGCGTATTGATCGTCGGCACACTGCACCATCATCGCCCGGTTGACCGACACGGTGAACGGCAGGCGAATGCGAAAGTGCACGCCCTCTCCCGGCGTCGAGTCGATGACCATCGAGCCGCCCAGCTGGCGCACTTCTTCATGCACCACGTCCATGCCCACGCCACGCCCGGAAATCTGGGTGATTTTTTCGGCAGTGGAAAACCCCGGTTGCAGGATGAACTGCAACACGTCGCGGTCGCTGATTTCCAGGCTGGGGTCGAGCAAGCCACGCTTGATCGCCTTGCGCCGCACAGCTTCAAGCGGCACGCCGGCGCCGTCGTCGCGCATGTCGAAAACGATGTCGCCGCCTTCGTGGGTCAGGTCAAGGGTGATGCGGCCTTTCTCGGGTTTACCGGCCAGCAATCGTGCATCGCGGGATTCCAGGCCGTGGTCGACGGCGTTGCGCAGCATGTGTTCCAGCGGCGCGACCATGCGCTCCAGCACGTTGCGGTCCATCTCGCCTTCGGCATTGCCGACGATAAATTCCACGTCCTTGCCCAGCTCGCCCGCCACCTGCCGCACGATGCGTTTAAGCCGTGGCAGCATGCGTTCGAAGGGCACCATGCGCGTGCGCATCAGGCCTTCCTGCAACTCGGTGTTGATGCGCGCCTGTTGCTGCAGCAGGTTGTGGGCGTCCTGGTTGCGGCGGTCGAGGGTTTCCTTGAGGTCGAGCAGGTCGGAAGCCGATTCGAACAAGGCCCGGGACAGTTGTTGCAACTGGGAATGGCGGTCCATTTCCAGCGGGTCGAATTCTTCGTAGCCCAGGCGTTCGGCCTCGGCCTGCTGGCGGCTGAGGATGCGGCCCTGGGTCTCGGTGTCGAGGCGGCGCAGTTGATCGCGCATACGCTCGATGGTGGTTTCCACCTCGTTGAGGGCGATGCTCGCATCGTTGACCTGCTGCTCGATACGCCCACGGAAGATCGAAGTTTCACCCGCCAGGTTGACCAGGTCATCCAGCAAGTCGGCAGAGATCTTCACCATGTCGGCGGCCGGATCGCTGGCCGGCACCGCCTCGGTTTTGGTTGCCGTCAACGCCAGCGGTGCGTCCGTCACTTCAGCCGGACGCACCAGGCTCTTGATGCGCTCGATCAGCAGGTCCACCGAGCCCACCGGCATTCCCGCCGCCACCGCATCGATCATCTGCGCCAGGCGGTCGTGGCAGCCTTGCAGCAAGGCGAACAGCTCCGCCGAGGGCGCCAGCAAACCTGCCGACAAGCCCTCATAGAGAAACTCCAGCTCATGGGCCAGGTCGCCAATCGGGCCGATCTCGACCATGCGAGCGCCGCCCTTGAGGGTGTGCAGGTCGCGCAGCAGTGTCTCGACTTCCTGGCGATTTTTCGGCTCGGCCTGCCAGCGCAACAGCGCGGCGCCGGAGCTGTCGAGGATGTCGGCGGCCTCTTCGAGAAAGATATCCAGCAGCTCGGGATCACTGCCCGGCGTCTCGACTTCGGCGGCCGCTGCGGGCGCCGCTTGTCCGGTGCCTTGGCGCAACTCACGCAAGTGGCTGATCAGGTCGGAGGAGTCGCTCAACGGTTGCTGGTGTTGCAGTTGCTCAAGCAACAGCGCCAGCCGCTCATGACTGGCCATCAACACATTGGCCAGCTCGCTGGAATAGCTGTAGCGCCGGTCCACCAAACCTTCGTAAAGGTTTTCCAGCTCAAGGGCCAGGTCGCCCACCGCGCCGATTTCAGCCATGCGCGCGCCACCCTTGAGGGTGTGCAAATCCCGCTGCAACGATGACAGCGGCGCTGCGTTATCCGGGTCCAGCAGCCAACGCTTCAAGGACTGGCCGGCGCTGTCGAGGATGTCCACCGCTTCCTCAAGGAAGATCTCGACGATTTCGTCATCCACCGCAAAACCCTGATCGAGCTTCGCCGTAGCGGCGCCCAGCTCGGAGATGCTCAGCGCGCGGCTGCCGTCGGTCTTGATCAGGCCGGTGGCGGACGGGTCGAGGCCTTCATCCAGCAGCTCGCGCAGGGCGCGTACCCGGGCCGGCGCCGCGCTGATTTCCTGGCCGGCGGCCAGTTGGTCGAGCATGTTGATCAGGGCTTCGTGGGCCTGTTCGGCCTCGTGGAAGAAGCGCTCGCTGACCGCCAGGCTGTTTTCTTCCACTGCGCCGTAGAGGTCGAGCAAGGCTTCGCACAGTTCGTCCATCGAGTGCAGGTCGGCGAGGTGCGCGCCTTCGCCGAGGGTGGTCAGTTCGTCCAGCAGCGCGCTCAGTTCCTGGCGTTCGCCGGGGTGCTGCTGCCAGCGGCGCAGCAGGCTTTCGGCGTCCAGCAGGATGTCCATGCCCTGGGCCAGGAAGTTGGCGATCAACTGCGGGTCGCGCTTGATCCGCAGGCCGGTGTTGGGCGCATTCAGCAAGGCTTCAAGCTGGCTGTTCAGCAGGTTTTGCGTGCGCTCGATCAGCCCTGCTGCACCATTGATGGCCGCGTGAGGGTCACTGTCCAACTGGCGCACGCCGCGCTGGAACAACGCCTCGGCCTCCAGCAGCAATTCGATTTCATCCAGGTCCAGCGGCAGGCGGTGGGCCTTGTATTCGCGGGTCAGGTGATCCAGCGGGCGCGCCAGTTCGGCGATGGGCAACACACCGGCCATATAGGCGCTGCCTTTGAGGGTGTGCAGTGCGCGTTGCAGTTCATCACTGACTTGCAGCGGCAGGTGCTCGGTGGCCTGTTGCAGGAAGTGGTTGAGGCTGTCGAGGTGGCTCTGGGCTTCGTTGCGGAAGATTTCCAGCAACTGCGGGTCCAGGGCGGCCGGGTCTGTGGCCGACGGTTCGACACGGCTGGCCAAGGCGTGCGCCCGCGCCGCCAGTTCGTCTACGTCATCGCGCTGGCGCTGGGCATTGTCGGCAAAATCGGTGATCAGCTCCGGCAGCAATTCCAACACGTCATCCAGCACTGCTTGCACATCCGGGCCCGGCGCGACGCTGCGCTCCAGCACGCGGTTGAGCAGGTTTTCCACGGCCCAGGCCAGCTCTGCCAACACCAGGGCGCGCACCATGCGGCCACTGCCTTTCAAGGTGTGGAAGGCGCGGCGCATTTCGCTCAGGGTGGCCTTGTCTTCCAGGCTGGCGGTGCCGGCGGGCACATAGCGATGCAGCACATCGAGGACTTCGGCGATTTCTTCGAGGAAGACTTCCCGCAGTTCATCATCGATGGCTTCTTCACCGGCGGGCGGCGGCAGCAGGCTGCCGGGACGCTGGAGTGCCGGCGGGTTGAGGCGCGAGGTGGGGCTGGCCAACGCATCGGCGAGGAACGGGGTTTGCTCCGTGGGCGTATCACCCTGCTCAAGCAGTGCCTGGCGCCAGGGTTTTTCGGCCGGCAAATAGCCCAGCGCGGCCAGGCCTTCAGCGGCGACTTCCAGCACCCGTTCGCCCGGGGCGTCGTGGTCCTGGAGCATGCGTTCCAGGTAGTACTCGAGGCTGGTGAGCACATCGGCAAAATGCTCAAGCTGCGCCTCGGAAGGCGCGGCGTCGCCGACCATCAGTTGCTCGTTGACGTAGTCATTGCAGCCACGCATCAGGCTCGCCGCGCGGGGCAGCGGAATCATCGCCAGCGCGCCGCGCACCTGGGTCAGCAACTCGGGCAGCGACTCCAGGCGCTGGATGTCCCAGTGAGCCTCGATGCAGTCGATCACCAGCTCTTTGGCCTGGGTCAGGCACTGGCAGGATTCGCGGATGACGAGGTGGTGGATCTGCGTCAGGTCGGTGGTAGGCAGGCGGCTTTCTTCGCGGCGCTCCGGCTCGACAGTGCCGACCATCCCGGCCAGCGTGGCCTCGACGTAGAGCAACGCACCGGCAACGTCCATCAATACCGCATCGTTGGGTTCGCGCTGCCCCTGGGCCAGGCCGAGTACCACCGCCAGTTGGTCGATGATCACTTTGCGCGGCTGGCCGAAGCCCAATACGGCGAGGGTATCGGCGATCTGCCGCAGCGGCGCCAGCAACGCCTCAAGGTCCGAGGCGTGCTGACGGTCGCTGCGTACGAACAGGTCCAGGCGTTCCTTGACCCGCACCAGCTCCTCGCACAACGCGCCGAGCACCGAGCCCATCGCGTCGCGGTCCGGGCCGGCCAGGCGGGCGCGTTCGGCGTCCACCACGGCGCTGTCGGGCAAAGCTTCATCGAGGCCATAACGTTCTTTCAAACTTTGCATCCGTGGAGTCGGTCGGGTGACTTTGGCGACGTAGAACAACAGGCTCTTGAGCAGCTCATCCGGGGCCGGGGTGTTGATGCCGTTGATGCCCTGGATCAGCAGGCGCTTGAGTTGCTTGTCGCAGGCCTTGAGCAAACTGCGCAACGCCGGGCTGTTGGCAACCACGCCAATGAGCATGCCTTCCACCAGCGCCGAGGTCACCTGCCACAACGGTAACAGCGGCGCACCATGGCACAGGGCTTCGAGGCGGGCGAAGACCCGCGCCATGTCTTCCAGGTTGCTGGGGCCGTGGTCTTCGCGCAGCAAACCGACCAGTGCCTGTTGCAGCATCTGCCGCCACTGGCGCAGCAGTTCGGGGAAATCCTCTGGCGTGCGCTGGGCCAGGGCGTCTTCGGGCAGCGGCGGGATCACCAGCAGTTGCGGGCTGAACAGGCTGGTTTCCGAGAGCAGGCTTTCGCCGCGCACGCTGCGCAGGTCGTTGAGCAGCGGCAGCACTACCAGGGGCAGGTCGCGCCGGGCGCTGTGTACGCGGTCGAGGTACAGCGGCAGTTGGCCAAGGCCCTGTTGCAGCAGGCGAATGCCTTCGTCGCGCTGGCTGACGCGCGCGCCTTGCAGGGCGAGGGCCAGTTGTTCCATTTCTTCAGCGAACAGGGCCGCGCCGTAGAACTCGACCATCAGCAGGCTGCCATGCACCTGATGGATGCATTCCAGGCACTGGCCGATGGCCTCGCTGCTGCTTTCTTCAACATAGGCGTCCAGCGCCGAACGGGCCTGTTTCAGGGTTTCGGCAATTTCGCCCTTGACCCATTCGAGGGCCACGTAGTCGTGCCGATCAACCATAACCGCTCCCGTCTGAATTCATGAGTTGCTGGTAGTGCTGGGTCATGCGTACACCGATCTCAAAACAAAGGAGATCAACTGTGGGAGCGGGCTTGCTCGCGAATGCGGTGGGTCAGACAAAGCGTCGGCGACTGACACACCGCATTCGCGAGCAAGCCCGCTCCCACATTTGCTTTTCGGTGTTTTCGAGGGCGCATTTCACTCATCCACCCGCTTCACCGCCGGCAAGGTGAACCCCGACACCGACCGCCGCAACTGACTGGCCATTTTTGCCAGGTTGCCGATGCTCTCGGCAGTGGCCGTAGAGCCCGACGAAGTCTGAGTGGTGATCTGCTGGATCACGTTCATCGTCAGGGAAATCTGCCCCGCCGACGACGTCTGCTGCTGCGCCGCGTTGGAGATACTCTGGATCAATGCCGCCAGGGTTTTCGACACGCCTTCGATCTCTTCCAGCGCTACCCCGGCGTCCTGGGCCAGCCGCGCACCGCGCACCACTTCGGTGGTGGTCTGCTCCATGGAAATCACGGCTTCGTTGGTATCCGTCTGGATCGCTCGCACCAGGGTTTCGATCTGTCGGGTCGCCGCTGAAGAGCGCTCAGCCAGGCGCTGTACCTCATCGGCCACCACCGCAAAACCACGCCCGGCATCACCGGCCATGCTCGCCTGGATCGCGGCGTTGAGCGCGAGGATGTTGGTCTGCTCGGCGATGTCATCGATCAGGCTGACGATGTCGCCAATTTCCTGGGACGATTCCCCCAGCCGCTTGATGCGCTTGGCGGTGTCCTGAATCTGTTCGCGGATGTTGTCCATGCCGTGGATGGTGTTGTGCACCACCTCGTTGCCCTTGTTGGCAATCTCTACCGAACGCTCGGCCACTGCCGAAGATTCGGCGGCGTTGGCCGACACCTGGTCGATGGACTGGGCCATCTGGTTGATCGCCGTAGAGGCTTCGGCAATCTGCTGTGCCTGATGCTCCGACGCTTGGGCCAGGTGCATGGCGGTGGCCTGGGTGTCCTGCACCGCACCAGCCACCTGGCCGGCAGTGAGGTTGATGGTGGCCACCAGGTCGCGCAGTTGGTCCACGGAATAGTTGATGGAGTCGGCAATGGTGCCGGTGAAGTCTTCGGTGACCGAGGCGGTGACGGTCAGGTCGCCGTCGGCCAAGTCTTCAATCTCATCCAGCAGGCGCATGATCGCGTTCTGGTTGCGCTCGTTCTTCTCGGCGGTTTCCCGCAACTGGCGGTTGGTCTCGCGGACCATCACCAGGCCGATCAGGATGATCGAGGCCAGCGCCAGCAAGCCCAGCACGTAGCCGCCGATGGTGTCGAAAGTGCGCCCGTCCGCCAGGTTTTCAAAGCCGGTGGCCAGGTGCGAGGCTTCGTCCAGCAGGGTTTGCGACAGGTTGAAGATATTGCTCGCCGAGGCGCGCACCTGGAACAGCTGCGGCGAGGTTTCGAGGATTTCGTCCACGGAGCCCGAAACGAATTCGAACAGCTCGGAAATTTCCGCCAACCGGGCGCGAGCGTCGTGGTCTTCAACCTGGGTGATGCGCAGCCCGGGATTGCCGTTGAGCATGCCGCTGAGCACCACGCCGAAACGGTTGGCATCGCGGCCGAAGGCATCGGCGGCCTGCACGGCAGTCTCGTCCCCCGCCAGCACGGTGTTCACCGCCCCCAGGATGCGTTCGGCCAGCAATGACTGGCGCTGGGCCAACGCTACCTGGCTGGCCGGTGCGCCGCGTTGCAGCAGAATATCGACAACCTTTTCCGACTCCATCTGCAACTGCGGAACGGTTTCCGCCAGGGTCGCGGCCACTTGATGCAACGACAGCACCGTTTGCTCGCTGGCCAGAATCGCATCGGCGTTTTTCAGCAGCGCTTCCCAGTCGGTCTGCACGGCGCGCATTTCTGCACGCACGGCGGTGGGTGCAGCGGGCAGGCCGGTGGCCGGGTCGCCTTTTTTCAGGTAACCCCAGCGCTGGGCAAAATCGTTGCGCGCATCCCCCAGCAGCTTGAACGCCGCCGCCTTGCCGGCGGCAGCCTCGGTGGCGTTCTTGGCGATGCGCTGGGACAGCACCCGCAGCTCACCGGCGTGGCCGATGTACTGTTTGTCGTAGGTAGACTGGGTGTTGAGGTACGCGAAGTTGGCGAACAGCAGCATGATGAACACGATCAGCGCGATAAACAGCACGATGATCTGCGAGCGGCTGCGGGAGGCTTCCTGGGGTTTGACCGGGGTGACGGTACTCATGCGGCGACATCCATGAAACCTGGAGCCTGGGCCAGGGCGAAGGGGCTGAAGACCTGCCACAGCTGGTCGCCGTCGAACTGGCCCTGGATAAACGGCGCGCCGCCTGCGGTGCTCGTCGACAACGCGTCTTGTGCGAAATGCTGCATGCCCACCACCTCGTCCACCAACAGGCCGACAAACACGTCCTGATACTCCACAACCAGCACCCGCCGTTGTTTGCGCGCCACCGACAGCTCAAGGCCAAGGAAACCGCCCAGGTCCATCACCGGCAGCAAGCGCCCGCGCAGGTTGGCCACGCCCTTGATCCACGGCTTGACCCCGGGCATCAAGGTACAGCGCGGTTCGTGCAGCACTTCCGCCACCTCGCCCATGGGCGCCACGTACCAGTGTTCGCCCAGGCGAAACCCGATCCCGCTCCAGCTGAGCAGCCGGGTTTCCTGGGACGGCAGGTCGGCAGCCAGCAAGCGGCAGCGGCGGTCGATGTCCAGCAGCAGCTCGAAGGCGGTTTGCGACTCGGTCATGGGAACGTGCCGTCAGCCGGCCAGCACCTTGTTCAGGGTAGCGATCAGGGTTTCTTCGTCCACGGGCTTGGTCAGGTAATCCTTGGCGCCCTGGCGCTCGCCCCAGATCTTGTCGGTTTCCTGATCCTTGGTGGTGATGATGATCACCGGGATGTGGCTGGTCTCGGCATCTTTGGTCAACTGACGGGTGGCCTGGAAGCCATTGAGGCCCGGCATCACGATATCCATCAGCACCGCATCCGGCTTTTCCTGACGGGCCAGCGCAACGCCATCGCCGCCGTTCTGGGCCTTGAGGACGGTGTGACCGTGCTTTTCGAGCATTTCGGTCAGTTTGTACATTTCAGTCGGCGAATCGTCGACGATCAGAACACGTGCCATGGTTTTCCCCACTTATCTAGTAGACGCAAGCCCTCGTGGGGCCCCCGTCAGTGTGCTTGTTCTACTGCGGCGAAGCCCGGTACATAGGCCTTGATCGCGCTCAGCAGTTCTTCCTTGCTGAAAGGCTTGGTCAAAAACTGATCAGAGCCGACGATGCGCCCCTTGGCCTTGTCGAACAGACCATCCTTGGAGGACAGCATGATTACCGGGATCGACTTGAACGCCGGGTTGTTCTTCACCAGCGCGCAGGTCTGATAGCCATCCAGGCGCGGCATCATGATGTCGACAAAGATAATGTGTGGATGATGGTCAACAATCTTGGCCAGGGCATCGAAACCGTCGATGGCCGTGATGAC
The DNA here is from genome assembly GCF_013385695.1 of Pseudomonas sp. D8002. Lineage (NCBI taxonomy): Bacteria > Pseudomonadati > Pseudomonadota > Gammaproteobacteria > Pseudomonadales > Pseudomonadaceae > Pseudomonas > Pseudomonas sp. D8002. Next base: position 233,272 of record NZ_JACAPM010000024.1, read on the forward strand.
ATCGCACCCTACGTTCTTCAACAGTGTTTCGGCCGTGCGGCGAATCGTTTTCGAATCGTCGATCACCATCACTTTCAAGGCGTTGGAATGCTGTTCCATATCTGCTCTACCATCGCCACAGCGAATAGGTTTTCGGTGTGTACTGCCTGATGTTGCACAGGACGAGCGCCAAAAGCCTCGGAATTCAAGGGCTGATGTGCCATGGCAGCCTTTTTAGCACAGTCTCAGAACGCAATCTATCGGCCGACCCGCGTGGTGGTTTTTCCTTGACCCACAACAGCCGCAGCGCCACTCTGACGCCACTTTTATGCGCCCTTATTTGCTAGAGGAAATCCCCCATGAGCGTTCGCGTCGGCATTGTCATGGACCCTATCGCCAGCATTTCCTATAAAAAGGACAGCTCGCTGGCCATGCTGCTGGCCGCCCAGGCCCGCGGCTGGAGCCTGTTCTATATGGAGCAGCCGGACCTTTACCAGGGCGACGGTGAAGCGCGGGCGCGGATGCGTCCCCTGCAGGTGTTTGCCAACCCCGAGAAGTGGTTCGAGCTGCAAGACGAAATCGACAGCCCCCTGAGCGACCTCGACGTGATCCTGATGCGCAAGGATCCGCCGTTCGACATGGAGTTCGTCTACTCCACCTACCTGCTGGAGCAGGCCGAGCGCGCGGGCGTGCTGATCGTCAACAAGCCCCAGAGCCTGCGCGACTGCAATGAAAAGCTGTTCGCCACGCTGTTCCCGCAATGCACGCCGCCGACCGTGGTCAGCCGCCGCGCCGATGTGCTGCGCGAATTCGCCGCCAAGCACGGCGATGTGATCCTCAAGCCGCTGGACGGCATGGGCGGTACCTCGATCTTCCGCCACCGCGCCGGCGACCCGAACCTGTCGGTGATCCTGGAGACCCTGACTGCGCTGGGCACCCAGCAGATCATGGGCCAGGCCTACATTCCGGCGATCAAGGACGGCGACAAGCGCATCCTGATGATCGACGGCGAGCCGGTGCCTTACTGCCTGGCGCGCATTCCGGCCGCCGGCGAGACCCGCGGCAACCTGGCCGCCGGTGGCCGGGGTGAAGCCCGCCCGCTGACGGACAAGGATCGCTGGATTGCAGCCCAAGTCGGCCCGACCCTGCGCGAAAAAGGCCTGCTGTTCGTAGGACTGGACGTAATCGGCGAGAACCTCACCGAAATCAACGTCACCAGCCCGACCTGTATTCGCGAGATCGACAACGCATTTGGCACGAACATCGGCGAAATGCTGATGGCTGCGATTGCCGCCAAGCTACAAGCCAAGTGACATAGAACAGCCGGACACAAACCAACATTGCGTTATCATGCGCCACCTGTGAAACGCGCGATGTTGGTTTTCTTGTCATGACGCTCCCGTCCGATCTGCCCCCCGAACTCTCCCACAGCGGCGTGCGCCCGGCTGATCGGCTCGGATTTACCCTGTTTCTGGCGGCGTTGATTCACCTGGCGCTGATCCTCGGCCTGGGTTTCACCTTTGCCGAACCCAAGCAGATCACCAAGACCCTGGAAATCACCCTCGCCACGTTCAAAAGCGAAAAGAAGCCCGAAAAGGCCGACTTTCTCGCCCAGGACAATCAGCAAGGCAGCGGCACCCTCGACAAGAAGGCCGTGCCCAAGACCACTGAAGTCGCGCCATTCCAGGACAACAAGGTCAATAAGGTCACGCCACCGCCGGCGCCCAAGCCGGAGGTGAAACAGGCCGCACCCAAGGCGGCGGTCACCACCGTGGCGCCCAAGCCGCAAAAAGCCCCGACCCAGCGCGAAAAGGCCAAGACCGAACCCACGCCGGCCCCGCCGGCCCCGACTTTTGACAGCTCGCAACTCTCCAGTGAGATCTCCAGCCTGGAAGCCGAACTGGCCCACGAACAACAGCTGTACGCCAAGCGCCCGCGGATCTACCGCCTCAACGCCGCCTCCACCATGCGCGACAAAGGCGCCTGGTATAAGGATGAGTGGCGCAAGAAGGTCGAGCGCATCGGCAACCTGAACTACCCGGACGAAGCCCGTCGCCAGCAGATCTACGGCAATTTGCGACTGCTGGTGTCGATCAACCGCGACGGCACCTTGTACGAGGTGCAGGTGCTGGAGTCCTCCGGCCAACCGCTGCTGGACCAGGCAGCGCAACGCATCGTGCGCCTGGCGGCGCCTTTTGCGCCGTTTACCGGGGACCTGAACGACATCGACCGCCTGGAAATCATTCGCACCTGGCGCTTTGCCAAGGGTGATCGGCTGTCGAGCAATTGATGCTGGCGGTGATTTCCTGCGCATCCTCAGCTTGTCAGTTCGCCCCTCCAACGCCACACTAGCGGACATGAAAAATGTCAGCCCGACCTACCTCAAGCACCAATTCCTGATCGCCATGCCCCATATGGCCGACCCGAACTTTGCGCAGACCTTGACCTACATCGTCGAGCACACCGCCAATGGTGCGATGGGGTTGGTGGTCAACCGCCCGCAAGACCTCAACCTGGCCGATATCCTCGAGCAACTGCGCCCGGACATCGACCCACCCGCCAGCTGCCAGCACGTACCGATCTACATCGGCGGGCCGGTGCAGACGGACCGGGGTTTTGTGCTGCACCCCACCGGGCCGAAATTCCAGGCGACCGTGGACCTTGAAGGGTTGTCCCTGTCCACGTCCCAGGACGTCCTGTTCGCGATTGCCGACGGCGTGGGGCCTGATCAAAGTGTGATCACCCTCGGCTACGCCGGCTGGGAAGCCGGGCAACTGGAGGCGGAGCTGGCGAGCAATGCCTGGCTGACCTGCCCGTTCGACGCCGACATCCTGTTCAACACCCCCAGCGAACTGCGCCTGGAAGCGGCCGCCGCCAAGCTGCGGATCAACCTCAGCCTGCTGACCAGCCAGGCGGGGCACGCCTGATGGCCTTGCGTCTGATCCTCGGTTTCGACTACGGCACCAAACAGATCGGCGTCGCCGTCGGCCAGGTGATTACCGGCCAGGCCCGCGAGCTGTGCACCCTGAAGGCCCAGAACGGCGTGCCGGACTGGAACCAGGTCGAAGCCCTGATCAAGGAGTGGAAGCCCGACGCCGTGGTGGTCGGCCTGCCGCTGAACATGGACGGCACCCCGAGCGAGATGTGCCTGCGGGCCGAAAAGTTCGCCCGCCGCCTGAACGGCCGCTACAACCTGCCCTTCTATACCCACGACGAACGCCTGACCACGTTCGAAGCCAAGGGCGAGCGTCGCGACCGTGGCGGGCAGAAAGGCAGTTACCGCGACAACCCGGTGGATGCCATCGCCGCGGCCCTGCTGTTGCAGGGCTGGCTGGATGAAAACACCGCTTTATTTGAATCCTGACTGACGCGGCTTGCCGCGTCTTCTTACGTTTGAGCCCGGACCTTGCCTGCGCGAGGCCTAGAAGGAGCACCCATGAGCCTGCCCAATCCCGCCGACCTGATCAGCCAGATGGCGATCCGCCTCAAGGCGCACCTGGAACACCGTGCCATCAGCGAGCCGCGCTTTATCGGCATCCGCACCGGTGGCGTCTGGGTGGCCCAGGCGCTGCTGGAAGAACTGGGCAGCGACTCGCCCCTGGGCACCCTGGACGTGTCTTTCTACCGTGACGACTTCAGCCAGAACGGCCTGCACCCGCAAGTGCGCCCCTCGGCCCTGCCCTTCGAGATCGAAGGCCAGCACCTGGTGCTGATCGATGACGTGCTGATGAGCGGTCGCACCATCCGCGCCGCGATGAACGAACTGTTCGACTACGGCCGCCCGGCCAGCGTGACCCTGGTCTGCCTGCTGGACCTGGACGCCGGCGAATTGCCGATCAGCCCGGACGTGGTCGGCGCCACCCTGTCCCTGGAAGCCCACCAGCGGGTAAAATTGTCCGGTCCCACGCCGCTCGAACTCGAACTGCAAGACCTTGCCCTTTAAACCGCCTTGTAAAGAGTCCCCGCGATGACGCCTCTAGATGCCAAGCGCCCGCTGCAGCTCAATGCTCAGGGCCAGCTGCAACACTTCCTGTCCCTCGACGGCTTGCCCCGCGAACTGCTCACCGAAATCCTCGACACGGCCGACTCGTTTCTCGAAGTCGGCGGCCGGGCGGTGAAGAAAGTCCCGTTGCTGCGCGGCAAGACCATCTGCAACGTGTTCTTCGAGAACTCGACCCGCACCCGCACCACCTTTGAACTGGCGGCCCAACGCCTGTCGGCTGACGTGATCACGCTGAACGTGTCCACCTCGTCGGCGAGCAAGGGCGAAACCCTGCTCGACACCCTGCGCAACCTGGAAGCCATGGCGGCCGACATGTTCGTGGTGCGCCACGGCGATTCCGGTGCTGCGCACTTCATCGCCGAGCACGTGTGCCCGAATGTGGCGATCATCAACGGCGGCGACGGCCGTCACGCCCACCCGACCCAGGGCATGCTCGACATGCTGACCATCCGGCGGCACAAGGGCAGCTTTGAAAACCTCTCGGTGGCCATTGTCGGCGACATCCTGCACTCGCGGGTTGCGCGCTCGAACATGCTGGCCCTGAAAACCCTGGGTTGCCCGGACATCCGCGTGATCGCCCCCAAGACCCTGCTGCCGATCGGCATCGAGCAGTACGGCGTGAAGGTCTACACCGACATGGCCGAGGGCCTCAAGGATGTGGACGTGGTGATCATGCTGCGCCTGCAGCGCGAGCGTATGGCGGGCGGCCTGCTGCCGAGCGAAGGCGAGTTCTATCGCCTGTTCGGCCTGACCACCGCACGCCTGGCCGGCGCCAAGCCGGACGCCATCGTGATGCACCCGGGGCCAATCAACCGTGGCGTGGAGATTGAGTCGGCGGTGGCCGATGGCGCGCAGTCGGTGATTCTCAACCAGGTCACGTACGGCATCGCCATCCGCATGGCGGTGTTGTCCATGGCCATGAGCGGGCAAACCGCGCAACGTCAATTCGAGCAGGAGAACGCCCAGTGAAGCTCAGCATTCTCGGCGCCCGAGTCATCGATCCGGCCAGCGGCCTGGATCAAGTCACCGATCTGCACCTGGAAGCCGGCAAGATCATTGCCATCGGCGCCGCACCCGCAGGCTTCAGCGCCAGCGAAACCATCGACGCCAAAGGCCTGATCGCCGCGCCCGGCCTGGTTGACCTGAACGTCGCCCTGCGCGAACCGGGCTACAGCCGCAAGGGCAACATCACCAGCGAAACCCGCGCCGCCGCTGCCGGTGGCGTGACCAGCCTGTGCTGCCCGCCCCACACCAAACCGGTGCTGGACACCTCGGCGGTGACCGAACTGATCCTCGACCGCGCCCGCGAAGCCGGCAACTGCAAAGTGTTCCCCATCGGCGCCCTGAGCAAAGGCCTGGACGGCGAACAACTGGCCGAGCTGATCGCCCTGCGCGACGCCGGCTGCGTGGCCTTCGGCAACGGCCTGGAGAGCTTTCGCAGCACCCGCACCCTGTGCCGTGCGCTGGAATATGCGGCGACGTTCGACCTGACCGTGATTTTCCACTCCCAGGACCGTGACCTGGCCGAAGGCGGCCTGGCCCACGAAGGCGCCACCGCGAGCTTCCTCGGCCTGCCGGGCATCCCGGAAACCGCCGAGACCGTGGCCCTGGCCCGCGACCTGCTGCTGGTGGAACAAAGCGGCGTACGCGCGCACTTCAGCCAGCTGACCAGCGCTCGCGGCGTGGCCCTGATCGCTCAGGCCCAAGCCCGCGGATTGCCGGTGACGGCGGATGTGGCGCTGTATCAGCTGATTCTGACGGATGAGGCGCTGATCGACTTCTCCAGCCTGTATCACGTGCAGCCGCCCCTGCGTACCCGCGCTGACCGGGACGGTTTGCGGGCAGCGGTGAAGTCCGGAGTGGTTTCGGCGATTTCCAGCCATCACCAGCCCCACGAGCGGGATGCCAAGCTGGCGCCGTTCGGCGCGACGGAGCCAGGCATCAGCAGCGTCGAGCTGTTGCTGCCGCTGGCAATGACGTTGGTGGAAGATGGTTTGCTGGACCTGCCGACCCTGCTGGCGCGTCTCAGTGCGGGCCCTGCCGAGGCGCTGCGCCTGCCGGCGGGCAAGCTGGCGGTGGGCTCGGCGGCGGACCTGGTGCTGTTTGATCCGGCCAGCTCCACGATTGCCGGGGAACACTGGCTGTCCAAGGGTGAAAACTGCCCATTCATCGGCCATAGCCTGCCGGCGACTGTGCGGTACACCTTGGTGGATGGGCGGATCAGCTACCAGGCTTGAATCCAATCCAGAGTGGGCACAGTAAATGTGGGAGCGGGCTTGCTCGCGAAAGCGGTGGGTCAGTCAATAGAGATGTCGACTGACATATCGCATTCGCGAGCAAGCCCGCTCCCACATTTGGATCTTCACAAATCTTAACGGCCGCCGTTGCGCTCGGCATTGCGGATCGAAATCTGCGTATTCAGCGTCCAGAAGTCATACAGCACCCCGATCAGGAACAAGCCCCCGGTCAGCAGGTAAATGATCCCGCTGATCCATTTGCCCTGATACATGCGGTGCAAACCGAACACACCCAGGAACGCCAACAGAATCCAGGCCACGTTGTACTCGATCGGCCCGGCGGTAAATCGCAGGTCCGCTTCGCGGTCCATTGCCGGAATCAGGAACAAGTCGATCAACCAGCCAATCCCGAACAAACCGAAGGTGAAAAACCAGATCGTCCCGGTCACCGGCTTGCCGTAATAAAAGCGGTGAGCACCGGTAAAACCGAAAATCCAAAGCAGGTAGCCGATCACCTTGCTGTGGGTGTCTTGTTGCGAAACATCCTGTCGATAGGTGTTCATGGAGTACCTCTTTAGCCTCGATAGATAAATATTTCTGGTTTCTTTGTGACTTTTTTACGGGCGCCCGACATGCGGCAAATGGTATCTTCGCTTCCCTCAAAGCCTTATACCGCCTGACTTGTGTAGGACAATCGCGGCAATTCGTCACGGTTTTCCTGAATTTGACCCCAGGGTTCAGTCGACAAACGGCCTTAGCACGACACAAAAAGCTGTTATAAAGTTGCGCGCAAACCAAAAAGAGCCACGCCTAATGCGACCATTTTTCAAGACATGGCTAACCATTTGCCTATTAATGCCACTGGCCGCCCACGCCACCAATCGTGAGCAACGACTTCCCAACGTTAACGGTTTCACCCCTAAAGTTCACGCCACCACCAGCTCCGCCAAATCGGTAAAGCTGACCGTGAAGCGCCCGACTCAACTGAGCAAGGCCCACGGTAATGCAGCGCCAGGGCTGATGGCCGTCAACACCAAGCAAAGCAGCAACGTCCTCAGCCGTGCCGTCAACGTGCTCGGTACTCCTTATCGTTGGGGCGGCAGCAGCCCAAGTAAAGGGTTCGACTGCAGTGGTTTGGTGAAATATGCGTTTAACGACGTAAAAGCCGTGGATTTGCCGCGCACTTCCAACGCCATGGCCGCCGGCCACGGGCTGAAGGTTGAGCGCAAGGATTTGAAACCGGGTGACCTGCTGTTCTTCAAACTGAAGAGCCGCCAGGTGAACCACGTTGCCATCTACCTGGGCAACGACCGTTTCATCCACGCACCGCGTCGTGGCAAGTCCGTGAGCATCGATACGCTGAAGAAGCCGTTCTGGGACAAGAACTACGTGATTGCCAAGCGTGTCCTGCCTAAAGAACAGAACAACCTGCGGATTGTGCAGCGCTGATATCAGGCTGATGTGAGAGCA